>CAZDTI010000921.1:0-1507 GCA_964508085.1 uncultured Saprospiraceae bacterium | reverse complement strand
ATTCCGTTTCCGCGAACGCCAGGGAACGCTACGTATTAATAATATAAAAATTTAATAGGTGCAAGCCGGATACAATAGTAAAAACTGTATCCGGTTTTTTCATAAATTCTTTTCCAAACAATTAACCTGTTTCGGTGTTAAGTATGTGGTTTTTCGTCTTTTTTAAAAATTAAAATATTAGCTCTTCTATGCTTGAAGTTAGCAACCTTACCAAGACCTACCAATCCGGCAACAAATCACTAACTGTTTTAGATAACATTAGCTTCACGATTCCTCCAGGTTCTAGTTTTTCCATTGTAGGACCATCCGGAAGTGGGAAGACTACCTTACTTGGACTTTGTGCCGGCTTAGATCGAGCAACGAGTGGTTCTATCAAATTAAATGGTACGCTAATCGACCAACTCAACGAAGACCAACGTGCCGCCTTACGAAACGAGCAAGTCGGATTCATTTTTCAAAATTTCCAACTGTTACCAACACTGACTGCATTGGAAAATGTAATGGTTCCAATGGAATTGAGAAAAGACAAAGAAGCTGTTAAAAAAGCTATGCATTTATTGGAGCGAGTGGGCCTGGCTGATCGGCATGATCACTACCCTACTCAGCTTTCCGGTGGTGAACAACAACGAGTTTCCCTGGCTCGTGCTTTCGCCAATAAACCAAAAATATTATTTGCAGATGAGCCCACGGGAAACCTTGACGAAGCTACAGGACAAAAAGTAGAAGCATTGTTATTTGAGCTCAACAAAGATGCAGGCACTACCCTAGTTTTGGTGACACATGATTTAGACTTAGCAGCTAAAACGGAATATATACTAAAGCTGAAAGGTGGAAAAATGGTAGAATACGCAGGGAAAAGCCTATCTTAGTGGTCGTTTAAACCCATAAATTCCGCCGTCCATGGAAGATGACATACTCGACCACCTCGACGAAGACAACTCTTCTGGTAACAATATAATTGCAATTAAGTATTTTTACTTTGAATCTCAAGCTCGCTTGTATTCTGCAAGATTAGAGGCTGAAGGTATTCCCTCTTTCGTTAGTAATAGCAATGCCATAACCGCTGTTCCTTTAGGCTCCCCTGGTATTGGGTTGCATATCCGACAAAAAGATTATGAAATCGCAAACCCGATTATCATCCGAATGGATCAACGAGCGGAAATGGAGCTGGCCGATGAAGACGAATCTTTTCGGGATGCTGATCATGATGACATCAACTATCAGCGAAAACTTAATGAGCAAAATAAAGGAGACAGCAAAGTGGCGCAGTATATCGTGGCTATTATAATTTTCTTTGTAATTATCAGAATGATTTGGAGAGCTCAGAACCCAGAGGGCTTGTGGGATTTTTTTTAGAAAACATGCCCACCCAAGTATTTTTGGATGTTAGAAGTAAGTATACTTTGGGTGGACATTCCCTATAGAAAATAACAACAAATAGAAAGTCATTTTCTCTTCAGGCGAAGAGTTTTCATGATTTTCTCTTCACAATATTAACTTTTCCTCT
>CAZDTI010000920.1:0-1513 GCA_964508085.1 uncultured Saprospiraceae bacterium | reverse complement strand
ACTCTTCAATTTCAAGTATATATTGATCGGAATATCCGTGTGTCAGGTCATATGCGGTGGCAGCAGTATTTCCCAGGTTTTGTGCAACCAGTTCTGGGTTTACGGTATGTAATTCGATCAATAGCAAGCCAAATTTCCCTACATAAGGTGTCCATTTTTCGATGTGCTCTTTAAGTGATTCTGAAACCAGATTGTTGTTTATCCTTTTCCCCTGGTAGGCATATGCTCCTGTAGATCCACTGATTCTTGAGGAACTATTTTGAGGGTTTTCCCAAATTCTGTTGTGATCCAAAAAAGTTCTGGTGTTCAACAAATCTTCTAATTTGATATCATAATTATCTTCCAGATCTTTAGCTAAGAGCTTGGGATTTCCAATGTCTCCCCAAATAATTTTTGCCCAAATATCGGCTTGGATAAGGTTTTTTCTAGAAACTTTTAAGGCAGCGTTATTATAGTCTACTCCAATTACCCTCAGCGGGTAATCATCTAAAACAGTACCTCGATAAGTTTGACTTTCAATGACCGAAAACAAATGTTGTAGAAATGCCCCGTTACCACAGCCCATGTCGAGTATGCCCTTAGGCTGTTCTTCTATTGGTTTGTTGAAAAGGTCGATAATAATTTTATCTACCACTTTAAAGTAAGAACTGTGGGCACCACCACTACCCCAGATATTCATTTCTCTATCAACGTGTTTTTCCCGAGCTCCAGGTGTATCATTTTTAAGAATTAACGGATTACCAAATATCAAGTCGTCCAATTTCCGGAGGGTAGGAATATAAGATACGGTGACTCCATAAGCACTTGCTCTTTTGGCGAAAAACAAGCCTAATTCGTTAAATTCATAGGAGCCGTTTTTTATGTTGAACCAACCGAGGTCCGCAAGTATTTTAAGCAATTTGTCAAACTCCTGATGGTTTTCATGGAATTCTTCTGCTTTGAATCTAGATTCCATAAAATACTTGTGAAACATCCCCGTAATCCCCATGTGCACAATTGTAGGGCCTACAATAATCCCTTCAATATGTGTCAGTATTTGCGTTTCAACTTTTCTTCGAAGCTTGTTATCAGACAACTCAATTCCAAAGTTGGTTTTGTACTTTTTGTAAATACTTTCCAACTTTAAAAATGGTTCGATTTCAAATTTCCGCTGATGATAATTCTCTGACATCTTCAGTAAGTCCACTACATCTTTATAGAGATAGAAGTAGTTAAAGGCTATTTCTGACTCTTCATTTGTTTCATAACTGACCGCGTTATTTTGATTGTCAATGTTTTGAATAAGCCAACCTTGAGAACAGAGTCCCCGCAGGGCAACATTCAAATAACCGTCATTAGCCTTGAATTTTGCAACAAGGTCTTTTAAGGTTACTTTTTTATTCTGAAGTATATAATCTGTTACGCCATGCTCTTTCAAGCTATAGGCAGTCGGGGAAATAACAATGCCGTCAAGATGGCGGAATAGTTTACTTCTTAAGTTTTTTTTCTGATCTGAATTCATAGATTTTCATTT
>CAZDTI010000919.1:0-1514 GCA_964508085.1 uncultured Saprospiraceae bacterium | reverse complement strand
ATGATTACTTTTTAAGAAGAAAAGACATAATATAACGTCCAGCTCCTTTTGGATTTTTAGAAATTTTTGTTTCGTTTTTGACCAATTTAGTATTTGGATATTTGACTTTCTTGTGTTTTAAGGCTTGCCTTGTTAGAAAGCCATTCATTATTTTCTGACCTCTTTCATTGAGGATTTTTATATCAAGAAGTTGAACAGCTAATGTCCCTACTTCATAATTTTTTGTAACGAGGTGGTTATCACCATACAGAAAAAAGTCAATTTCTATATAGTTTTTTCCAAACCGAGATTTACCTGAAATACCAAAGATTACAAAATAGAAGTGGTTTTTCCAGCCTTCGAGTATGTCACCTTCGTGAGCTTGTTCCCAAAAAAAATCCTTTTTTACATGGGTTGAGCTTAATAGTTTTGATGCCATGATATTTAATTTTGCCCAGCAAAAAATAACATAGCCATTGGTCGTAAAAAGTCAATTTGATTTTTTTAAGCGATTTTTTTTCAGCTTAACCATCTTATCCGTCAGTTCATCTACGGATGTTATACCGCTATTAAATTTCATGTAACTATCATCTGATAATAGTTCAATGATGGGTTTAGGAATATTTTCTGATTCTGCTTGGTCGAAGTAAACTACTTTAGGTGAAAAATCAGGCTCGTCATCTAAGCATCTCACAAATACACCAACACCAGCTACAACTTCCATTGTCCTACTCAAATTTACAAACATAGTCATAAACAGCTCTGGTAATTTTCCTATACCTACATACCCAAATAGATGTACCTTTCTTTGCTGACGAGTATTTTGTAAAGAAATTCTGATGTATCTGTTGCTATCTTCTAATTGAAAATTGCCTTCATAAGAATCGTGCATCGACTCTAAGCGAAGAGAATCTATTGAGTTTCCTATTTTGAGAAAAGACATGAAAATAACCCTGCCTTCACCATAATCAAAACTTGAATAAACCTTCCATCGAGTATTAAATAAGAAAGCAGCAGCTTCCATTTCGTCCTTGCTGGGAAGGTTGATGTGTTTTTTTATATTCCAATCTTTCTCTATGCCTTGTAAGTATCCTACAAATCGTCTATACCAATCTCTAATTGTAAGTAGTTGTCTTTCATTTTCTAAATTTTCATAATCAATATTTAGGTATCTGCTGATGCTTCCAGTAGAATATCTATTTCGCTTTAGTAACATATTGGCAGTAAGTCTTTCAATATATAGAGCGATATTTGAGTACGAAACATTCTTATCATCTCTCAACTCAATGGCTTGTTTTCGTAGTCCAGTTATTTCTTCTTTTAGAGCAATAATCTTTTCCATATTCTTTTTTGCACAAATATAATAATTGGAATTCAATTAAATTCCAATGAATTCAATAATATTTTATTATGTTCAATTGAATAATTTAAATGATTGATAATCAATGATTTATGATTGCATGATGTTGTGTCTTGGGCTATATTTGCACCAGTAGCAGGCGAAATAACAGTCCAACTGATAGGCGAGCTTGCAG
>CAZDTI010000918.1:0-1523 GCA_964508085.1 uncultured Saprospiraceae bacterium | reverse complement strand
CCATAAATTCTCTGAGTTCCGCCTTTACAGATTTGGAGTACTCATAGAAAACGGAGAGCATTTCTGGATTTGATTTGATAATTCCTAGCAATGCCTCTTTGGTTTTGAGAAATACTAAATCTCTATCTGGACGCTCATTTTCTTCAATATATAAGCTCAAACTGTCGAAAAGACCCAATAATATTGAATTTCTTTTGAGGTTTATAACATTCTCAGAGATGGATTTTTTGGGTGGACTTAAAGCCAATTGACTAATGGCTTCTTGTATGAAATCGTCTTGTAGGACCATCGCTTTTACAATGGCGCACTTTTCATTTTTATCCCATGTTTTAAAACAGGAAACATTGCTAAGTTTGCGCAATAGACAAACAGTTCCTTTCTTTATTTGGTGTAAAACATGGTCTTCTCTTATATTCAGTTGGCCTTGTTCTACATAATAAAGAACATTCTTAGGGTAATAACCAGGATGCTCATTCTGACAGTGCCCTTCTATAAAGGCAGCAAACTGAATCCCTTCAAAATCTAAGAATCGAAATGTATTTTCCATTTGATGTATGCTTTGTTAGCGTAAAGATAATAGAATAGGAAAAGCTGAGGTTGTCTATTTATGTCAAAAAGGTTTTCAAATAAGCAAGTTTGAAAAGGGATAAGCCCTGCCTTAGTTAATAATATAAGAATGTGTAGCCTTTGACAATTGTCCATCAAAAAGTATTAATAACAATATGTACCTTTGATCACCGATTTTTCAATAAATATAAATACTAAAATGACATTCCATAAACAGACCATCAACAAATCTATCCCATTCTTACTTTTTCTCGTTTTATTAATCACCAGTTGTGGCAAAGACGATGATTCCTCAGATTGCAATATTTCCCTTCCGGAAAAAACGTATTTGTGTGAGGTAGATGTAATGGATTCTTCTCTAAACGGATATACTGAAAATCCATTCCCAGACGGAAATGGCATTGAAAGCGCAGGCAATTATACCAATGGTCAGGCAACTGGTTTTTGGACTTTCTATTATGAAAATGGGCAGATAAAAAGGGAAGGAAACTATACAGAAGGAAAGCAAAGCGGCTTTTTTAAGGTTTTCTATCCTAGTGGAAATGTAATGGAAGAAGGAAACTATTCAGAATGTGTAAAAAATGGTTTCTGGAATCACTATTATGACAATAGTTCTAATCAGGTTCAGTTTTCTGGGACCTATCAGGATGACGAGCCAGTTGGAATTTGGAATGAGTTTGATGAGGATGGGAATAATATCAGAACTTATGATTGTATGTAGGAGGTAACATATCTTATTAAGATGGAGATATAAAGACATATTCCCAGTCTAAATAATCCTTAGGCCGAAAAGCAAAAGAAAAATCGTAAATTACTTCCCCATCAAAATAAAACCTTATGATACAACGATTAATCTTCCTCTTCTTGGGCATTTCTCTAATAGCCTGTCAAACAGACAAACAAGCAGTTACTGCCAATTCATTCAAACTGAGTGGCACCATTACCAATGCTGTCGA
>CAZDTI010000917.1:0-1564 GCA_964508085.1 uncultured Saprospiraceae bacterium | reverse complement strand
CTTCTGGGTACTTTTTTTTCAGGAAATCCCTAAGGTTATTGACATCATTTTCACATCCTAATAGAGTTGGGACATTAGAAGCGGGGGCGTAATTGTTGATCGCAATGAGTAGGGTGTATAGTGGCATATTAATTCTGGATACAGCGACAAGAAATCCCAGTTGCCTTTTCCAAGTCTAAGTTGCGAAATAAGCCGCCAATTCCAAAATAATAATCTACAGCATAGTTAGTCCCCATCCCTGTACTACTCCAATACCTACCATATTCTCCTATTTGATAGTAGTTCCCGTCGTATTTTCGGAGACCTCCAAGCTTAGCGAAGAAACTATTTGCACCGCTGTCCATCAAGGCTCGATACGCAACTTGTTTATTCCCAATATCCTTTTTAGTTTTCCAGTCATAATAGCCACCATATGCTCTTGCTAAATTGCTCCACTCCTTATCACTTGGTAATCGCCACCCAGTAGGACAAGCCGTTTTGGCCGCAGCCCAACTATATAGACGACCGTATCTTTTGCAGTTACCTTGTTCATTATTATAACACCAAGAATTAGTACTGTTGTAATTAAGATTCTCTAGCATCCACTTTTTGCCATCTTTCAGCAGCATCCATTTATAACTTTGCTTATCTCTAGTGTCTACAAAGGTGCCGGCTCCAAGCTTAAGCGTATTCGCAATTGGTTTAATTGCACTATTAGTTTTTGCCTTTTTTGCCTTTTCTCCAAGTTTATGAGCATTCGTAATTGATTTAATTGCATCACTAGACTGTTCATTTCTCTGCTTTAATCTCTTAGCAATCAACCTCGTGTATTTCAATCCAGCAGTTGCCTCACTATCATCAAAATTATTTTTTGTTGCAATTTTCTTCGCTTCTTCGAAATAACCTTGAGCTGCAATGATATCTGGCGTTTCTAATTTCAGGGCTTCATTACCTTTTTGAATGGCACTATTATAAACACCTGTTGATATACCGAAGGAAATTAACCCCTCAGGGCATTCCCTAACACATTTTCCACTATTATCTATAAAAAATGTTTGCCCGTTTTTTACGACTTTTGCTTCTCCATTATAAAAATCTCCGGCAACAGTGTAAGCAGGAAGTATAGCAATGGTACTTCCTTTTTTATATCCCCAGAGTTTGTTTTTCGTATTTTGAAAAGGAACCATTTTGGTATCAACCAGTACTACATTACGATTATTAGGAATAACTTGGATCACTCCCCAAATAACAATTGGTATCAAGATTAAGGGTATCAAAAACTTACCATATTTATCAATAAAGGAAGATTCTTTCGCTACTTTTTCGTCAACTCCTTTTTTAGCTGCTGCTGTCTTTTTTTGTTCCGCTAATCGTTCTTTTTCTTTTTTGCGATCTGCTGCTGCTTTATTTTTTTGTTCTAAAGCTTTACGAGCGTCTTGTTCTTTCTTCTTTTTCTTTGCTTCCTCTGCTATTCGTTTTTCCGTCAGCTTTTTTTCTTGTTCTACTTTTTTACGCTTTTCCACTTCCTTATTACGCGTTTCCTCCGCCATTCGCTTTTCTTCATTCAGGCGATCTTCTTCCGCTT
>CAZDTI010000916.1:0-1572 GCA_964508085.1 uncultured Saprospiraceae bacterium | reverse complement strand
TTCTCCGTGATGGTCTGATCATTATTGTGCATTTGCTGAAACCACCAGGACCAGATCGTTTTAGCTCTGTTGAAATAAATATTGGGAACGTTTTCGTCTAAATATTTATCCACCCAGGTTTCTCCGATGCCAGCCAGTGGATCTTCTTCGTAATCGTAGTAGATAGGTGGATCTACTGGAGCAGGTGCTGAAAAAAGGGTTTGGAAAGTACCGTCCATGCCTTCATCCACAGCTTGTTGGATGCGTTCTTTGGTAGGGCCAAAAATAGTTCGCCTCAGAAGATGAGCGGCAGTTTGGTGGTTCCAAGGGCCGGTGTAGGGTTGAAACATAGTTAAAGAATTATGGTGGAAAGTTAGACAAGCGCTATCATTCTAAGAGTGTGTTTAAAAATAGATTTCACTTGATACTTTAAAGAAAATCATTATTTATTACAAATCCAAAAAACCATTCCAAAGTCTACTCATGAGGTAGGATTTAATAGACTTTTGCTATTATCTAACAGCCTTTCAAAAAATAGAAGAGCCCGTTTTGCTTGTAAAGGCCTCTAAAAATTTCATTCCTTTGAATGAGTTTCCTTTTGTGTTTAGTTTAGGGCTCCACAATGCGATGCTATATTCTTTGGGATGAATAGCTATGATCCCGCCTCCTACTCCACTCTTTCCGGGCAATCCAACTTTGAAGGCGAACTCCCCGGATTCATCATAAAAACCGCAAGTCAGTAAAACGGCATTGATCCTTTTCGTTTGGCTTTTCGTAAGAATTTTCTTTTGATCAGAAACTTTCTTCCCACCATTGGCGAGGAATAAAAGGCTTTTGGATAACTCCTGGCAAGTCATTTCTATGGAGCAAAGATTGAAGTAAAAATCAAGAACCACTTCTGGATCATTTTTGATATTGCCAAAAGATTTTATAAAATGGCAGAGCGCAACATTTCTATACCCCACAGTTTTTTCGGAGTCTGCGATGTCTTTTGAAAAGTTTAGATTAGGTAAGTCAGAGACTTTTCTCATGAAATTTAAAAAATCTTTTTTGGGATTTTTCAATTCACTGATTAGAATATCACAGATGACCATGGCTCCGGAGTTGATAAATGGATTACGTGGAATCCCCGAGTCCGTTTCTAATTGAATTAAAGAATTAAATGGAGTACCTGCAGGTTCTACTCCGAGGCGTTCCCAAATGGATTCCCCTTGGCGTTTGAAAGCCAGCGTCAACGCAAATACTTTTGCACAGCTTTGAATAGAAAATTTCTCCTCAGAATCGCCAATACTGTAATTCTCTTGATCAAGGGTTGTGATGTGAACGCCGAATTTTTCTGGGTTAACAATGGCCAATTCAGGGATATAAGTAACTATTTCGCCGGGGTCGTCAATGCTTTTTACTTCCTTGTATATCTCCTTAATGACTCTTCTGTAATTCATATTTTATAATAATTGGTCTTCATGAAAATATTGCGATTCTAAATAATGGAAGTTACTTAAAGTTTCTTTTTAACGCTAAGAGTCAATCAAATCAGAGAATAAACATATGTCTTTTTCAATACGATTTAAGAAATTCCTAACTTTTTTTATC
>CAZDTI010000915.1:0-1583 GCA_964508085.1 uncultured Saprospiraceae bacterium | reverse complement strand
GAGAGAAGAACTAGATAGAGTGTTGAAAGAGCATTCTAATTTTTCAATGGATCGGGTTTGATAAATTCCATTCAATGGGGTTTCTTTCAACACCACAGGCTATATTGGGTTTTTGAGACGGATTGTCGATAAAGTCTCTGGTAATCTGGAAAAAACAGGGATTAAAAAAGTTATGGCTTGCATCTTGAAAAACAACTTCAAAACCGTTTTTCAGATTTTTCAAAGCTCCTGATGCATGACTTGGGGGAGTTGCAGGATCCAAGCCGCCTGATACCATTAGTGTAGGAATTTCAGAAATGACAGCTTGATTTTCTGTGTCCGAAGCCCTATGAGGATGCCAATTGGCTAATAATTTGGCGCCCAGTGTAAAAGAATCATAAACGTACCCAATCTCAGATTGTTTTATGGCTGTTTCTGTATCTATCGCGTTATAGAATGGGAGTTCCTCATAGGCCAACACCGAATAGTTCATAGGAAGATTTATTAGGCCGTAAAAGTATTCGAAAGTATTCAAAAGCTTGATGATAGATTCGGGTTCTCCGTTTTCAAGAGCCTCAATAAATGAAGGAATATTTGCTATAGAATTGCGGTCGTAAAGCAGAACGCTTAATATGGCGAATGCATCTTGTATATTCAGTACATAGGGTCTATTTTTATATTCAATATGCAAAGGGTCTGACTCCAATTTTTCCAAAACTTTCAATAAGCGCTCTTTAAGATTGGGATACCTACTGCTACAGTCCACATTTCTTTCGCAAGCTTGCAGAACCATAAACAGAGAATTGTCAATACTTTTAATCCTACCCTTAAACGCATCAGATTCTGGTGCCAAAACCCCTGCAAGAACAGCGCATCTAATATTGTTTGGAAAATCACGCATAATGGTTAAGCCTAACCTGGTGCCATAGGAAGCCCCAAATAAATTCCATTTTTCATACCCCAACGTTTTTCGTAAATCTTCGAAATCGGCTGCATTTTCACGGCTGTTGTAACCGGCAAGGTCCACTCCTTTATGTTTGATTTTTTCATTACAATTGACCAGTTGCGCCTGTGAGGCCTTATAATCCTCTTCAATGGTAAGGTCTTGTCTCATAATTTCGAAAAACGCATCACCTAAATCAGTGCAGTTCGCTTCTGAAGCCCCCGTACCACGTTGATCCATCAATACAATATCTCTGTCATTTCTTAGGGAATGATTCTTCCAAAAATCTTCCATAATCAACGTTGCCGCGCCTGGGCCACCTTGTAAATAAACAATTGGTGCCTTGCCAGCGGCAGAGTCTTTTGCCTTTAAAACCTTATAGACTAATTTAAGCGTACGTGAATTTGGATTTTCGCGGTTTTCAGGAACCTCTAGAATTCCATCTATGACAATACCTTCAGGCGTTGTATTACAGCCAAATAATAGGAGAGAAGCAAAAAATAGCATGAACGGAAAGCGCATAATAAAAGCGGTTTATAACCAAGATAAGTAAACTTTCTTCAATCTAACCTATCTGTTAAGGCCTTAAAAATGCGTCTCGCATTCCCCCCTTCGTATAACACTTGATACACCGCATCAATAATTGGAGTCATTACCTTTT
>CAZDTI010000914.1:0-1584 GCA_964508085.1 uncultured Saprospiraceae bacterium | reverse complement strand
CCCTACTCTACTTCCAACAATTCTTTCACATCCGAAGGCACCGAAGACTTCGCCGCCTTCTTTCGACACACTTTACACAATTCCGAAATCCCTTTTTGCTCGAATGATTCCTTGATGCTGCCGGTACTGAGTGCCTTGCCTTTGATGTATTGGCAAGTATTAAACGCATGATACTTGTTACCGGCCTTGGACCAAAAGACATTATCACTATCAATGTTCAGGCCTTTAGCTGCTGCGGTTTGTTCGTTGATCTCTTTGGTATATTTCTCAACGGATGGTGGATTGAAGTCCGCTCCAGTGATACCCGCTGCAACCATCGCAATGGCGGCGATACTCCCTGCAATTCCTTTGGTTTTTCCACTAATATTCTTGTTACTTAGAATGAGAATAACCATTGGGAGAAATGCGAGTACGCCCATGATCGCACCTAGCTGATTTTGTATAAAAAATCGCGTGGGTTCTTTCTCGGATGCAGGATCTAGTTTATTGGCTTTCTTCCAAAGTGTAGAACCTGTAATGGCGAGAATCAAGATGACTACGATCGCTACAATCAACCAGACTAGGGTCTCATCGCTAATCAGTTTTAAAATAGCAAAGACTTGTCCTGCCATAGCCAATACCCAGGCGAGCATAGCAAATAGCCTTAGTTGTTTTGCTTTGCCTTTTGCTTCTGGACTTGCTTCGAATACTTTTGTTTCTGTCATGTTTTTTTTCGTTTTAATATTAACTTTTTGATCTTCTTTTATGACGTAAGAATCATTCTTAAGGTCACGTAAGCTATAAATTTGTCCTTAGTTCAGCTCCAACTCCCTGTCCATTAGGCCAACGACTTCCTTGATCGCTACTCCAAATATATGAGTAAGCTCGTGTCAAATATAAAAGTATTGTTGTAAATTGTGAAATGAAAAATACGGACAGCTCCTCCGAAAAAATATTCCTAGTACTTGGAATAATGTCGACCACCAGTGGAATACTACTAGCGTTTACAGACAATGCCATTATTGGAATCTCCGGTTCGATTGTAGGACTATGGTTAGTGATTGACAATATAAATAAAATAAAAGCTAAGAAAGGTTAGATAAAAAGACAATTTGAAGTTGTTGTAAATGAATGTGACAATTAGATTTTCAAAAAAATATTCAAAAAGAGAAATCGCATATTATAAATAACCATGGACTGGATTCAAATTATATCTACAACAGTTCCAATGATCGCGACATTTTTGGCTATCGCTTATTTAAGCAAGGATACTAAAAAGTCGCTTTCCAGAAACGAAGAGGGGAAATATGTCCTTCGTTTAAATCGAGCGCATCAAATCGGTGGTCTAATCTGTGTGGCTATTGCCCTTGGCGCTTTAGCTATTGGCGTTCTCGGTGAGGAAGAATATTTGTTTTTGATGTGTAGCCCTTTTCTTCTTTCTTTTGGTTGTATCGGTTGGTATTCCATTGCCAGTTATTTTAACCATGAAGTTGTTTTTGATGAAAACCTCATTGCCATCACCGATTGGAAAGGAGTCACGGAGACCATTAGTTGGGAGCAAATTGAAAAAATCAGCTTCAGTAGAAATTGGGGGTATCTCTATTT
>CAZDTI010000913.1:0-1589 GCA_964508085.1 uncultured Saprospiraceae bacterium | reverse complement strand
AGTTAAGCAGGTGTTCAATTTAAATTCTATAATAACTTGAAAGACTTTTTGGACTATACTTCGTTAAAAATACTCGCCAGCCCTAAGGGGATGACTGCGTTTTTCGCCTCGTCTATTCCAAAAACTCCTCTCAATTTATTATGAAAATAAATATGACCACCTGCTTAATCTTTCGTTGTTCCCAAGGCAAGATAGGGAATTGAAGTAAACGAGGCAACCAATCCATGAGTATAGTCATCAAAGAGTAAGTCAAGGTAAGCCCATAAAACAATCCTTTCCCCTATAACGTTCTTAGGACACATTAAAAAACAATCATGAAGTATCTGTTAATTCTCCTTCTTTCCATAACCAGCCTCCATGCCCAAGATCAATGGCAAAAATTCGAATCCTCCGAAGGGAAGTTTCGAGTGCTCAGCCCTGGCGACATGGTCCATAAAGAGCAACTCATGGAAACTGCTGTTGGAGACCTCCTTTTTACGACCTACCTCTACCAACCGGAAGGTAAGAATCCAGATAATGTTTACTACGCTGTTAGCTTTGTTGACTATCCAGAACACAGTATCCACTCGGACTCCACTGAATTTCTTGAATCCTTTTTTCATTACACGATAGATGCTTCCGTTACTTCTGTCAAAGGTGATCTTCGCTATGTTGATCACATTAAGCTAGATGGTTTTCCGGGACGCTTATGGCGTGTAGATTATAAAAAGGGGACCGCTACAATTAAGACTAAGGTTTATATGGTTGGACGGAGGTTTTATCAGTTGCAGGTGGTGATGCATCGAGAAAAGAGTCTGAATCGACAGCAGGATAAGTTTTTTGATTCTTTTGATTTTGTGGGGGTGGAAGTGGAATAAAAGATTCAAGATCCATCAAAGCAAAAACGAGTTATCGAATATGAATTATAATTTCTTTGCAGACAAATCAGATAAAATAGAGATCCTTGAATACATTTTTAGAGAAACTGATTTACAGCTATTCGACCATAGCTCTTCCTTCGGCAATAAAATTAAGCGATATAAAACAGTAGATGAAATTACATCAAATTTTGACCTAGAAAATGGTGGTCAATTTGCTGTTTCATTTCAAATGTGGAGTCCTAAACATAAAAGCAAACCATTCTTTAGAAAAATAAATTTAAAGCCCAAATACTCTAATGGGTATAGCTTCAGATATTCTACATCTGGATTGGGTTTAATTCAACTATATTTAGGAGGAATTGAAAAAGGAATTCTAAATTACTCTCACATTGGTCATTTCAATAAAAAAGGCGCGTTAAAAAATGAAGCTATAGTAGATTCTAACGATCGTGTAATGGATTGGGATTGGAAGGTAATTCAATCGACTTCAAGAAAACTAAAATATCATATCCACGAAAAAATGACAGTTAAAAACATAGGCAGTTTGGGCGTTTTAAAAGGAGCAGAAGAACTTGAAACAAATGGAATTGTATTAAGTCGTTGACACACTATTTAAACGTTTACTAAACTTTAAAAACTTAGTAACCGTCCCCATTAACGTACAGCTACTCTCCCCCCAACATCTCATCCACATTCCCCTTATAAAACTTCCCAATCGGAATCTTAAAA
>CAZDTI010000912.1:0-1602 GCA_964508085.1 uncultured Saprospiraceae bacterium | reverse complement strand
CCTGAAGTTACGGTGCGAGATTGTTCTTCGATTTCATCCCAAAGGTCACGGGTACCATAGACATATTTCCGATCAAAATTTTTATCCATAACAGATTGTCCAGTCATATAATTTGGAATATCCACCCCTGCATAATCTAAAATCGTAGCCGTAATATCCGTAGCACTTATTACCTCTTTTCGAACCTGTCCACCTTCCAGTTCTTTTGGATAAAAAAGGATAAAAGGAATGCGTAAACCAGGATCGTGTAAATAGCCTTTACCTCGAATATTACAGCGTCCATTGTCTCCAATAAAAATTACGACGGTATTTTCTGCCATCCCCTTCTCTTCTAACTCCTTGAAAATCATCCCCACTTCGGCATCAATAAATTCCATTTGGTCGAGGTACTTTGCCCAGTCCAATCTTACGATAGGATGGTCAGCCATGTAGGGCGGTAAAACTACTTCATTGGGATCAACAGGATGTTTTGATTTTGCTCGAACTTCATCCCACCATGCTCCTCGATGCGTAGCAGCTAATTGGATTTGAGCAAAAAAAGGTTGGTCTTCTTTTTCAAAGGAGTCATACTTATCAAACAGTCCAAATTTTGTTTTCCCATCCCAGTCCCCAATTTTTTCACTTTTAAAATTTACATCCGTTTTACGTCCTTTCCCCATCACGCCATGGTGCCCCAAAATGGTGGTGTACCCTGCTTTTCGCAAATGATAGGTAAAGGGCTGGAAATCTTCATGAAGAGGAACATCTCGATTACTACGATGTTGATGAGCATTGATTTTTGTCTGATGCGTACCGACCATCATGGCAGAACGACTGGGTGAACAAATTGAATTGGTCACAAAACAATTGTCAAATCTTACCCCTTCATTTGCCATCTTATCTAAAAAGGGCGTTTGGACAACTGCCATTCCATAACAAGCTATATCCGTACTAATGTCTTCTGCCATCAGCCAGATGATATTGGGTTTAGATTTACTTTTCTTTTGGGATTCTTCGCAGGACGATGCAATAAAAAGGATAGCGAAAATTAGTATGGCATTTTTCATTTTCTATTTGGGAGTTGTGGTGGGTAGATAGGTGGATGGGTAGATGGGTGATGGGTAGATGGGTTCTCCTTCTTTCGCAGTTTTACACGTTAGAAGGAAACCCATCTACCCATCTACCTATCCACCCATCTACCCAGTAAAGAAACCCACTATATTCAATCTGGAACCTTATTTTTCAGCCCAATAATCCATAACAAAAACATCTTCTAACAATGGTGCCAATTCTTTTTCTACGGCGACATGTGCTTCATGAAAGAGAAAAACTTCTCTGGCGTGGTGGTCATTAAAAGTTATCGTAAAGCAATAATCAAAATCGTTACTAAGACCTTCGGTGCTGTTATTTACTCCCCATTCCAATTTTGCTATAGCGGGAATTTCATTTTTCAGGTTCTCAAAATTGGCTAAAGCAGCTTTAATCTTTTCAGGGCTACTGCCTTTTTTAAATTTAAAACCAATCACATGCCTTAAGGCTTTTCCACTAGTATTGTATTTTTCTGTGCTAAGTTTGTAGGCAACCACCTTTTTTAAATCCCATCGGTTAGAGCCTGCAATAAGA
>CAZDTI010000911.1:0-1631 GCA_964508085.1 uncultured Saprospiraceae bacterium | reverse complement strand
TTATGATAGTGATATTGGGAGGTTTCAGAGTCTTGATCCTCTGGCGGCGGATTATGCTTCTTTATCACCCTATAATTATGTAGCAGGAAATCCAATAATATTTATGGATCCAGACGGAAGAGCTATTGTGAATGGAGCAGAAGTTCATAGGAAAAAGGCAGAAAAAAATTATAACACGATTAAAGCTGGAGTAAATACTGCTAAAGAAAAATACGGAACTAGAAGAAAAGATTTTAAGAAGAATGGCGGTCCATGGAAATCTTTTAAGAAAGCGAAAAAACAGCTAAGGAGAGCTAAGAGGGAGTTGAAGACTTGGACTCGTG
The DNA here is from genome assembly GCA_964508085.1 of uncultured Saprospiraceae bacterium. GTDB lineage: Bacteria > Bacteroidota > Bacteroidia > Chitinophagales > Saprospiraceae > CALGLS01. The sequence goes on along the minus strand of CAZDTI010000911.1, from coordinate 1,308 downwards.
AATCAAAAAATACAGAAAAAAGGATTAAGGAATTCTCTCAGGGCAATCCTGAAATGTTTAATGAAATAAATACTTTAGATAATGCGAACGGAGAGACGGTCGATGTTTATTTTGTTACTACAAATAATGTTGAAGGCCCTAACGATGGTGCTACATTAATGGGATTTAACGAAGAAGATAGAAATGAACCGTTTTCGCAATTTGGAAATAATACAATTGAAGTTCAATTAACAAATTCTCCATCTGGCGGTAGAACTACCTTGGAAGTTACTCAGCATGAAAGTGGTCATGTATCTTATCAAGGAGAAAATGCAAAATCTTATTTTGATTTCCTTACAAAGAATGGTTATTTCGACAGACCATATGATGGTCATGCTTCTGATGATCCTTCAGGAAAGAGGGCAGATGAATATCAGAATAAAGATTAATAACTCGAAAGATAATAGTATGAATCGAATAATAATTTTGTTCTTAGTCATTGTGATGACAACAAACACTGCTTTTTCTCAGTCTTTATTAGATACAACAGATCTAATTTTCAAAGCAAAATTACTTACACTCAATAGAGAAGGAATAGGAAAAAGAGACTCTGTTTTATCTAGTTTAGCAAAACAAAAGTCTAACTTCTTGTTGAGCCCAACACAAAACTTATATTTCATTCAAATAACATTTGATCAAAGCAGTTCGAATGGAGCTGAATGGCTAGGTCATTGTAACTATTATCTGGCTTTTAACCTTTCCAAAAATAAGTATTACAGACTTGGCGGTTTTGACTCTTTAGATATAGGTGATTTTTTTGAGGATTTAGAAGGAGATGATTTTAAGATATTTGACTTTGCTTACCAAGAGAAAAGTTCAATTGACTTTTATTGTTTGTCTACTTTTAATGACTGGTCAGGGAGAAAGAAGAGAAAGAGAAAGTTTACATGTTTTGATAAATGTTCGGATGTGTTGTATAAGTATTTTAGTGTGTCAAAAGGTAAAGACTAACAGTTTTTTTGGGCTGCCCGCTGGCACGGAGTCTGCGTTCCGCTGCGTATGCTCGGCAAATGCTCCGGCATTTAACCGAACTATCCAGTGGTCTCTATCCAGAAAAAAGAAAGCTCGTACGAATCACAAAGATTTGTACGAGCTTTTCCTTTAAGGATGTATTTATATTGTTATTAAGAAGCGTAAGCTCTTTGCGCTTTCAAATCTCTAACGAGAGAATCACCCGCAGAAACTGACCCCAAGGGTAGTAGTGATCCATTTGAGAATTGGAATCCCCCAATTACAGATGATCCACCGGCCCCACATGCTACTTATTAC
>CAZDTI010000910.1:0-1631 GCA_964508085.1 uncultured Saprospiraceae bacterium | reverse complement strand
ATAGTTACTGTAATACTTCTCTTTGCTCCATTTTTTTCAATGGAGTTTATCAATAACTATTCTGAAACTGTTGGTTTATGGTTTGGGAATTTTGAATTTAACGCCAGTATTTACTATATCTCTAGAGAAATTGGTTATGCATTAACTGGTTATAACGAAATCGCTATTATTGGAAAAGTGCTTCCTATGATTACCCTCTTTTTCATTTTGGGATTAGCCTTTTTTAGAAAAAATGGTACCACTTATAAACTCATAATAGCAATGCTTTTAGCTTTTACCTGCTATTTGTTTTTAAGTACAACAGTACACCCCTGGTATTTAACAACTTTAGTTTTATTATCGGTATTTACTAATTTTAAATACCCTCTGGTCTGGAGCTTTGTTATTATATTAAGTTACCTTTCTTATTTGGCGATAGGCACATCTGACAAAGCCGAAAATCTATGGCTTATAGGATTGGAGTATCTTATTGTTTTCTCTATCTTTATTTGGGAAATACTCAAAAAAAGAAAGCTGCCAGTTACCCAGCAGCTTTAATTTTAAAAACTATAGTTTTTCAAGCTTCGTGATGGTATATTTCTCGTACACTTCAATGTCACCTTCTTCGTCCTCCTCTTCAAATTCCTCAATCTCGTAGGTTACTAAAAAAAGCTTCCCTATCATATCCTTAGATTTAAGATCGAACATTTTTAGAGCGTCTTTCGTAATTTCAGTGAAGTACATGGTATCCATTTCATTTTCTTCTCCTTTTACTAAAAACACATAACCGTCATCCTTATCATAACCATCAAAAGTTCCTTCTACGGTTTCAGTTTGCTTATCTTGTTTTTTGTTTCCTTTTTCAAATAGGGCATTCGCAGAAAATACGATTAAAGAAAACATAAAAACCAACACATGTTTATTTTTCATTTTAAGTTGTTTTTAGGATCGTGACCTAATGAGTCACAACCATTGTGATAATTAAAATATTTTGAATTTCTTATTTTGGGAGTTTACCACCTCAAGCCCAATGCTTTTAGATTATAACACTTTGATTATAATAACCGTGGATCCGTATTTAGAATTTTGAACTTTCTAGAAACACTAAGATTTAAAAATGTTGTTGTATTTTTTAAAATTTTTGAATTCTAACATATAACCGTTAGGATCATTGACAAAGAAAGAATTATGCTCTCCAGATTTGTCCTTGAGGAAATTTATCTTTTCCACAACATCGATGTTATGGGCTTTGAGTCTTTCATAAATCATATTCCAATGCTCTTCGTTCAATATAATGCCAAAGTGAAAAGATGGCAAAATATGACCTTCGAAAACATAATTTGTAGTTGAGAAATTAAACTTGTCTGATCTTATAAAAGTTAGTTGATGACTAAATAAATCGATATCAACCCAGTTTTGAGCCTGTCTACCTATTGAAGCGCCAATAATTTTTGAATAATATTCCTTGGTTTTGCTTACGCTATAGCAAGGTAGAGAAATGTGAAATGACGTTTGCATATTCGCCGATATTAATCTAAGTGTAATTAATCGAAATCATCATCAGAATTCGATTCCAAATCTGGATCTTGTACTGCATCCGGATCATCATCTTCAAAATCCTCATAATCATCTTCATCATAATTCTCCATAGT
>CAZDTI010000909.1:0-1636 GCA_964508085.1 uncultured Saprospiraceae bacterium | reverse complement strand
CCCGCCCCGTTAAGGAATTAAAGGGTTTTCAAAAAATTGAGTTGAAAGCAGGGGAAACAAAAACGGTCCAATTTGATATTTCCGTTAATCATCTGAATTTCTACAATGCAGATATGGAATTTACAACGGAAACAGGTGATTTCAAATTATGGATTGGAGCACATTCTAATTGTCAGGAATTTGTGGAGTTTGAGGTGGTGGAAGGTGTTGAGAAATAAGCAGTACCCGTTTTTTCTTACTTGCTGTGAACGACCGGAGGAAGCTTGCAAACTAACGCGAGAACACAACACAGTGCCGAAGAACCATTAAGCTTCCCGTTCACAGACATTGATTGGCACTCCCTATTCAATTTCATTCTCTTTACAGGCTATATGTTAAATTAGTTTGTAAGCAATGAAATTAAAGAGTGGGAAATTTGGTTTCGATTCAATTGATAATCTTCGTACTTAATAATATTTTTCATATGGTTATTATTATTTCGGGTATTTCGAGATGCAATATTTAGTATATGCTCTAGGTTTTCATTTCTATACTTTTTTAAAATAATAATTTCTTCAATTACTTTTTCGATTTCATCTCTTGCTATTTTTTCCTTCCATGTTTCTCTATTTTTCGAAGGACTTACATTTAATTCAGATTCAATCTTATTGGTGGGAACATTTTCATCAACCCAAACTTTAGACAATTCGTGAAAGCTTAATTCGTTCATCCAATTAAAAGCATATGATAAAATAATTACGGACAAAGCCATTGCTGGGGCTAAAAAATAGGTATTCATTTGAATAAACTTCTCCTCTGTCAAACCTTTAAATGGTTGAATAACCTGCAATAAAATAATTACAATAAAAAACAATCCAGATATTAATCCTAGAAATTTAAGATTCCTTTGAATAAAGTATTTTGATATAAAAAAGCCTAATAATACAAAAGATAAAATACTTATAAAGACGTCTATTCCTCCAATTAAAACTTCATTTTTCTGATTTATTGTTATAATGATTATCCAAAAGAATGCAATATATTTTATTCCATTTTTCCAAGAAGGATCTGAAACTATTCTATCAATCTTGTGTCTTTTAATCGCAAAAAAAGATAATGATGAAAGAAAACTTAAACTGATCAACCCACTAATTATATAATAAGACAGAGGAGTATCAAATGACCTTATTACTTCTTTCAAAGTTCTTTCACTTCCGGTTATAGACAATTCCTTATTCAAATCAAATACTGACATGAAGCCAAGTACAAAATATAGTAAAAACGCAATTGACAAATAGATCAATCCGCTCCCATCTTTATTTGTGACTTTCATTTTACTCCTGGAAGTATTCCAACAATATGCTAACAGTATAAAAATCAACAAAGAGAATAACGAAAAAACAAGTCTGTTCTTTAAAGCAGTATCTAAATGTATTACAGAATCGATAATAGTCAATTGTATCATAATGTTTACTCAAGAAGTTTGTGCAAATAATTTATTCTTGTAATAGGAGCTGTCTGTTATATGAGGCGGATTTGGCGCTAGCCAATCTGACGTAATGATCACTTGTTCGCACCAGTTTCTATTTTTTTTCTTGACGTAAAATTTTCTCCATTTTACGACCTCTTGCCAATTCATCAATCAGCTTTTCCATAC
>CAZDTI010000908.1:0-1643 GCA_964508085.1 uncultured Saprospiraceae bacterium | reverse complement strand
ATCCGGTGAAACGGGGTGGTTTTTTGGAGATGGACTTGGAGAAAGGGGTTGATGGGAAACTCTTGTTATACGATGCTTTGGGGCGGGAGGTTTTGTCTCGGTCGATAGCGGAGTGGGAGCGGCGTTTGCGTATTCCTTTGAACGATGCGATGAAGGAAGGGGTTTATTTTTGGGTGTTGCGGACGGAGGATGGGAAGGTGGCTTCGGGCAAGGTGATGGTGTTTTGAGTTTAATTATTAACCTAAACTTTAACTTCCCACTATCGCACTTTAGTGGGAAGAATTACCTTTGTGGAATCGTTTAAAAAGTATTATTTTAGAGCTTTTGAAACAATCAAAAAATAGAGCGATATGATGGAAGCTATTTATGAAGTCAATCAGAATATTATACAGAGCAGTTACTATGAGGACAGAATATTTGCATCCTATTGGCAAGTACCAAATATAAATCTTCCTGCGGGTACATATTACTGTACAGTAGAAACACTGCATATTAGCACAACTCAAGCATTTGTAATTATTAAATAAAACGTATCTGTATTTGAGGCTGTCTCTTCTAAAGAGATGGCCTCTTCATTTATTTTTAATTATAAAATGTGAATCGTTATGAAAAAATTATTATGCTTTTTAATATTTATTTCAGGTACTTTTTATGGCTTTAGTCAAGTAAAACACGATTACAATTGGGGGCTAGGGTCGGGAGCAAGATTTCCTAATGACCCTCTACATTCTGGAATGAACTTTACGTTTAACACAAACCCTATATCTGTAACACCTATAGATAGAGATATAGATATGGAAGGAACCAACGCCACCATGAGTGACGCCGAAGGCAATCTCCTATTCTACACCAACGGCTGCAAAATTTTCAATGCCGATCACGAGCTAATGGAAAACGGTAACAATATAAACGCAGGAGAAGTCAATGACATCCAATGTCCTGATGATGAGATAGGAGGCGCCTATACCATAACTAATGGCATACTAGCATTACCGGATCCTGGCTCGGACAGTTTATACTATTTATTTCATAAGCGAATTGTATATCTGGTTCCTTTTGATGTGAAGGTGGATCGTTTGCTTTACTCGGTGATTAATATGAATAAGGATGGTGGAAAAGGAGCGGTAGTAGAAAAGGATATTACGATTGTACAGGATACCTTGTGGGCTGGAGGTTTAACTGCGGTACGACATGCAAATGGAGTAGATTGGTGGGTTACGAGCTTTAAAAATGTATCAGATACCATTCATACAGTTTTGCTAACAGCTGATACCGTTATGACTATGCAAATGCAGAAAATAGGATTGGTTCCGCAAGGGGGTGGAACCATAGGCCAATCTTGTTTCAGCCCAGACGGGACTAAGTTTGTACGATACAACCAAATTGACCATTTATACCTCTACGATTTTGATAGGAATACTGGCCTGTTCAGTAATTTTCAAAAAATCATAGTTGCTGATACCGTCTACACCGGCGGCGTCGCTATTTCCCCTAATTCAAGATATTTATATGTCTCCATACTTTTCGAGTTGTATCAATTTGATTTATGGGCAGCTGATATTGCTTCTTCCAAGGTCTTAGTAGGAACCTATGATGGTTTTCAAGACCCCTTTTCTACTTATTTTATTAGAATGCAGCTAGGG
>CAZDTI010000907.1:0-1649 GCA_964508085.1 uncultured Saprospiraceae bacterium | reverse complement strand
TTTGGAGTTGATGCTTTTGAATGGACAAACGGCGGTTTGGATAACAACTCGGAAACGATAATTTTATCAAATGGAGCCATTGTAGATCAAGTTACCTTCAATGACAATGCTCCTTGGCCAGAAATAGCGGACGGAGAAGGTGCATCTATCATGCTTTGCAGTCCAGAATCAGATAACTCAAATCCATTGAATTGGCGTTTTTCTACAACACAAACTTCTGTTGCCACCAGCGCCAATCCTAATTTATATATTCACGCTACCCCTGCAGCGCCAAATGATACTTGTTCCTCATTGCCGTCTATTTTCTTTGGGGAAGACATCCCAGTCTTTGTTCCAGAAGATGCGGACACTGTAACGGTGAAATTCAAAATGGCCAATCTGAATACAACAGAGGAGGCATTCATAGATGTAGTGGTTGATCCTTCTTCAACTGCAACGCTCGGGACAGACTTCTTCATCCCAGAAACTTTCATTGATTTTGAACCAGACGGATTCGGAACGACTACTATTGGTCGACTGAAGATTGTAATTGTAGACGATACCGAACAAGAGTTTACCGAGAAAATTGTAATCCGATTAGAAAACCCAGTCAATGCTACTTTAGCTACTACTGGAACAGCTTCCATTGACATCATAGACAATGATGGCTTTAACCCAGATCTCTATCCAGAAATGGAAATTGGAGAGGTAACCACTGTAGATGGGGAAGGTGTGAATCCATCTAATGGAACGATAACCGCTTTGACGGGAATCGTTTATGGAGGAAACATCCATCCAGAAGGAGTTGAATTTACCCTGATTGATAAGGAGGATAAAGAAGATGGGATTCGTGTTTTCAAATTTGAGAATGCGCCTGATTATACGGTTCAAGAAGGAGACGAAGTAACAGTTTATGGTCTAATTACACAGTTCGATGGACTAACGCAAATTATTCCAGATAATATCATTAAGCTATCAGAGGGGAATACACTTCACGCACCGGACTCTATTTCTAATGTTGCATTTGGAGAAATGGAAGAGTCTAAACTAATTGCTATAAAAGGTTGTGTTTTCATAGAAGACAATCAAAACGTAGGACCTGCAAGACATTATTTTGTGCAATCTGAAGATACTGGTATGACTTATCTCATGCGAGTAGATGATGATACTGACGTTCCAGCAACTATAGATTTGCCAGAGAAATTTATAGTAACGGGTATCGGTTCTCAAATTGACCCAGGTACTGCGCCTTATAATGCAGGCTATATGATCATGCCTCGCTATGCTGCTGATGTAGTGCAGACAGAAGCTTGTATCCCCATTTCTACTTCCAATATTGTAAATGGAATAAAAATAAAAGTGTTTCCAAACCCTGCCACCGATCAGCTGGTGATTAATACAGATGTTGCGCTTGAAGAGTTAGTCGTGTACAACATGTTAGGACAGGAAGTGATTTCAAAACCTGTAAATGAGATGGAAAATACACTAGACATTGAAAAACTGGTACCAGGTTGTTATTTTCTGACTTGTATTCATAAGGAGAAGAGGAGAACGGTGAAGTTTGTGAAGGAGTAATCCTTCGACTCGCTGCGCTCGCTCAGGATGACAAGACTCGTTGCGTTCGTCTAGGATGATAGGTATTTAATTTACATACGAAAAGGGCGATGAAT
>CAZDTI010000906.1:0-1654 GCA_964508085.1 uncultured Saprospiraceae bacterium | reverse complement strand
GGGAAATAATAAAGGTTTATTACAGATGTCAGAAGAGAATCTCGGCAAAGGTTTTAATCTGGACAAACAATCCTATGTAGGGTATTTTAGTAAAGCGACATTGTCCTTTTGGGGCCATTGGGATTTTATCAATGGGCATAATTTTTTTCAAAAAGCAATAGAACTTAATCCGTCCTACACGGAAGCAGAAGAAGGTTTAATCGAATTGTTTACAGCAGTAGGTTATTTTGAAAAAGCGCTCTGGCATACTGATAATATTTTAAAAATAAACCCTTTATCTCCGAATCATTATTTTACCAAAGCAAATATTCATTATTTAAACGAAGACTACTCCAAAGCTCTAGAATGTATAGAGACCTCCTTGGGCATCAATCCAGATTTTACACACCCCATCGCATTAAAACAACTTTGCTTAATTCTTACGAAAGATTACGAAAAACTAAATGACTTCTTAGTTCAAACCCCTTTGGCCGAAAGACCAGAAGAATGCAGAGTGTTGTATAAATTGGTCAATCCAGAAGATAAGATCGATATTGATATCAGCAGGGTTAGCTTAATGATAAAAGAAGATTTAGGGGCAGCGCTTTTTCCCTGGCAACTTTTTTTGTTGGTCCATTTGGACAAACACGAAATGGCATTGGACTATTTGGAAGAAAACATCAAGATGCGTACTGGTCAAATCATAAACTTTATGAATATTCCGCTGCTAAAGCCTTTACACCAGTATCAGAAGTTCCAGGATTTACTGCAAGCCACTTTCCGCATAGACCTATTACCACCTGATTCCGAAAAACAAATAAGAATTGCCCCTTCCAAAGCCTTAATGTCAGTTGCCGAAACGGACATGGTTTTAGAAATTTTTCAAAAAGGAATGAAGGAAGAAAAGTGGTTTCAAAACCCATCTTTATCTTTACGCGAGTTAGCCGAAAACGTGAATATAAGCAGTAACAAGCTTTCCTGGTTGTTGAATGAACGAATTGGCCAAAACTTCAATGAATACATCAATAGTTTTCGTTTAGAGAACTTCAAAGAGAATGCTATAAATCCTGCCAATAGTCACCTTACCATTTTAGCGCTAGCTTATGAAAGTGGCTTTAATTCTAAATCGGTATTCAATGCCTTTTTTAAAAAAATCGAAGGTATATCACCGAAAACTTGGTTGAGATCTAATCAAATTTAAGCCTGTATAAAAAGTCCTAAATCTCACTATTAAGTCCGAATTTTCATTTCAGGACGATTCACCTTCCTTTCCACTGCATCTTTGCATTGTCAAATCGATAAAGTAGAGTAAATAATCATCGGACTATGATTCCTTTCTCCTATACTAAATGGACTAACAATAACGGAAGGTGCTTTGCAGAAATCGAAATTATTTTTAAAATGATTATTATGAAAAATTTATTTACAATTCTTTTATTTTTTTGCTCACTTAGTGTTTTTGCTCAAATTAACTCACCAGAAGGTAAAGAAACTGAAGTAGCCCATAAGTACAGGGTAAGTACTACTTATATCATGACAGATCTTATCCTATCAGACTGGAACAAACGAACAAGTAACCAAATGATAGAGCTTCATGTAAAACGCAACTTGGATAATAAGAACATCGTAGGTGTGAAGTTTGTCACCTGGCGATTGTTTCAGCCAATGGGAATCA
>CAZDTI010000905.1:0-1656 GCA_964508085.1 uncultured Saprospiraceae bacterium | reverse complement strand
AAGGAACTTCTTTAGGGCCTTATTGGGGATTGCATTTCGTGGAATACTTACTGAATGGGAAGGATTTGGCAATGGAGGTAAATATTAAACGATTTGAAAAAGGTTAAAGGATTAACTTATGCATGAACTCCTATTAAATTCCCATGATCACAACTCGATAGTAGATGATCTTTTGGTCTCCGGTTTATCATCCTTCGATGATGTTATACGAGTGGTGCAGCAACTCCCTTATGGACGAAATGAAAATAGATTTGATCCTGAATTGGTTTGGAAAGAGCGACAAGGAACCTGCAGTAGTAAACATGCTTTTCTAAAAAAATTAGCAACCGAGCAAGGTTTTGAAAGCGTAAAACTAATTTTGGCTATCTATAAAATGAACAATAAAAACACGCCTGGAATAGGAAACATCATTAAAGAGAGTGAATTTCAGTTCATTCCGGAAGCACATTGTTACCTTTCCATCAATGGAGAACGAATGGACATTACCTTCCCAGATTCTGATATTCAAAAATTAATGCCGGATGTATTAGAAGAACAGTTTATTGAATGGTCAGATGTTGGCGTATTCAAGGTTGAATATCATCAGGCGTTTATTAAAAAGTGGTTGAAAAAAGAGGGGCTTCCGTATTCCTTTGAGGAGGTTTGGGCGATTCGAGAAAGGTGTATTGCGGCTTTGTAGATTGAGAATTGAGAATTGAGAATTAAATTTATGTTTTTTTCACGATAGAAGGCAATCCTTAATCCTAAATATTTAATCTTTAATCTTTCACCTTATAAATCCCATCCTTCTCAATCCGAATCATTCGAGCCTTATATAATCCACCTATTGCCTTTTTGAACACTTTCTTACTCATCTGTAAACGTAAGGAGATATCGTCGGGGCTACTTTTATCTGTTAGTGGGCTGAAGCCTTCGTTTTCATCGAGGTGGCGCATGATTATTTGAGCTTGCTCCGGGATAGAATCATAACCGATTCGCTGGAGGCGTATGTCAATTTTGTCGTCTTCGCGGATTAGTTTAACGAAGCCTTTCATTTTGTCACCAGATTGTATTGGTTTGAAAATTTCGTTGTGGTAAACCAATCCTGGCCAAGTTTGATTGACGATCACTTTGAAACCCAAGTCCGTTTCAGGACCAATCAACAGGTCAACCTCTTCTCCTCTTCTTAAAGTGATTTCTTTATCCGTAAAAAACTTAATAATTTTACTAGAGCCAACTAGCCGATCCGTTATTGCATCTACGTACATGCATACTAGATAAGATTGACCAATATACATTCTACTATCCTGCTGAGAAAAAGGCACTAGTAAATGCTTTTCTAAGCCCCAATCCAAAAAGGCACCGTAATCATTTACATCAACGACTTCCAAATAAGCGAATTGATTGGCTTCTAGCTTTGGATTTTGTGTAGTAGCAGTATAGCGATCTTCACCATCAGAAAAGATAAAAACGGTCATTTCCTGATCCATCTCTAATTCTTCAGGAACGAACTTATTTGGTAGCAGAACTTCATTTCCCTCTCCATCTTGCAAATAAACACCATTATCCGTCTGACGAAACACCTTGAGCGTATTGTATTGTCCTAGTTTTAACATGGCGCAAAGATACCTTTTTCAACTTCAACTACAACATCAATTTCCTTAAATGCATGAGTTA
>CAZDTI010000904.1:0-1663 GCA_964508085.1 uncultured Saprospiraceae bacterium | reverse complement strand
TACCAAAGCTAATGGACGATACTGGCTTTGATATGTGGATCCTTATTTCAAGAGAATATAATGAAGATCCTGTACTAAAAACGATGCTTCCTGCAACTTGGCTCAATGCAAGGAGAAGAACGATTCTTGTTTTTTACAGAAACAAAGAACAGAATACGATTGAAAAATTAGCAGTTGCCAGATATAATTTTGGAGAGAATATCATTTCAGCTTGGGACAAGGAAAAAGAGCCTGATCAATGGAAACGATTAATGGAGATTGTTGAAGAGCGAAATCCTGAATCTATAGGACTCAATTATTCTGATTCTTTTAATATTTGTGATGGCATTGTTAAAACCGATTATGAAGCATTCATGTCTAACCTACCTAAGAAGTTTAGTTCGAGAGTTAAGTCGGCAGAGAAATTGGCTATCGCCTGGATAGAGACTCGCACAGAAAAAGAGATGATCATTTACAACCAGTTGGTCGATATTACCCACGATATTATTGCAGAAGCCTTTTCTGAAAAAGTAATAACTCCAGGGGTTACCACAACAACTGATGTCGAGTGGTGGATGCGAGATAAAGTAACAAATTTAGGGCTAGAAACATGGTTTCACCCCACAGTAGATGTACAGCGTACGGCGGAAGAATTAGGAAATCATTTGTATGCCTTTTCCAATAGGCCAGAGGATATGGTGATTTTGCCAGGAGATTTATTGCACTGTGATTTCGGAATTACCTATTTGCGATTGAATACGGATTGCCAGGAATTGGCATATGTACTAAAGCCCAACGAAACTGAACCACCAAAATTTCTGCAAGACGCTCTAAAAGATGGTAACAGAGTTCAGGATATTTTTACTAATAATTTTGAAACTGAAAAGACGGGGAATACCGTTTTAAAAGAATCTTTAGCACAAGGAAAAGCAGAAGGTCTACGACCGGCTATTTATACTCACCCATTGGGGACTTATGGACATAGTTCTGGTACAACCTTAGGCATGTGGGATGCTCAAGGTGGAGTCCCAGTAACGGGTGATTATCCATTACATGAAAATACGGTGTATGCTATTGAATTGAATACCACCGTGACCATCCCAGAATGGAAACGTGATATTAGAATAATGCTCGAAGAAGCAGGGTTTTGGGGAGCTAACGGATTTAGGTATGTCAATGGTCGCCAAACAACGTTGTTGACCATTCCTAGGATAAAGGAACATCAAGGGAATTAGTTTTTGGTCTTCGAAATTTTGTAAAACCAGAAAGAAGCTACAACACCTACCAAACTAAATCCAGACAGGACTAAGAATGCATTTTGTAGTCCAGCTACTTTATCGAGATTGTCAACCAAAATCCCGAACATTGGACCAGAAAAAATATCTGGTGTATAGCCAACAATCGATACCAGTCCTACGGTTGTTCCTGTTAAAACTATTGGAATTTTAGCTTCTTCAAGGGTCGCAAAATATAGCACACGACAAGAATAAACACCTATTGCCATTAATAATATGTTTATTATAAAAAAGAAAGTCGTGCTACTATCAATAATTCCCAAAGAAAAGATAATACTTGATAAAGTGGCAAGAAGAAAACCTATGATTAACCATAGGGATGCTCGTGTTCTATCAGCCATAAAACCAATAATAACTCCAATAACTGGTCTAATGTACAGTAGAGAAGT
>CAZDTI010000903.1:0-1671 GCA_964508085.1 uncultured Saprospiraceae bacterium | reverse complement strand
TACGATCGATAGTACACAAATAACTAAGTGGTTAGATAAATCATTCCCGGGCGTCTTAGACGAATGGTTTGCCTCGCTGGCATAAGCGTAGCATTAGAAGTATACTCTTAACTTCAGACAGGATATTACTAACCCGAAACAGTATTTTGCTAACCAGGAGTAGTATTTTCTTAACTAACGTGAGTTCGGGATAGTTCACCCAATTCTTTGAAGGTTATCGATATTAATATTTGGTTTCGTTGGGTATAAAGAATAGGCTATTAATCCTGCTATTAAATTGAGTATAAAGTTATCAAAGCTTCGATGTCTAGTATGTTCTATTTGACATACATTTTTCAAAATATCGTTTACACTTTCAATCACGGCTCTTTTTCTAAGCATGATCTTGTCATAGATATGCATAAGCGTGTTTTTCATATTTTTTCTAATCTTTGTAATTAGATGTATTCCATCGATAAAAAGTTGTTCAAAAAGCTCTTTTCCAAGATACCCTCTGTCAGCAAATATTTTTCCGAACACACGCTTATGAAAGGTTTTATCTTTAAGAGGTTGTCTATCATCCACATTGCCTTGAGTGATTAGAAAATCAATAATATCGCCTTTTTCATTGATAATAATATGGAGTTTAAAACCAAAAAACCACCCCATAGTTCCTTTGCCTTTTTTAGCAATGCCTTTAAAGACCTTGTGCTGTTTTTCTCGCTTGTAGTGACATACTTTTATCGTGGTGGAATCTAAAAATGAAATTCCTGTACATGGTCCTAAACATTGCATTTGGAGAAACAGGATCATAGGAACTGAACATCGCTTTTTCAACTCCACAAATCGGTTATAGGAAACCAAATCAGGAAATTCTTTCGATAGATGTTTACAGACATATTCAATATAAAAATGTTTAAAACATCTATAGCCACTATAATGAAAAAGTACCATAATGGTGATTATTTCGCTTTGAGAAAGCTTCGGTTTTCTTCGTCTAACCGTCTTTGAATCGGTTGTTAAAGCATTTTTATCGATTACTTGATTAATTTCGATACAAAAATCATCAATTAAACAGAAAAATTCAGTAATTTTAAAATCAGAAATCATAGTGGAAAATTTAGTTATATAATTAGAATTCAGCACCTTAATTTACTAAATTTTCCGCTTTTTTCCTACATAAAATCAATATTTCTTATCCCGAACTCACGTTATTTTACAGTTATTTACGAGAACTAACTACACGAAAGTGTAGTTTTAAAGTTGAAAATATAGCTTACGTTAATAACCCATATATTCCATTTTGGAATTGAAGAAAGAAATTGTTTTGAAGGTTTAAGTAAAAATTGGACTTACGACTAATGTCTCATAAGGAACATTATTCCTTTGCTATTAAATGTGATTTAATTATTTCATAGTCTTTTTTAGACCCTAGTAAAAATGCTCTGGTAATAGCAAAATTGCGAAAAAATAGATATAAGATATAAGAACATAGCGTAGAAATTATAAATCTCATAGTTGCATTAGTTAACAAATAGTTACTAATTATAATATTAATAGGTTGGTGCATAAACATTATTACCATAGATGCTTTTCCTAGTTCTATAAAAGGTTTGGATATTAATTTAGATTTTGAAATTTTATTAGACAGGTATTTGATATTTAAAATTAAAACAATGCTGGAAGCTATAG
>CAZDTI010000902.1:0-1677 GCA_964508085.1 uncultured Saprospiraceae bacterium | reverse complement strand
TTAAGCCACGGCGTATCACTTCTTTACCACTACTTCATGGGTAACGAACGCGAACGCCTAACCATTGGCAAGGTCATGAACATGCCATATAAGCGTATAGTTTCACTGCACATCGGCCTAATGGCGGGCATGTTTTTAATCGAAGAGTTCGGCTCGCAAATCTATTTACTAGTCGCCCTAGTCGCAGCAAAAATATTATTCGATGTAAAAGCACATCGAAAAGAGCATCGAGAATTTGCTGTTGAAGTGGAGCAAGTTAAATTAACTTGAAATAGTTATTAAAATAATCTTTTTAATAATATTGAAAATAACGTATAAAATAATTTACGTGAAAAAATTGAAAAGTATTGTGTCGAATTTAGGTCGATGAATACGTTGTTAACATTCATTACGGAGAATAAGAATGAAAGTATTTTTAAGTTGGTCGGGAGAAAAGAGTCATAAGGTTGCACTTGTATTCCGAGACTGGTTTCCATCAGTAATTCAATCGCTTGAACCTTATGTGTCTTCTGAAGATATAGATAAAGGCACTAGATGGAGTTCTGATATTGCAAAAGAGCTTGAGGATTCAACTTTTGGCATTTTATGTGTAACCAAAGAGAATTTAACTGCCCCTTGGCTG
Source organism: uncultured Saprospiraceae bacterium (assembly GCA_964508085.1). Taxonomy (GTDB): domain Bacteria; phylum Bacteroidota; class Bacteroidia; order Chitinophagales; family Saprospiraceae; genus CALGLS01. The sequence goes on along the minus strand of CAZDTI010000902.1, from coordinate 1,055 downwards.
ACATTCGAAGCGGGAGCATTGTCTAAAACAATGGACAAAAGTTTTGTCAGTCCCTTTTTATACGATATTAAAAGGTCAGAAGTAGATGGCCCAATTCTGCAATTTCAATCAACAATATTTAACAAGGATGATGTATACAAATTATTGAAGACTCTTAATAAAGCATGTGGAGAAGATCAACTCACAGAGGAACGTTTGGATAAAGCTTTTAGTGTGTGGTGGCCAACACTGGAAGAAGAGCTAGAAAAACTGAAAGGGATGAAAGAAACTGAAGATGTAGACACTATAAATGGAGCTATGTCCGAGTCTAGTGAAATACTTGAAGAAATATTAGATTTATCAAGAATTAATCAGAAGCTTCTTAGAAACCCTGATTTAAATATTTCAGAATCAATTTCTGAAATTAATGAAAATCTAATGAGGCTTCTTTCTCGTTTAGAAAAAGAAAAGCGTATAGGTAGAACAAGACGAAAACACAGGCTTCACCCTCATATTATAGAGGAGATGATAAGTTTGTCGCCTAAGTTATTTGGTAAAAATTATATCCAAGTTCAAATGGTTTTAAGTTTGGTTAAGGATGATTACCCTTGGATATATGATGCAGGTATTGATTTAGTGTCAACTCTTAAGTCTGATAAGTCGGAGAAAGAAAAAAACAAAACGACTTCAGAGTTTTTAGATCTTGTAGATTTTTCATTTGAACACCCAGTGATACGAGAAATGCTATTTATTGATAAAGAACAACAAATGATACTTAGAGAATTACCTTATATGTTAAGACACTTACTTAATAAAGCGGAATAAATAAAAATGGATTACTAACAAGCAACCTGAGCCAATTAATTTACAGGAATCCAAGATCAGCCAACCGAGGTAATTGATCGGTTATATATCAAGATCTAAAATGTCTATGAAAAACTCTGAATCATCTTTTCTAATTTTAAACTCATTACTGAATACAAAGCTCACTAAGAAGGCGGATAGTCAATTAAGCTATCACGGACTTAGTTTTACTGAGTATATGATTATGCATCACTTAAACGAATCACCTCAAA
>CAZDTI010000901.1:0-1688 GCA_964508085.1 uncultured Saprospiraceae bacterium | reverse complement strand
TATAAGGGATATTAATATAAATCGGTTTCTCATAATTGGTGGTAACGGTCTCGTGTATGAGTAGTAGCGGATTTCTACTCGCTAACCTTTCAGTTTAGAACTGACCTTTGTCTTATGTTTATACTTTTGTTTTATCGCTTAAGCCGCTATTACTTATACACAATGTTGTGGGTAGTTATTAATTTACTTTTTATTTCTTCAACCGTTTTATCGAATTCAAAATCTATCTTCTTTTTGAAGTCATTTTCCGCATTATTCTTTTCTGTGTATTTAGCACCCCAACGATAAATATCCATAACAATAGGAACAAGGTCAAGCCCTTTCCTAGTCAAGGAATATAAATAAGCCGACCTATTATTTGTATCAACTTCCTTTTTAATAATTCCGTTCGTTAAAAGTCTATTTAGTCTATCCGTAAGAATATTGGTTGATATACTTTCTATACTAACCAATTGGTTGAAATGGCGATTGTCAAAAAAAATGAAATCTCGAAGAATTAGTAGAGTCCATTTATCTCCAAAAATGTCCAGGGATAATGTTATCGGGCAATCTGACCTTCTTTTTTGTTCTTTCATTTTTCAAAGCTACAAAAAAGTGCTTGCATAATAAAAGTTCTTTTATATATTTGTGATTGCAAAATGCAAGCACTAATTAAAAAAATAAAATTTATGTCCTATTCAACAAGTGTATCAATTGAAGCAAGTTCAGAAGCTGTATTTAACGCTATAGCCCAGTCAGTTCAAGAGTGGTGGGGTAACACTAATTCAGCCATTTCAAAATTAGATGATGAGTTTACTACAAGTTTTGATAAAACTTTTTGGAAATTTAAAATTTCAGAATTTGAACCGAATTCGAAAATTGTTTGGCTATGTATTGATGCAAAGCATATTCATACAGGTTATGATGGAATTGAAAAGGAATGGATTGGAACCAAAGTTGAATGGAATTTGAAAGAGAAAAGTCAAAATGAAACTATTTTAAATTTTACTCATAACGGACTTGTTTCAGAATTAAATTGCTACGAAATATGTTGGCCTGCTTGGGAAAGATTCGTTACAGAAAGCCTAAAGAGTTTCGTTGAATCTGGAAAAGGAATGCCACATTTGTCTTAATTACCCACAACGGTCTGTATATGGTTTGTTGCGTGGTTAAGCACAAAAGTTAGTAAGTAAACACTAAATAGAAAATCCGAGAGGATTTTCATAAGTGAACTCAAACTAGCAATAAATTATATACTTTGTTACCACACGTTTTTATTTCTTGTCAAAACTTTTCAGTTCAGGAAATTCCATTTATTAGGTAAATATTTATTAATTCCATTATCATAAGCATTCCAATATAAAAGGTCGCTGCCATACCAAAATACTTCAACTTTTTGTCCAATGTCAAATGATTTATTCATACTGTTGGCGTATTTAAGTCTTCTAATTATGTATTCATCGTTTTCTAAATCAATTTTAACATAAGGATAATCTAATTCAGTGTAATCATTCCGCATTGGTCCTTTTTCTTTTCTATATTCCACAACTTCTGCTGATATTTTTTTACATCCAGCTCTTAAATTTAAAAATTCAATTTTAGTATAAGTCAGATATACATAAACTCCAATAATTATAAATAATATAGTCCAAATTGTCATTTAGTTCTGTTTTTCCTATGTGTGGTAACGGTTTGTGTATGGTTAGTTG
>CAZDTI010000900.1:0-1694 GCA_964508085.1 uncultured Saprospiraceae bacterium | reverse complement strand
GCAAAATACCCCAACAATAACTTCGCAATTCGCTTCCCTACGACCTCTACTAACTCTTCCTCCGAAGCCGCCTTCACCTTCTTCACCGACCCAAAATGAATCAACAACTTATCAGCCGTTTTATCTCCAATACCAGCAATTTTCTTCAACTCCGTCTCTGTGAAAAACTGCGAACGCTTCGTCCGGTGAAAGGTAATGGCAAAGCGATGCGCTTCATTTCTGGCTTGCTGAATTAATTTTAATGACTCCGATTTTTTATTGATGTACAATGGGATAGAATCATTTGGGAAGAAAATCTCTTCTAATTTCTTTGCAATACCAATCACAGTCACTTTGTCTAAGATACCCAAATCCTTTAAACTTTTTACAGAAGCACTTAACTGCCCTTTCCCTCCATCAATGATAATTAACTGTGGCAAGGGCTGTTCTTCATCCAATAAACGTTTGTAGCGACGGTAGACAATTTCGGTCATCGAAGCAAAATCATCGGGTCCAACCACGGTTTTCACATTATAATGACGGTAATCTCGCTTAGAAGGTTTGGCGTTCTTGAAAACAACACAGGAAGCAGTAGGGAAATCGCCACCAAGGTTGGAGTTATCGAAGCACTCAATGTGCAACGGAACTTGAGCCATTTGCAAATCCTTTTGCATAGTACGTAAGATTCGTTCTGCTGGTGTCTGTTTGCTGATTTTATTAATGGCTTCCCGTTGCTTTTGCAGCAAAAAATATTTGACATTCTTTTCAGAAAGGTCCAGTAGCTTTTTCTTATCTCCGATTTTAGGAATAGTTAAATTGACATCTTTATCCGGAATCGGAACTTCAAATGGCAAAATGATTTCAGGAGCAATACTGTTGAATTTTTCACGTAAGTGTGGAATGGTATAAGCCAATAAACCTTCTTCATCTTCATCTAAGTTCTTGGTCAGTTCCAGTGTATAGCTATTTATCATCGCGCCATTGACGACCTTGATGTAATTGACAAAAGCATCTTTTTCATTACTTACAATGGAGAAAACATCTACATCTCGAATGGTGGTGCTTACTACCGTCGATTTACTTTGGTAATCCTCAAAAGCCCGAAGCTTATCTTTTAGTATCTGCGCTTTTTCAAATTCTAAATTGGTCGCTAGCTCTTGCATCTCCTTTTTAAAATGTGCTTTCACTGCCGCAAAGTTTCCTTTAAGGATATTTCTGATTTGTGTGATTTTATTGTCGTAATGTTCAATTTCTTCATGGCCAGCACAAGGGCCGAGGCAGTTTTTGATGTGGTATTCCAGGCAGACTTTGAATTTTCCTTTCTTAATGTTATCGTCCGAAAGGTTGAAAATGCAATTCCGAAGAGGGAAAAGAATTTTGATGAGGTCTAGTAAGTCTTTGGTTCGATTCCGAGAAGTATAAGGTCCAAAATAAGTAGAACCGTCTTTAATAACTCGTCGCGTCAAAAATACTCTTGGAAACCGTTCCTTCTTTATGCAAATATAAGAATAGGACTTTCCATCTTTCAACATTACATTATATCGAGGCTGATACTTTTTGATCAAAGTACTTTCCAGTAATAAGGCATCCGTCTCCGTGTCAACAATGGTATATTCAATACGATGAGCATTCCGTACCATTGTGCGCGTCTTGTTGGTTCTGTGTTTTTTATCACCAAAATAAGAAGCCAATCGTTTCTTCAAATGCTTCGCCTT
>CAZDTI010000899.1:0-1708 GCA_964508085.1 uncultured Saprospiraceae bacterium | reverse complement strand
ATTTGAGAGACAAACACCCGCCGGATTTCCCTTGAACGGCTCATTGGTAAAGGAATCTACTATGTAAGTTTCTAATCTTTTTTGCATGAATGGTTTTTTAGTGGGTGCTATCTCCAACTCTGTAATTCTATTAAATTATCTTCCGGGTCTCGTACATATATAAAAGTAAGTTCACCTACTCCCAACACTTCTTTTTTCGTAAGCTGACCGAGAGTTTGCCCACCATTTGCGATAACCGTGGCAAGGACGACTTCTACATCTTCTACCTCAAAAGCTATGTGTCCGAAACCTCGTGTATTTGGTGCTGATGCCTCTTGTTGATCAATGAACTCGTATTGGTAAATCTCTAGGGTTGGTCCACTTTGGCCATGACCTGGAACTAATAGGTGCGCACCTTCAAGCTTCGCATTTTTTAGTCCAGTCCCTTTGTCAAGCCATTCTCCGGATTGCTTTCTGATAGGGGGGATTATCTTGCAGTCGAAAGTATTTGTATAGAAATCTACAAGTTCTTTCCAGTTGGTACTGACAATATTGGTGTGAACAAATCTCATAGGCTTAACTTAGATTTTGTCGAGATTTGTGACGGTCATGGTGTTTTGAACGTTTCCCGTATTTAGTGTTGAGGCTGGTTCAAAGAGCATTACGTGGACTTCTGCGGGAGCATAAGGTTTGTGCTCTACACCTCTAGGGATAATGACAAGCTCCCCGGCATTGAGTTGGAGTGTCTCGTTGTTTAGCTCGATGAACAACTCACCTGCGACTACATAAAACAACTCATCCTCATTTTCATGATGATGCTTGGGGAATTCTCCTTTGAACTTGGCGATTTTCACCATTTGATTATTGAGTTCACCTATAACTTTCGGTGACCAATAATCATTGAAGGAAGAGAGCTTTTCTGCTAAGTTTACTTTTTGAATTTCCATTCGATTGTTTTTTAATCTTAATTTACTGTCATCCGACTAAAATGGGAATAGAAGAAAAATCAACCTTTATTGAACGTAGAAGCTATTTTATAATTTTTCTCAAAAAGACCCCCTAATAATATCTTGTTTGGTTTGCTTGGGGTGGGATATGATCAATATCACAAATAAAGAAACCTAAAGCCCAATACCGAAAACCAAAAACCTTTTGTCGGATGACAATAATAAAGAATTGGGTATTGTTCTCTGTCTCTGCTTTTACTTGAGAAAATTAACATTCGCAAAAAGCATCACTCTTATTAATTCATTGTTGTGAATATTAAATTTTAAGGCATTATATTTTGTTTTTTTATCAAATAGCAAGGCTATATTCTGTGTTTACCTGAGTTTTAGTACTTTTGATTTGGAACAGAAACAAAATAATAACAAAATGAAGAAATTTTTAATCGCGCTGATGTGCGTTGGAGGAATGCAAATTGTCGCTAACGCACAGCTATGCTGTAACGTAGTAGACGGTAGCGGTATCGCTGTGGTAACAGGAAACGGAATATGCGTGTTAGCACCTAATTTGATGGGTGAGAATTGTGGTGTAGCTGACGCTGATGGTGATGGAGTAGCAGATGCCGATGATAAATGTCCATCGGAAGCCGGATCGGCAGACAATGGCGGATGTCCAGAATTAGCAGAAGATGAAGTAGCTGTTTTGAAAGCTGCACTTGCAGGAGTTAAATTCAAAACGGATAGTGATGAGTTGATAGGCGACTCGGAAATGAAATTGGATGCTG
>CAZDTI010000898.1:0-1709 GCA_964508085.1 uncultured Saprospiraceae bacterium | reverse complement strand
CCCCTCCTTCCGGTTTTAATGATCTGTCAAAAACAAAATCACCTATAGCAAGGGAGCAGCCTATCAAAGATCCAATTATCATCACGATACCAAAAACGACCGAAAAACCTAAGGACTTTCTTGACATCCCAGCAGCCAAAAAATCTACAAATAATGTTGCTTTAAATATTGAGGAAACCAGAAAGGATATTTTGCCATTATCCGCTATTCCTTTTTTAGGGTGGAAAGATCTTAACTTAATTATTAAACGGGAAGATTTACCGGATCTGAGTACAGTAGAAAAATTCCAAGAGATAGATAAAGTCTCTTTAAAAAATCCTTTTTATATCTCTGCTTCTGGAGAGCTGGGATTGGTGTACAGGAGTAGGAAATTTAATGTCAATGATATAGATAATCGAGAAGATTTTATCAATCGATTGGAAGACAATGAAGACACTGAAAAATCCTTACTTGCAATTACAACTAATCTTTTTATCGGATACCAACATACTTCAGGGTGGTCTTTACAGTCTGGTTTGGAGTACAGCGAAATAAACGAAGTGTTGAATTACTTTAATAAATCAGCGACTGACACTATTCGTGTTCTAAAAGAAGAGCCTCTATATTTTATTGTCGACAATATGGATACTTTGTTTGTTCGAGATTCAACTAATGTGTTTGTATCAGAAGAGAGAACTGTTAAGCATTTCAACAAGCACCGTTTCTATTCTATTCCTTTACAAGTTGGCTATCAGTTTAATTTGAAAAAAGCAAAACTCATAACCAGACTTGGCTTGAGTTATACTTTTGCACATAACTATACAGGAAGAATGAACTATATATTTGAGGAGGGAGGAAACGAGATTATTAGTAATAACCTGGATTTTGATTTCGAACTAAAGAATAGGATTGGACTTCAGGTCGGACTTGCCTTAGAATATCCTTTTCTGAAGCGGAGCCAGTTTTTTGCGACGGCGACTTATCGGCGAAGTCCTAGGTTGACCATGGGCGTTATAGAACAAAGCTATCATTCTCTTTCGCTTGGTGCTGGTTTTAGGTTTTCTTTGGGGAGCAACTTAACGAAATTGAAAGTTACCCCTCACTATATTCATTAATACCTTAGAGTTTAGAAAGATAACTTTCGGAATAGCTTTTTTTAAAAAAATTATAGCTAGCTTTCCTCTAGGTGATTCAGCTTTTGCAACAATGTTATTTCACATTCATAGCGATAAGTATTTACGGTGAATAAAATAAACCGGTTAGGAAGAATTTCCTAACCGGTTTATAAATAAATTCTATTATAGACTCAAATATTTAATTTAGAGTAATAGACTATTATAACTTAGTAAGACCTATCTCTCATTTAGATAAAAATCTACTTGATTTGAAGGATGGTATTCAAACCCATCTGGGTCAATATCCTGACAGTAATCAGCAATAGATTCTCCAATTAGATCGTCTCTGTTTGTCAAATCTATATTAATTGTGGCCCCTGCCGAACCAGTGACTGTTGCTCCTGTACTTCCAACTGGAACTGTTACTGAAAAATTAAGTGGTATTTCAACAGTAGTCTCGTTTCCTCCATCATCTTCATAAAGTACATGTTTCATTCTATCACCATCTCCTTCTCTATCCCATATAATTATTTCAAAATCTGGATAATACCATGTGTTATTGTCTTCAACCCCTGCAAATCTGTGTATAACATAATCCAATGCATCACCTGTAAC
>CAZDTI010000897.1:0-1712 GCA_964508085.1 uncultured Saprospiraceae bacterium | reverse complement strand
AATCGTTCATTGACAAATAATCCTTCAGTACGATACCAAAGTTTGGGTCATCCTCCACTAAAAGAATTTTTTTGTTTATCGCTTCCATAAAATTTAAATTAAAGGCAGTTTAATGTAAAAAGTGCTTCCTTTTCCTTTCTCACTTTCTGCATAAACTTCACCTTGATGATCGTCTATAATTTTTTTCACGTAGGAGAGCCCCAATCCGTGCCCCTTTACATTATGTATATTTCCCGTGTGCTCACGGTAAAACTTTTCAAATACTTTTTTAAGAACTGCCTTGCTCATGCCGGCACCTTGATCTTGTACTTTTATAATTATATTATTCTTTGCTAACTCAGTGGATACATCAATTTTGGGAGACTCAGGAGAGTACTTCACAGCATTATCAAGTACATTCACAATCACATTCGTGAAGTGCATTTCGTTCGCCAAAACCTCACTTCTACTAGCTCCTAAATGCGTCTCTATATATCCACCGCGGTCACCGACAATTAGCTCTACGTGCGCTATCGCATCTTGAATTATGTCGTGTACATCAACCCTATCCTTACTAATATCGAGTTGATTTTTTTCAAGCTTAGAGATACGTAAAACATTCTCAACTTGGGCATGCATTCTTTTATTTTCATCACGAATCATGTGTAAATAGCGCATTACTTTATCACGATCGTCAATGATTTTAGGATTTCTTATGGCTTCTACTGCCAAGTTTATGGTGGCAATGGGAGTTTTGAACTCATGCGTCATATTATTTATGAAGTCTGACTTGATTTCAGAAATCTGCTTTTGTCTAATCAATTGGTAAATGGCCCCTGAATACGAAGCAACAATGACCAAAGTGAAGAGCAAAGAAAGCACTGCGAGCCCCAAAATTGAACTAATCAAGAATTTCTTTTTTTCGGGAAAGGAGATTAAAAGTGAAAAATTGGTGTTTCCTTCACTATCTTCAAAAATAGGTGCTTCATAAAAAGTATTTGCCTTATACTTAAAACGTTTTGACTTCACTTTTGTAGGAAGTCCTTTGCTATAAACGCCATACTCAAAACCGATATCAATACCTCTATTCTCTAGTTCTCTGCTCAATCGGAGTTCAATTTCTTGCTTTGAAACCCTAGTATGTATGGGTTCTCTTTTAGCGAATTCACTAAAAATATCTTCAAATTGAGCATTCTCTATCGCACTTAACCCTCCTATTTTTTGAAATTTTTGAATCGGCGTTAGACGATATTCCTTACCATCTAATCCAAACCCCTCTTTTAGAACAGTAGTTGTTCGTTTACTAGTGTAACTTTTAATTGTGGTGGTATCACCGCTGTTAGTGTCAAAGAACGTGTAGGGGATATTGTAATCTTCTTCTAAGATACCATGTTCATATACGCGAAACTCATTTGAATCAAAGTCTCGAAAACCAAACATGATATTGGTGTAGTTGGCATCCTTAAATTCACCAATACTATCTTTAATATTCAAATATCGATCAGAATAATCCTTCCGCTCCCTTCCTTCAATCTTATCGGTAACTTTATTTAAAACCTCTGATACAGCACTGGAAAATTGTTCTTCCTTGTCTTCAACTGACTTTTTGATCCAATAAAATTGGACGAAGATTATTCCAATAAGAGAGAGGCTCATTAAGATTACCAAAAGAACAAATAATCTTTTATTCATCTCTAAGCTAATTTAAAGATTATACTTCGGGCAAATTACCG
>CAZDTI010000896.1:0-1721 GCA_964508085.1 uncultured Saprospiraceae bacterium | reverse complement strand
ATATCGTAGTGACTGCTACTGGTAATAAAGACATTATAACTCCTGCGCATTTCAAGGCTATGAATGACAAAACAATTGTATGTAACATCGGTCACTTCGACAACGAAATCGATATGGCGTGGATGAATAGCACACATGGAGATAGCAAAGTAGAAATCAAGCCACAAGTAGATAAATATACTATTGATGGTAAGGACGTCATCGTACTTGCAGAAGGTAGATTAGTCAATCTAGGTTGTGCTACCGGTCACCCATCATTCGTGATGTCTAACAGTTTCACAAACCAAACATTGGCTCAATTGGAGCTTTGGGAAAGAGGTGATAAATATGAAAATGATGTTTATATGCTTCCTAAGCACCTAGATGAGAAAGTAGCTAAACTTCACCTGGCTAAGATTGGTGTTGAATTAGAAGAGCTGTCAAAAGATCAGGCAGATTATATTGGGGTAACTCAAGAAGGACCTTATAAGCCAGAGTATTACAGATACTAAAATTTGAGTTTTTGAATTGTTGAGTTATTCAGTTGATCGATTATAGTGTGAATGAATTTTGAACTGAAAATTTCAACAAGAGGACTTTTGAATAATATACATAGAGCGGGGGTTATTTCTCGCTCTATTTTTTTCTAATTGTGAGGATGTTGTGAGGGATTAACCACGAAGTGCACTAGGGCTTCACAAAGAATACTAAGATTTTATCAATTATAGTTTCGCGAACTTTGCGTCTTTGCGGTTAAGCAAAATAGCTCAAAATAAAGTTGAATGAAAAAAGCTGAATCATATATCGTTTTACAAACAGAATTGGATGTCTTTAGAAAACTAATGACTCAAGCAGCGAAAGTCATAGAAGATCAGGATGTCTCCTCCTACCCTATCATGGTCGCTCATCAACAAGAATTGGAATTGGGAATGCCGATCTTCAAAAGAGAAGAGAATAAAGGTGCTAAATGGTCAATCCATGCTTCAACCTTGGAAGAGTTTGTATCAAAACAAATCATCTTTCCAGAAAAGGTGGAAGAGTTTAAAAGCAACTATAAGGATTCTGAGTCAAGTATTTGCGTGTTTGTTTTGAGTGAATTGGGGGCTGAGTTTATTTTTCTTCCTGTGAAGGGATAATTGTTGCTTTTTTCTTTGTGCCGTTTTTTTTTAACCGCTAAGTACGCGAGGAAGGCGCAAGGAGCGCTAAGTTTTTTTCTTTCGATGTCACAAAATTGAGTTTTTTAAGTTCTAGGAATACAACTTAAAAACTAATTATTATGACTGAAAATGAAATTGCTTCAATTGTTTTCCAATCTTCATTAAATATACATAAGGCTTTAGGGCCTGGTCTTTTAGAAAGTTCGTATCAAGAATGTCTTTATCACGAGATTAAAGAAAAAGGTCTTGTAATAGAAAAAGAAAAACTACTTCCACTGATTTATAAGGATGTCGATCTTAAGGTTGGATATAGGATAGACTTATTAGTAGAAAATAAATTCATCATTGAAGTAAAGTCAGTTGAATCCATAAATGAGGTACATTTATCACAAATTCTTACCTATCTAAAACTCTCCAAATGTACTTTAGGTATGCTCATCAATTTCAATGTACCTCTTATCAAAAATGGAATAAAAAGAGTCATAAACAGCCAAAAAATAAAGTCTTCATAGTGCCCTTTGCGCCTTCTTCGTGTCCCTTGCGGTAAAAAAACTACCCCTTATTCGCCAATTGCCCACAAGCCGC
>CAZDTI010000895.1:0-1727 GCA_964508085.1 uncultured Saprospiraceae bacterium | reverse complement strand
TCATGAGCGGGATATAGAGTCTGGGTTGGATTATCGGGGGGCGAGGTTTTATGATAGTGATATTGGGAGGTTTCAGAGCCTTGATCCGTTGGCGGCTGATTTTGCGGGGTGGAGCCCGTATAATTATGTCTTTGGAAATCCAATAGCTTTTGTTGATCCAGATGGTAAGGCACCTGAGAATATAATAGTTAGGGTAAATGCTAATAATTCTCAGAATCATGGCCATGCTGCAATAGCAGTAGAACAATATGATGCAGATGGACATAAGACTGGAAATGTAGTTGTCTATGAATTAGCAGGAGCTCCAGAAAGCGGGTCAAGTGCTTATAAAAATGCTGCAATATTCGGAACTGGTGTTACTCCCGATTATAGTTCCGAAGTTGTTTCTAAGGCTGACTTTTTGAAAGGAAGTGTTGATAATTATGATGGTGTTGTTGAAATAGAAACTACAGCAGAGCAAGATCAAGCATCACATAACATTTTGCAAGGAAAGCAAGAAGGAGAAGTACCCTACAATCCAGTTTCAAATAACTGTGCTACTAATACTTGTGATGGTCTTTCCCCTGTGACTGGTGGAGATAAAACCTTTGGTCAGGAAACCGTTAAAGGTCAAAAGTTTGGTGCAACTATTACGAAGGAAACGAAAACTCCTAATGCAACTTTTAATAGTGCGAAAAAATTACCCGGGGCGACTGTTCATAAAGACGCTGGAAATACTAATGTTAAATTTCAAGAGTATCTTGATAATAACAACTAAATCTTAAGGTCATGCTAAGAGTAAATATGATTTATATGATGTTTTTTTTACTTCTAACAGGTTGTAACGGTCAAGAAGCTGAACTAGAAAAGTATGTTGAAATAAAAAGTGATACGATTCTAGTGAAAGCTCCTTTTAAAATCCTTTCGCATTTGCCGTTTGAAAATTCAGAACCATATGTTATATGTCTGAGAGAACAGTTTGCTTATCGATTTGGGTCGTTAGACATGCACTTAGAGCATTCGAATGCTAGGAAACTTTATAGCAATGTTTTAGAAATTCCGATGGTAAAGTTACTAGAGTATGACGACGAGGCATTTAGAAGAGAAGTAGAAACTTTTTATTTTGTAGACGAAGTAAGTGATCTCGAAGAGAAGAAAGAGGATATATACGAAGCGACTTTAGTCCAGAAAATTGATAATGAGAAAAGTAAAAGTATTGTTGAGTGCAAGAAGCGGAATTTTAGATATTTATTTGAAAAAGCAAATGGAAATTGGGTCATTGTAGATATTGGTCCAATTGAATAGCGGTTTTAGAACTAGTGTCCCGCTGGCACAATATCTGTTCTTTCCACGATTCTTCACGTCCCCTATGGTCGTTCGGTAAATGCTCTGGCATTTAACCGAACTATCCAGTGGCCTCTGGCCAGAAAAAGAAAGCTCGTACGAATCGCAAAGATTTGTACGAGCTTTTCTTTTAAGGGTGTATTTGTATTGTTGTCAAGAAGCGTAAGCTCTTTGCGCCTTTAAATCCCTCACCAAAGAATCAATAGCTCTGTAGATAAAAGACTGATCTTCGGAGTTCATTTTAGAAATATCTTCCATTCTCTTCAAAGCTTTTTCATCGAATTCCAGTTCTGCCTTATCTACAAGTTAACTCAATCAACAATCCGGAGAACCGATCTTCTTATTCCCAGACACTTTATATCAGCTAAAAGTAGGAAGCGATACTCGCTTTTCTTTAGAAGCAG
>CAZDTI010000894.1:0-1745 GCA_964508085.1 uncultured Saprospiraceae bacterium | reverse complement strand
GTATACCTTGATTGCAGATGAATGGGCAAATCCTTTGGCAAGTCTCCTAATTCGCTGGTATTCATTAACAAAAGTGGCTTCTCATTAATATAAATTTTGTACATTTGCGGCGTTTTATTTTAAATATTCTTACCAATGACACATCGCTCCACTGTAGCACAGCAACTATTGCAAATAAAGGCAATAAAGTTAAATCCCCAAAATCCATTCACCTGGGCCTCCGGGATGCTTTCTCCTATTTATTGTGACAACAGAATCAGCTTATCTTATCCAGAGGTTCGAAAAAATGTTGTAGAAGGCTTTGTCGCGCTATCAGAGAAATTTGGACCTTTTGACACCATTGCTGGAGTTGCTACCGCGGGAATCCCACATGGAGCTTTAGTTGCTCATGCCTTGGATCTTCCTTTCATCTATGTTCGTTCTAAAGCAAAAGCCCATGGACGACAAAATATGATTGAAGGTTTTTATAAAGGCGGGGAAAACGTTTTGGTCATTGAAGACTTAATTTCAACAGGCGGAAGCAGTATGTTAGCCGTTGATGCGCTTCGTGAGGCAGGATGCAACGTTGTGGGCGTTATGGCCGTATTTACTTATGGTTTTGCTAAAGCAGTTACTACTTTTGAAAACGCCAACTGTCCAATGGACACAATAACCGATTATGACACGCTTATTCAAGAAGCTGTAAAAAGTAATTATATTGACTCTGACCAAATGGAATTATTACAATCCTGGAAATCCAATCCAAAGGAATGGGCCAGCAAAGCAGTAGGTTAAAAGGGCAGTTAGCAATTCGCTCCTTTTAATGCATAACGCAATTATGGGACGCCAATGCAAACTACGATTTACAGAATAGGCCACTACAACTAACTATATGGGTATTATTACAAAAAATTCAGAAGCATTTTTACACAAGTACATTAACAATGCTTCTCCAACCGGCTTCGAGGCTCCGGGCCAAAAATTATGGCTCGACTACTTAAAGCCTTACATTGACGACTGGGATATTGATGTCTATGGCACTGCTTATGGTGTTATAAATCCAGGGCAGGATTATAAAGTAGTCATTGAAGGTCATGCGGATGAAATTTCATGGTTTGTTCACTACATTTCTGATGATGGTTATATCACCGTAATTAGAAATGGAGGCTCCGATCACTTAATCGCTCCTTCCAAACAAGTTAACATCCATACCAAAAAAGGAATTATAAAGGGAGTCTTCGGCTGGCCAGCCATTCATACACGAAAAGGAGACAATTCCAAGCTTGTACCAAAAATGGAAAATATTTTCATTGATGTGGGAGCAAAGGATAAGAAAGAGGTTTTGAAGATGGGGATCCATGTCGGTTGTGTCATTACTTACCCGGATGAACTTTCTGTGATTAACAATAAGTTTTATTGTGGCCGCGCTTTGGATAATAGAATGGGTGGTTTTTGTATTGCAGAGGTAGCTCGCTTACTGAAGAAGAACAAAGTAAAATTGCCTTACTCCTTGTACATTGTCAATTCAGTTCAAGAAGAGGTTGGATTACGTGGAGCCGAAATGATCACGCAAACGATAAAACCTGACGTAGCTATTGTAACTGATGTTACCCATGATACTCATACGCCCCTGGTGAATACCAAGCAAATTGGTGATGTAAAATGTGGAGATGGTCCTTCTGTAACCTATGCGCCAGCAGTTCAACGAAATTTATTGGATTTAATAATCACTACCGCTCAGAAAAACAAGATTCCACTCCAAAGAG
>CAZDTI010000893.1:0-1754 GCA_964508085.1 uncultured Saprospiraceae bacterium | reverse complement strand
GATACCATCTTTACTCAAAATCCTTCTATTGAATTAGTGGGAAGCCAAGTGCTTGGCGTAGAATTGACAATAATTTCTGCTGATGGTTGTGAAGATGATTTATCACTTGACATTCCCATAAATTTAATCGACCTAAATCTGACCGATACTTTGATCAGCTGTCCAGGTATCCCTGTGGAATTAAACCCGGGAGCTAATCCAGACTACGTTTACGAATGGTCACCAGTAATAGGTTTGGATAATGCTGCATCCCCGAATCCGATGGCGAGCCCATTGGTGACCACTACCTATTCGGTTACTGTTACGGAACCTGCACTTGTAAATTGCGAACTGGTCAGAACAACTACTGTAGAGGTTCCACCTGTCATCGAGTTGACTGTTAGTAATGACACTTCTGTTTGCACGAATACTGTGGAGTTATTTGCCTCTAGTGAACAAGCCGTTTCTTACACTTGGTCAAATGTTCCAACCTTTAGTTCGGTGATTGGTTCAGACTCTTTCCTAGTTGCGATTCCAAATGAACCGACCATTTACTATATACAGATAGCCGATGCTCTGGGTTGCACCAAACAAGACACGATTTCTGTTTTCGGAAATGCTATCAATGTTACCGTTCCAGATTATAGTTTGTGTTCCAGTGATACGCTTTCAATAATTCCAGTGAATAATGACAATGGAGATGTGCTGTCATTTGATTGGTCTCCAGCTTCAGAAATACTTGAAGAAGGAAGTAATGGAACGATCTCCGTCATTGCCGAAGACGGCGCTGTTTTTACGGCCATTGTCGAAAATCAACATGGATGCCTTGATACACTGGAAAGCATGATCAGTATTTACGATTACATGCCTACGATTTTTGCTTCCGCAAGCCCAGATACCATTTTTGCAGGAGATACGACTCAACTAATCGTCACTGATAGCATTGGCTGGATTTACTCCTGGTCAAATGCCAATACACTTAACAATCCGAACATCTTTAATCCATTGGCATTTCCTACGGCTACTACAATTTATGAGGTACAAATCACCACTCCGGATGGCTGTATTGCTACGGAACGTGTACCTGTCATTGTAGTTGAAATAATTTGTGAAGATCCTTTTGTCTTTTTTCCAAATGCGTTTACGCCAAATGGAGATGGAGAGAATGATTACTTGAAAGTTTTTGGTAATTATATAGAGGAAGTTTATTGGGTGATTTACAACCGCTGGGGGCAGAAGATTTTTGAGGCGAATTCTGTTTTAGATGAGTGGGATGGACGCTTTGAGGGTAAGGATTTATCGCCGGATGTTTTTGGTTATTATTTGGAAGTCAGATGCGTTGGTGGAAGGGAGTATAAGCGGAAGGGGAATGTGACTTTATTGAAGTAAAATCACATTTTTAGCGGTTTTTGTCCATGAGCTTAATCGAAGCCCTTACGAGGATATGGCATATTCGGGTCTGGTCTTTTAGCCTTTGCAAAATATGTCATATCGGAATTTCAAAACAACGTTATGAATACCAAATCTCTACTAATACTTTTCACTATTCCATTGCTCTATGCTTTTTCTATTCTAGAAGAAATTGTCGTTGAACATGACATTTCGGCTATAACCGTCTATTTAAACTCCGCTGAATTAAATCGAACTGCAGTAGCTCAAATTCCTGTTGGAAAAACAGATATCCTTTTCCGAGGTATTTCCAATCGTATAAAACCTCAAGGTATTAAAGTCGATTTTTCAAATGGAGTTAAAACCTATGCCATTCGGGTAGAAGA
>CAZDTI010000892.1:0-1757 GCA_964508085.1 uncultured Saprospiraceae bacterium | reverse complement strand
ACATTCCCATTCGAGTGGCAATTACAGAGTTGGTTCCCTGAGCAATATTAGCAAATGGTCCTCCGTGAATAATGGCAGGCGTTCCTTCAATGGTCTGTACCAGATTCGGCTGAATGGCGTCTTTGAGCAAAGCTGCCATCGCTCCATCGGCATTAAGATCGCGTGCATAAACAGGACTTCTATCAAGCTTAAAACCGATCAGGATATTTCCTAAACGTTTTTTCAAATCCTGACGATCATTCGCCAAACAAAGGATAGCCATGATTTCAGAAGCAGCAGTAATGTCAAATCCTGTTTCTCTGGGAATTCCAGAACCAGTACCGCCTAGTCCAACAACAATTCTACGCAAGGAACGATCATTCATATCCATTACTCTTTTCCAGATAATGGTTCGAGGATCCATGCCTAAAGAGCGGGTCTTGCTTTGCAGGTTATTGTCTATTAAAGCTGCTAATAGATTATGCGCTTTTTCCACGGCTGAGAAATCGCCAGTGAAATGAAGGTTGATGTCTTCCATGGGCAAAACCTGAGAATATCCTCCTCCGGCAGCTCCTCCTTTGATTCCGAAAACTGGACCTAAGGAAGGTTCTCTAAGTACAACAGTTGTTTGTTTGCCGATGCGATTTAACCCTTGCGTAAGCCCAATGGACATGGTGGTTTTCCCTTCGCCAGCTGGAGTAGGAGAGATGGCAGAAACCAACACCAAATTGGACTTTTCTACTTTGTTTTTATCAATTAAAGACAATGGAAGTTTAGCTTTGTATTTTCCGTACATCTCCAAATCGTCTTCCGAAACGTTGAGTTGTTTTGCTATTTTAGTAATATGATTTAGGGTGGCCTTTTTTGCAATATCTATATCTGTCATAATGGTTGGTTAATTCTCTTTGGTGTGTTATTAATTGGTAATGATTTAAGAAATGAAAGGTAGGAAAAGTTTTGAGTTTTGGCTAATTGAGGAGGACGAAAATGTCGGTTTCTTACGAAATACGAGATAAAATTTAGTCATTGTAGGATATTCTGAGAGAAGCTTTATTCCTCTGCAACAATGAAGCAACAAAATCTGTTATCTTTTGAAATTATTTGAAGTCGAAGGTCTTTAAATAATTTACAGAAAAGTAAAAAATGCTTACTAATTTTTAAATTTTAACTGCTATGCAATCAATGAGAATGTTCTTTCTTATTTTCTTCTTAATCGGATTCACTGGAACAATATTTTGTCAAACAGAAGGGGAGTTAATCCTCTTTGTCCAGAAAGATCAAACGGTTTCCAAACAATTATTAGCAGAAGACTTAGCTGCTATTCAACAGTTAGCAGCTGATCAAAATGTGAAATTCAACTTAGTCGAACTTGAAGATGGTGCTCCTGAATTAGTGAATTTTACCCCAGCCTTAATGTTTCAAAATCATTTAGGACGTTCTATTTTTAGAGGCCGTTATACAGCAATTGGTCGTTTAACAAATTTTGTTCGTGCTGCCCAATGGGAACCTCAAGAAGCTACAGATTATGAAAAGAAAAACATTATGTATTTACAAAAAGGAAAGGCGGTTATTGCTTCTCCTGTAAAAATAACAGCATTGGAAGGGAAGTTGCCAAAAGGCTTTTCTGCCACTGAATTTGAAGAAGAAGCAAGAAAAGGACTTATAAAAGGAATGTCGGAATTTGAATATAAACAGAAAATGACCTTACCTGCTGCTGCTCGATTGTTTTATATGGATTTCTATCCTTATCGAGATAAGAAGGGTGGCCTTTTTGTGAA
>CAZDTI010000891.1:0-1759 GCA_964508085.1 uncultured Saprospiraceae bacterium | reverse complement strand
GCGTCACCCCGATGGTATAGGTACCTGGCGTTATAGCTTCGACCACTGGATCGGGACAATCTGTACAGCTTAAAAAACCAGCAGGTGCATCCCATGAGTACGTGGCATTAGGATAAGATTCACCAGCAACCAAGTCAAATATTTCATTTCGACACACCGTACGATCTGCCCCTAAATCCACATCAAATATTCGAACCGTAATTTCAAAAGTATCTTGCTGACAAGCACCTGAAATAGCGGCTGTATAAGTCGTGTTTGTGGTCGGTGTCGCAACTGGATTCAAACAGTTGGTACAGCTAAGTGTACTATTAGGCGTCCAAGTTATAGAGGTGGTGTTACTGCTGATTTCCAATTGGGCAGTAGTGCCGGGGCAGATAGCCGTATCTCCTTGAATCACTGTTATTGGATCCGTCAACACCGTGTTAGCAGAAGAAGGAGACCAATCAATTTCTATCCCATTGGTCAAAATATTATCCTGCCAATCATTCAATAAAACTAAATAAACCTCTCCTTGTTGAGCTTCTATCACTTTCGTGAAATCATCCCCATTAGGGCTAGGAATGGGATCACAATCGAATTCATCAGTCACTGCAATTCCAGTTACTGGATGTGTTCTGACTAATCCTGTTGGGTCGGTACCTCCAGCGTAAGAACTTCGAACGGGTTGATTATTAGAAATGAAATTAACTACTGTTTGTGGGTCATTACAAACTTGTTCATTGGTGAATGGTCCCCAAATATTATAATCCAAATCAGAAGGAACATCTGCACTTTCAATGATAAAACCAAAATCACCATCTGCTAATGCTTCAAAACTAAACCAATAGAAATTAGGATCATTCAAGCCCAAACCTATTGACAAATCCCAACAACCATTATTGACACCATTTTGAATAGCAATGTCCTGGAAGCCATCTTCAAATTTTAGAATAGTAGGCAATGGATCATTACTATTCGGCATAGCCATTGCGCAATTATTGATTGGATTACATAATGCATTTAGGAGGGCAGGGGAGAGGTCACATTCCGCTTCAGCTATTTGAATATCAAAATCCGTACAACCCAAAGCATTCGCAACAATGATGTAATAAGTACCTGCTATTTGTAAGTTGGCACTCGTTATGCTTCCGTTCACGCTTGATGCCACACACAATGAATTAGCATCAGTTGGCAGTCCATTTAAAACCAAAATTCCTGTTCCAGCATCTGCTCCTGTCAGATTAATGGAAACACATTCTCTCCCTATCGAATTATAAGTATAAACTTTTTCAGGCCCACCTAGAAAACCCAAATTAGGGCAAGCCAAGTTATCGCCAAAAGAAGAAGCATTTTCACAAGTAGACTGACCATTGCGCGAAAAAGGAACTGATGGAACAAAATCAATATCATCCAAAGAAACATCATTACACGCCGCATTCGAGCAAGTCCAAGTCAATTCAAAACCGGCATCCGTTATAAATCCATCCGACTTAAATTCCACCAAAACACAATTACTTGAAGCTTGTACTTTAAAATCAGATCCACTACTAATACCTGTTGCACTGCCAATCAACGGATCGGAAGTAGATTGTCCTGCATATATATTCAATTCATCCTCCCCATCTTCAATGTCGAAATTGATAATATCCAAAGTAATACAAGCATGTGGATCAGAAGGACATATTTCGAAAGTCCCATTTTCAAAATTGCTATAATCGGAACCCGCTCCTCCTGTATCAAATAATTTAAACCAACTGACCAAGAAAGGTAATCGTATTTA
>CAZDTI010000890.1:0-1763 GCA_964508085.1 uncultured Saprospiraceae bacterium | reverse complement strand
CCAATGCATCACCTGTAACTTCTAAAGTTCCGTCAGCCAATTCATATGTGACACCCTCTGCAAAAATAGTATAAAATAAAAACTCTCCCGAAGCTTTCCACCAGCTTTCATAATTATGTCTCGCTCTAAATCTACGGATATTCTCTGTACCATCTTCACAGTCTCTTTCACATTCTTCTTCACATTCTCTGATTGTCCCAGGATCCCCTCCTCCATTACCAGGATCCCAAATCCATATATCTTCGCAATCAGTACCAATAGTTAGCATTTCATTCTGTGTATGAGTTACATAATCTTTCTCTAAGTCTGCTGTTGGTATGTAAGATTCACTTTCTCTTACTATATAAACAACTTCAGTAGGTTCTTGTGAGGCTTGGCGACTCGATTCTGATCCATTTTGAAAATAAGAAATATACGCTTCTGGGTTATTTTCATCTATGTCATTATCAACATAAATGTCAGTCGAAACTGACTGAGTTGATGGATCTCCCACTTGCAATACTGTTAGAGCAGGTAACTCTGCACACAAAAAACCTATTAAAGTAGCCGTTTCAGGATTTTGCTCATTTAATAGCTCAGATAGACTCTGATCTCTTAAGCTCGCATTATTATTATTCTTCTCAACATTCCAAAAGAATTCGTTCTCATAATATCCTGTTGCTCTGCTTGCTTTAACTAAACGATTAAATTTTTCTAAAACTTCAGGCTTATTGGAGACTAAGATTGATAGCTCTTTCGCAAGAGTTGACTTAGCCAATGCTAAAAGCTCTTCATTTACGGTGTAAGGTGATTCAAATTGGGAGTATACTTCTGAAGTATTCTCATTTTGATTGCCAATTTTTGATTGTTCTTTTCCACATGACGCCAGGATAAAAGTAAAAATTAAGGCCATGCTTAGAATTTTTAAAATCTTCATTTTAATAAATTTTAATGTTTAAAAAATTATGATTGAATATTGAACATTTACACGTAGACCCTAAGGACTTAATTTTCCCATCAATTGGTACTTATTAAATTACTAATCCCTAAATGTCCTTGTTAATTTGGTCCATCTATTTGGGTTTCAGGTTCCGTAGAATGCTCTTATTTAAATCTTATTCCAGTTATTTAATCTTGAAAAACACGAAGCATTCCATCTATCAAAAAGAATATTTCACGAATAGGTAGCTTCATCAATAGAATTTACTGCTAAAGTTTCACCTTGTTCAATCTTAGCATAACAATGGCTATACAACCAGAGTTATTAAACTCAATCGTTCAAAAATCAAATAAAATATTTATGTAAAATGTATCAGAAAAGTGGCAGTCAACAAGCACAGTGTTTTAAATCATATGCTTGCTGAGCTTTGCCCGAAAAACTGATACAATATAATTCGTTCATTATGGCGCTACTTAAAATGGTAGCGCTACATGCATTGTCCTTTTCATTAAAAGTAGCAAGGAGAAATTATTTGTATCAGTTGAAAAAAGAGTGCAGTTCTAAATCAGAAATTATATTTCCGTATATCTTTAACTTTATATTCTTGCCCTTCTTCAATAGTTAATAACTTGAAAATAAAAAAGGTAACTATTTTGAATAAAAAATTTACTTTTTATAAATAATAACTCATTCAATTTTTCAAGAGAAGTGTATTCCACAGATTAACCGTGTCTTAAAATATAAAATAAAGTACTAAAAAAACGGTATAGAAAGTTACCTTTAAGCATATTAAACTATAAACGAGTGTAAGCTTTTATGAACAAACTGTCAGACAAACAGATAT
>CAZDTI010000889.1:0-1764 GCA_964508085.1 uncultured Saprospiraceae bacterium | reverse complement strand
CGGGTGGCCATTCTTTTTACAACCTTCCAAAAAGGTTGGCCACATCTTATCAATGATCGCTTTCTTTTTCTTACCCATTGCTTTACGCAAGCTATCCGCTTCTCCTTTCGAGAAGTTCGCCAGCTTTTGCGAAAGCAACATCACTTGCTCCTGATAGACTGTAATACCGTAGGTTTCTGCCAAGTATTCTTCCATGTCAGGAAGATCATAGGAAATGGCTTCCTTTCCATTTTTACGAGCTACGAAGTTAGGGATGTAAGCCAAAGGACCAGGTCGGTATAAGGCGTTCATCGCAATCAAATCCTCAAATTTCGTTGGGATTAATTCCCTCATGTATTTCTGCATTCCAGAACTCTCATACTGGAATACGCCGATGGTTTCTCCACGTTGGAAAAGTTTGTAAGTCAGTTCATCTTCAAGAGGAATCAGATCTGCATCTATATCAACACCATGTGTTTGCTTAGCCAAAGCAATGGCATCCTTTATAATTGAAAGCGTTTTCAATCCCAGGAAATCCATTTTCAACAGTCCGGCATCTTCCGCTACAGAGTTGTCAAATTGGGTAACCAATAAATCAGAATCTTTCGCTACCGTTACTGGAACATAGTTCGTAATGTCACCAGGAGTAATGATGACACCACAGGCGTGAATTCCGGTGTTTCTAACGGAGCCTTCAAGCTTAACAGCGGTATTAATCAGTTGTGCATGAATTCCTGTCCCTTCGGCAAGTGCTCTAAAGTTGTATGCTTTTTCAACATCCTCAGAATTCATTTTCCCTTTCAATTTAGGGGCAATGTCACCTGGAGCAAGGACCTGTTTCAGTGTTGCTCCTAGTTGTAAAGGAAATGTTTTAGCAATCGTATCCACCTCAGGTAGCGGCACATCTAACACTCGTCCTACGTCTCGTAAAGACGACTTTGCAGCCATCGAACCATAGGTGATAATCTGTGCCACTTGGTTACGGCCATATTTTTCAATTACATAATCGATAACTTTTGAGCGACCCACATCATCAAAATCAATATCAATATCGGGCATGGATACACGTTCCGGGTTCAAGAAACGCTCAAAAAGTAAGTCATATTTAATGGGGTCAATATTGGTAATTCCGTTACAATAGGCCACTGCCGATCCAGCTGCCGATCCACGACCTGGTCCTACAGATACACCCATTCTTCTGGCAGTGTGTGTAAAATCCTGAACGATGAGAAAGTAACCCGGATATCCAGAAGCTTTAATTACATCCAACTCAAAATCCAGTCGTTCTTGGATCTTAGGTGTGATAACGGGGTATCGTTGTTTGGCTCCTTCGTAGGTTAGGTGACGCAAATATTCATCCTGCGTTTTAAAGCCTTTTGGTAGTGGGAAAGCAGGCAAGAGTACATCACGCGCCAATTCAAGCGTTTCGATCTTATCGTAAATTTCCATGGTATTCGCAATAGACTCTGGCACATCATGGAAGAGGTCGGCCATCTCTTTTTGCGTTTTAAAATAGAAATCTGAACTTGGAAATTTGAAACGCTTGGTATTGTCTATCGTAGATGCTGTATTGATACACAACAAGATATCATGCGGTGCGTAATCTTCTTCTTCAACATAATGTGAATCATTCGTCGCAATTACTTTTACATTGTGCTTCTTAGCAAAACCAAGCAAAACCTGATTAATGTCTTCTTGACTAATGCCCAATTGATCAATATTATCTAAACCTCGGTGACGCTGAATTTCGATGTAATAATCATCACCAAAAAGATCCAACCACCA
>CAZDTI010000888.1:0-1773 GCA_964508085.1 uncultured Saprospiraceae bacterium | reverse complement strand
AATGGTTTGGGACTTCATCTGCCGGATTAATTTATCCAGCTCTGCGTTAGAAAGCTTCGAAGATTAACAATCTTGAAATAAATATTTTTAGTCGTTAAAATATATTTATTTTTTTTCATATATTTATCGCAACCTTTTTACAATCTTATAAAACCAAACGATAAACCCTTTCCATAATGGATCATATTTTCATTGCCTTTGCCAATAGTCAAGACAATAAACTTGATCATCTCGAAGACGAGGATGATATTGTTTATCGTCATCTAAACATGGGAAAAAGGAAATTTGAATATGGTATTTATCGAGAGTCATTAGCTTCGATTGACAAAATAAGTCAAGCCCTTGTAGATTATCAGTACGAAATGTCCATCTTCCTCTTTAGTGGTCATGCAGGTCTTCAGCATCTATTACTAGAAAACGAACTAGCTAGAGCTGAAGGGATCGCCCATTCCTTAGCTCAATGTCCAAACTTAAAACTAGTGATGCTCAATGGCTGTTCTACAATGGGCCATGTAAAACTATTACTCGATAAGGGCATTCCCATTGTCATAGCCACCTCTGCTCCTGTAAATGACCGAAAAGCTTATATGTTTTCTAACATCTTTTTTCAAAAGCTATCTCAAGGTGCTTCTATTCAAGATTCTTTCGAAAAGGCTATTGGAAATGCAATGATAAAGGCCGATTTAACAGTCCACCGAAGCCTGGCATTAGTGGATCTAGAACCAGCAGATACGCCAACGTGGGGAATCTTTTGTTCGGAAGAAAATAAGGAGATGCTGGAATATAAGCTCCCCCTAAAGAAAGTACAAACCGTTGTTGGCGACCTAGCTAAAGCAACACCCAGTACTAAAAGCTCCCCTTTTGTTAAAGGTATTCCAAAGTATAAATTAGATATTTTAAGTATTGCCAGAGATGATCAAGCTGATTTATTTGAAGTACAATTTTACAATAAAAACAGCAATGTTCAGCATTACTTTATTCATTCTAACAACCTTCAGCTACCTAATAGTTTTGGATATCGCTTGGTTTTTCAATTAGAAACATGGTTGAAAAAACTAAACAAAACCATTCATTACGTTGCTCAAAATAACCATTTTATAAAAATAAAAAACTGGAAGTTCTCCTCTAACATCGGAATTAGCCAACGAAGGATAAAAGAATATTTTGAAGAATTATTTGAAATGCAATCCATTGACAATTTAATGGAATTAGACCACAATTTTCCTTTGATTAAAGAGTATGATTATGTGGCTACTTTGTTTAAGATTCATCAGGAAGAATGGAATTCATCCTCAGCTGAAACTCTGAAATGGTTTATTAATGACTTTTGTAAAACGAATGAAAACGGTTCTACCAAATTTCTCTTTTTCTTTATTATTGAAAAGCATGTAGCATACAATAACCCGACCTCTATAGACGAGGAAATTAATGCTACTTTAAAAGAACTAGAAGCATTTAATAACTGTACGGTTTTCCCAGAATTGCAACCAGTTGAAAAAATTCACCTGTACCGATGGTTAGGAAATTTTGTAGCAAGGGAATCAGAAATCAACAGGATGGTCCAACAAGTTATTGATACGAATACAGACACGAATCCAGATCTTATGAACATGAGTTTCCTCGAAGATCAGGTAACTCAAATCATTGAAAAAGAAACTGATATTAAAATAATGTGATAGCGGATAAAAACGAATAATATGTTTATGAAACTACTTCTGTAGTAAGTACCAAGACTGAATTATATTGATAATAAAAAGTTCTTTGAAAAATTGA
>CAZDTI010000887.1:0-1776 GCA_964508085.1 uncultured Saprospiraceae bacterium | reverse complement strand
TAATAGTGTGGTGAAAAGTCCTTTGGATGTTATGATGGAAAAGGGTACTTTAGTGGAGACATAAGCGATATACACGCAATAGAAGTGGAGGAGGTGTGAATACAAAGATGTTACAGACAAGCAAAATAAATGAAACCTGAGCTCAAGTATGAAACTAAAATTAATCATATTATTACTTATTGCTGGAAATACTTATGGCCAAAAGTTAGAATTAATCTATGAATCACAATTAGATTCTAACAAGTTTATCGAATACTTGAAAAATGTAAATGGAGAGTTGTTTTTTAATTCTGGAAACGTAATTCAACCAATGGGATATGGTGAACGAAATGTATACAAACTCGACATTGAACAAAAAAAGGCCACACTTATATTTCGTCACAATCATAATAATTCTAGATTTTTAAATAAGAGAGAATATCAATCGGATTCTACGATAATTTATTATGAGAGTATTTTTTTTGAAACTTCTGATACCTCTGGAATATTCTATTCCAATAATATGAAAAACCATTATTGGGTTAAGAATAAAGAAACATATGAAAAAATAGTATATCCAGAGAGTGCAAAAATGAAAAGCTTTGAACCATTTGACCTTAATGACGGTCATACTTTGGGGAATACGATGAAGTTTAGTCGAGATTCATTTAATAGCCAATTAAATTTGTTTTTTAATGGGCTGTTGGATTATCTGAAATCTAACGATAAAAAGATTAATGAAGAAAATTTATTTGAGGTATATCAACCTTTGTATGATAATGGAGGATTTCCGAAATGGAGTAATCCTGATGAAGTATATGTAAGATTAACTAGTGAATTACATAATGAAGAATCTATAGTATTTGAAGTTGATTACTGGAATCCAAATTACAGAGTTGACCCTCTCCTTATTAATAAAACTGAACTTTGGAAATATGACAAACAAAGCGGAAGATCAGAGGTGATTTATCGATTTGCTGAACCAGGATCAATACATTCTTGTGTCGAATTTAATAATAACTATTTTATTTCATTTGTAAAAGAAACATCAACAGGTACTAATAAGCTTGATGATGTTAAAATATTGAAAATTCCGAAAGGTTATAAAGAGAGTAACGAAAAAATATTTGAAGGAAAAATGCGCTGTACCGAATTAATCCTTTTTGATGATAAGGTATATTTCACAAGCTTAGGACGAAATGATAGATATGGAATCAGTTATATAAATAAAAAGAACGAGATAAAAGATGTATGTGAGAAATTTCAAGATGTATATTACATTGAACTCATAGACAAAAGGCTACTATTTATTGGTTCAAAAAATAAAAATGAATGTAAAGAAGTGTACGAACTTAAAAGAAGTACAAGAACGAAAAAACTCACAGATATTTGCATGAAAGATGATTACTACTTACTCCCAGAAAAAATATTAGGTAAAACGTATATAGTTATCACTAAAGAAAATAATAGTTTTACAACTTTGTATTTATTGAAGAGAAATAAACTAAAACATTTAATTAATAATGTAGGTATGGATGATCGTGATTTTGTTTGGAATGAATTGGATAAGGCAATTTTCGATAATGTATTTTATTTAGTATCTTATACTAAAACAAACGGAAAATATAATGCGTTACTGTGGAGAATGAAATAAGCCTGTCTGTAACAAAAGCTCCCCGCAATAGCTGGCAGTGGCTCAACACGTAGGCAAATACGACTGCCATCTACTGCGGGGAGCAAATCGTTAGCGGTCAGGAAAAACGAACACCTCTGAGTTCAAATAATGAAAAATAAGAA
>CAZDTI010000886.1:0-1798 GCA_964508085.1 uncultured Saprospiraceae bacterium | reverse complement strand
TCACTGCGAAAGCAGATGTAAGGTTGAGTGAAGTATTGAGCATCAACTCTCGCTATACTAAAGCGGAAGCTTATGACAATAACTTGGACTTGATGGATGTAGAATTACGATTTGGTAATAACAAAGAAGAGCTTGCAAGCGAACTTCGTTTATATCAAAACACACCTAATCCATTTAAGCAAGAGACTGTGATCGGATTTGATTTGCCTAAAGCAGGTACAGCTACCTTATCTATATTTACTGCCTCTGGACAATTGTTGAGAAGCATAGATGGAGATTACGACAAGGGGTACAATCATATCATCTTATCAGATGATGGATTAAGTCCTGGTTTGATGTACTATCAACTACTGACAACAGATGGTACTATAACGAAAAAGATGATGTTACGATAATCATAATTTTTTAAGAGTTATTAAGTATAAATGCGTCGGCCCATATTTTTGGGTCGGCGTTTTTTTATAGACTCAGAAGTCCTAAAATAAATTGGACAAAATCGTCTAGAGGTTTCAAAACCTTTTCGCTTTTTGAATATTTTTTCTAGATAAAAAATGCTGTTAAACCAGTTTATTTGTTAATTTTGGTCGATCTGAAAATTGGTTGACCAATTTTTTTTTCACCCTAATCTTTAAAATACAAATCAGCCTTTGTTTAAGACTTTAGGGACTCGGGAGAGTACTTGTCTTTAATCCATTGAAAATTTTTAAACAACGTTAAGCTTAATTTATGTTTACACAAACACGTCGAGATTTCCTAAAAAAATCTTCCATCCTTGGAGTATGGCCTTTAGTAAATGGATGGCTACCTAAAAGCGAATCTTCAAATCTAGATAAACTTAAAGTCAATATTTTTTCCAAGCATCTTCAATTTCTGGAT
The DNA here is from genome assembly GCA_964508085.1 of uncultured Saprospiraceae bacterium. GTDB lineage: Bacteria > Bacteroidota > Bacteroidia > Chitinophagales > Saprospiraceae > CALGLS01. Next base: position 922 of record CAZDTI010000886.1, on the reverse strand, counting down.
TATCAGACCTTAGGTGAAATGACAGCTAAAATGGGGTTTGATGGAATAGATCTAACTGTTCGCCCCAAAGGACACGTCGTTCCTGAATCGGTAGAAACAGACTTACCCAAAGCCATTGAAGCAATAAAACGAGGAGGTTCCAATTGCAAAATGATTACTACCCAGGTAGAGCAAGTTGAAAATGAAAGAGATGTCAAAGTACTTGAAATAGCTTCAAGATTGGGGGTAGATTTTTATAGGATGAATTGGTACAAATACCCCAAAGATAAATCGATGGAAGACGCTTTGGGAATTTATCAAAAACAAATACAAGCCTTAGCTGAACTCAATAAAGAACTGGGAATTATTGGCTGTTATCAGAATCATGCTGGAAAGAAAGTAGGAGCTTCTTATTGGGAGGTAAAAAAAATATTAGCAGCAGCGGACTCCGATTATTTTGGAGCGCAATACGATATTCGTCACGCAAAGGCAGAGGCTGCCTTTGGCTGGGAGAATGGGTTACAACTTTTGTTACCAGAAATCAAGACCATCGTTTTGAAAGATTTTAAATGGGGAAAAGTGAAGGGGAAATGGAAGGCCATCAACACCCCAATAGGAGAGGGGATGGTAGATTTTGACCGGTATTTTAAGTTATTAAAAAAGGCGAAACTGAATCCTCCAGTTTCTTTGCATTTAGAATATGACTTAGGAGGTGCTGAAAAAGGACGGTCAGAAATTCTGGTTGATAAAAAGATGGTTTATGAGGCGATGGAGAAAGATTTGAGGAAGATTCGAGAGCTGTGGAGTGAAGCTTAAGTGCATTGGAAAAATCGTTTGTTTTGTGATAGGTTTTTTCCCTTAGTGAATGATGCAGCTATCTATCTCCATTCAAAAATAAAATAATTTAAACTTAACTCTATTATAAAAACAACTATGAAAAATT
>CAZDTI010000885.1:0-1809 GCA_964508085.1 uncultured Saprospiraceae bacterium | reverse complement strand
CCGGGGTTTATATTTGCATTAAAATCATCGCAATCCAGGTCTGAGTTAGAACCATCATTGTCATTGTCAATCACCAAAACAATTCCATCACAGTTTTCATCAATAGTATTGTTAGGAATTTCGGCAGCAGCAGGATTTATCGCGGCATCCAAATCATCACAATCTACATCCGACATAAAGCCATCGTTGTCAATATCGGTCGCAGTCAACCCTTTAACGATGGTGAAATAATCTTCTACGATCCCTTCATTAGTCAGGTATTTAAAATTTAGGACATTGCCTTCAATATCTAAAATCGCCGAGCCAAAGGAATCGTTGCCATAATAGTTAGCAGGGTGATCCAAGTTGCCATCACTACTGGATTTTCCAGAACTACCTACGACTGCGTAAACTGTTCCCTTATTTGCATTCGGGCCGGTATTCGTTTTTTGATAAGGGCCATCTACATCTGCTTTTCCGCTGCCGGGATCGAGAAACATATCAGGACTTAGCGTATTGGAATAACCGTAATGACCATGAAGAAAATAGGAGCGTTCATAGGAATGACTGTGGCCTGTCAAGACGAGATCCGCACCTGCTGCTTCCAACATAGGCAGATAAACTTGTCTGGCATATTCCAAGTCATTACTGTCATCGGAATCATGTGAACCTTTAGAATAAGGTGGATAATGAAAGATGGCGATGGTCCAGTTTGAGGTATTTTGAGCCAAGTCATTTTGCAACCATTCTTCCTGCGCTTGCGATTGCTCTCCATCCAAAGAAATAAAGTGGGCATTGGCATAATTAAAGGAATAATACCGCTCTGAGTTGGAAGGGAGACCACCACATTCTCCGTTTTCCGGAAAGGTAAAAATATCGAAATAAGGCCCCGTTTCGTCATCTGGATCTGATTCGTGATAATCGTGATTTCCTGGGCAGGACCACCAAGCAATATGTCGTAAAATATCGCCGTATACATCGAATACATAATCCTGATATTCCGTATCGGTGCCATCATCGTAGGCATTGTCGCCTAGGAAAAGCATTAGTGGCGTTTCTTCAGTTTCCTGTGCTAGGTAAGCATCCCGGACTTCGTATTGTTCGGATTGTCCGGTTCCACAATCGCCCAAAATCCAGGTGGTAAAGGCGGGGCTGGTGCCCGTTATAGGGGAGGTTTTGAAAAAGTATTGGGTGTTTCCGCCTTCCAAAACGCCACTGTCATTTCCTACGGCGTAGTAGTATTTTGTATTGGCGTTTAGAAAGGAGATTCGGACTTCATGGTCTTCTACGGAAGCAGTATTTTCGGCTAAGGCGGTCAAATTATTTGGTTGTAAACCATACCATACTTTACTATCTGTAGGAGTTTCCGTACGCCATTTTATAACAGTGCTATTACTACTATTGGATTGGATGTATGGGCCTCTGATTACGGTTTGACTGAAGGTAGTTTGGCAATAGCAGAATAGTAGAAAATAAAGGGGAAGAATAGCCTTATTTAATTTTGATACGGCCTGACAAAAGACTTCTTTTTGTGTGTTTTTGTTGGTGGGATTTGACATGCTTAGCGTTGTAAGATTAGGTGGATTTTGTGTTGTCGTTTTGGACCGTGGTACGCTAAGATAGTAATTAAAAACAACCTCTTAATACAAGGGCCTGTTAAGGCCTGCCGATGTACTGAAAACAGATGTAAACTTGTTTAACTTTTTATATAATTCTAGATAATTTCATTTGGCAAATTAAAGGAGAAAGAAGTCAGCCAAAACAAACATGAGTCCTCCCATAAGTAGAGTGTGCACGTAAGTTTAGATCTGTCATTCCGAGTGAAGCGAA
>CAZDTI010000884.1:0-1831 GCA_964508085.1 uncultured Saprospiraceae bacterium | reverse complement strand
ACAAAAGAGGTCCAGTCCACGATACCGTTTGGTCGACTATCGTTTATCTGCATTTCTTTTGTTATAAAATCTTCTATCTGAGCAACGACCGCTCCGGTCTTTTCTATTTTAGTTCCCAATGGCATGTTCAAATCTAAGGTTACCAGATTACGATCAGAGTCTGGGAAGAAGATAAATGGCAGTTTTGGAAATAGCGTCAGTGAACCAAAGAACATTGCGATGATGATTCCGATCAATAACAGAGGGAAGCGCATTGCCCAACGCAGAATACCTTCGTAGTACACCATCAATACATCAAAAATGGATTTCTTTTTCACCTCTTCTTCTCCTTCTTTCTTCGGCTTTACTTTAATAAAATACATAGCAAACATGGTAATCATCGTCATTGCCAACATCCAGGAACAAAGCAATGCAATGGTAATTACGCTAAACAAATCACTCATAATTTCTCCCATTGTATTCTTCGCCAAGAAGAATGGTAAAAAAGCTGCGGAGGTCGTCAGTGAAGAAATCAACAAGGACACCACCAACTCTTCACTCGAATCTATAGCCGCTTTCAATGGCGCAACTCCTTCTTCCAATTTCACCATAATCGACTCCGAAACTACAATCGCATTATCCACCAACATTCCTAAAGCCATAATCAAAGCTGCCAAAGAAACTTGGTTCAAACTAATGTCAAACACGCCCATAAACAACAAGGTCATCACCATTGCCATCGGTATCAAACTCGATACTACCATTCCTGTTCTAAATCCTAAAAACATCAGCATCACTGCCAGTACAATTACGATGGATTCGATTACATTAATTACAAAACTTTGTACTTTATGCTCAACGTAAGCATCTTGGGCCGCAGCTCTGGTCAATTTTATACCATGCGGTAATGTATTGTTGTAATGAGCCATTCGTTTATCTACTTCTTCTCCCATCCGAATTAGATTGGCTCCTTCTTTCAAGGAAATCGAAATCGACAAACCATCTAAGCCACTTACTTTCACATAGCTATCTGCCGGATCTTCATAACCTCGGTAAACTCTGGTAATATCTCCCAATGGAACTGGATCTCCGCCAAGTCCTGTTGGCACAAGAATCTTCTTCAGGTCATTTACACTCTCAAAATTTCCAGTAGGTTCCAGTACGATTAATTCATCCTTCATTGTCACCTGTCCTCCCGAAAACACAATGTTTGTTTTTGAAATAATGTCTTTCAGCTTCACTGGTGTCAGTCCCAACTTAGCCAGGCGAGCATTGTCAAATTCTACATAAATTTCTTCGTCCAGCACTCCACCGATTTCTACCTTCGCTGCGTCTGGCAGTTTGATTAAATCATCTCGAATGTCTTTTGCATATTGATTCAATTCATGGTTAGAAAATCCATCTCCTTCCATCCCTAGCATTACACCATACACATCTCCTAATCCATCGTCCTTCACATTGGGTCCATAAATTCCGTCTGGCAAATCTGGAATAATGTCATTAATTTTTCTTCTCAGCTTATCCCAAACGGGTTGTAAGTCTTTCTTTTTAATAGAGGCCACCAGCTCCACTTTCACTATAGAAAGCCCTGTTCGAGATTCACTGGTTACTGTTTTTAATTCCGGCAACTCCTGAGCAGCTTTTTCTATTTTATCAGAAATGAGTTTCTCAACTCGTTCTGGTGAAGCGCCGGGAAAGGCCGTAACAACAGTACAGATTCGTACCGTATAGGGAGGCATCGCATCCCTGGAGAGATTGAAATAAGTAGAAATTCCAATCCCTAATATGACGAGCAACATCGTGATGGTTATCCGATTGTTCTCGATGGCTATTTTTGAAATATTCATTTTTT
>CAZDTI010000883.1:0-1849 GCA_964508085.1 uncultured Saprospiraceae bacterium | reverse complement strand
GGCACAACATTATGTCGCAAGACACCGAAGTCAGGCGGGCGGGAGAAGGAGAACCTATCTACCCATCTACCCATCTACCCATCTACCCATCTACCCATCCACCCATCCACTCATCCATCCACCCCTACCGTTTATTTTACTGCCTTTCACGCACCCACATAATATCTAATATCGATAGTTTGCCCTTCTCTTTTTCCAAATCTATTTCTTTCTTCCGTGCTATTTTTTCAATAATATTAAGTGCATGAGTAAAATGCTTTTTTCTGCTTTCGCTTAATTTTTGTTTTCCTCTTATGAATTTCTTTTGACTGGCAATTGCCGCTCTAAAGGAATTTAAATCATCTTTATTATTCAAAATTTCTTCGCATCTCAGTTTGAGGTGTAGCTTATGATAAGCAATTTGATAATAAACGTCATTGGATTTAAAATCAGATAAAATCGCCCAGGATTTTTCATAATTCCCTTGATGAAATTCGATGTGTGCACTGTTAAAGGTGACAGCTTCTAGTTTTATTTTGTCATCTAGAAATTCGTTAAAATCATCCAGAAAAGTACGCGCCCACTTTATCTTTCCCACGATCAATGCTGCGGTGATTGCATTTTTAAAACGGGAATGACTAAGTCTTTGCTTATTGGGAGTATGTTTTCGCCGAATGAGTTCATCCATGTATGCTAAATAATGAGCTGCATATTCTACTTTAGATTTATTGAGCGCTCGGATGGCAAAATTCATCAGTTGTTCAAACACTTCTATTTCAAAAACAGCATCGAAGCTTACTTCGGAGTTCAACAGTATCTCCCGAATTCGATTGTAGGATTTTTGCCGATGTTTTTTATTTTTCAACTGAAGCAAGTGTTCGTAAATGGTTATTTTTTTAGAATTCAGACGTTCTTTATTCCTATTAACATAGTTCAATAAATCATCATAATTTTCAGCACGACTATTGACAATTTCACCTCTGTTAAAAGTTTCACAAATAATTCTCATTTTCTTTTCAAAGTAAAATCGATCCAAGGCTGTTTCCATCGGAACCAGTGTATTATCTTCTTTTCGGACATTTCTATTTTCTGTTCCTTTTATTTCTAACAATAGATATTCATATAAATAGCTGCTCGAATCTTTTGACCTAGTTAGGTTTGTACTCGCATTTTTGAATAAGCTTTCTTTGTTTTTATTCAAATTGTGTTTACAGAAAAACTGATATAGGAGGATGTCTTTAAAAGAATGATCTGTTATCAGTTTCCAACTGAAGTATTGTTTAAAGACAAGGAGCAAATGATTTTTCACATGGTTCCATTTTGCCTTTTCTGTTTGCTTGAAAAAAGCATCAAACACTTTTTGTTCTTCCAACTTCCTTCTCTTTCCTAAGTCTTTTAGAATCGAATGTGCAATTTCCAATTCTAAATCAGAAAGCCCATGTGCTGGAATTGTGATAAAGACTTCCAGATCTTTGATCATTTTTCCTTTGATCAAACTTAGTATTTCAAAGAGTTTGCTGTTGTACATTTTATAGATTTTCTTGAATGAGTTGGTTGAATTTAAGGGGTTGTTAATCAGTGACTTGTATTGATAATTCGCGAATATGTTTATTGCAAAAATGTAAAATACGCTGATTTCTTTAAAAAAATGTCCTCTCTAAAAAAGAAAGAGGTTTTTACATTTGGATTTAATTAACTAAAAAACCAATTATGACTAATTTATTTCGATTTCCTTTTTTATTTCTTTTCCTTTTTTGTTTAACCACCAGCTCCTGCAAAAATGATGATCCTTCATTACGAGAATGCATGGTAGGAGAATGGACTGTAGATGTTGTCAACATTGAAGGGCAAAATGTAGCTCCATCAAATA
>CAZDTI010000882.1:0-1850 GCA_964508085.1 uncultured Saprospiraceae bacterium | reverse complement strand
GTTTTCTACTTTCAGTGAAGTAATTTCTCAGTGAAATTTTGAAATTTAGGTGATTGTGAAATTTTTTACCGAATTTAAAAATATGGATTTTTAATTAATTCAAATATATAATGACCTGTTCAATTTAAATGCATTATGTATGTGTTTTTTATTATAAAAGAAGTTAATGGATATCCCTACCAATCTCCATTGAGACTTTGGAAATGTACGAAAAAATCAAGGAGATCAGACAGAACAGGCCTCATGCAAAGAGTTCACTACCACCATTAAATTTTGTGAACTAGCACACTGACTGCAAATAACTGGATCTATGCACTAGTGCCCTATCCAATTCAGACACCAACACACAGTTCAAACAATATCGAATGGGATAAGAGAGGAATAAAGATATTGGAGATTAAAGGAGTCGGATGGAAATAAATGCAGCCCAACTAAGCAAAAACCTGAAAACAAGTAAAAAAGTCATACCTACCTACAACCAACAAACTACCATAGAACGAATTGGGAGAGATCGGTTAAGTCTCCTTGTGTGCTAGTCAAACCCTCTGCACCAATATAGATACGTATCCGCTACTAATTATGACATTAAATTTAAGATTAGAAGTTTGGTGGGAAGAAAATCGAAAAGTCAACAACACATGTGCAATTATTTATCTCCATCTTTAAATTTATTTTCCATAAGTTTATTCATTAATATTAAGAATATATTTCTTATCAAACAAGCAAAAGTAGGTGCCTATGTATTGGACCTGTATATTCTACAGAATCTGTAATTATATTTAATAATTACAAATAAAATAGAAAAGATAATACTTTTTAAATTCATATTATATAATTAAATAAAAGGTTAAAATTCATTAAAAGTATAGAAGTTTACTAACGTTTCGGTTATTTCCCAACATACATCTTCTGTAGTGTCTGGAGGTAGACTGATGTTATTCAAGTGATGGAGCTAGTATATATAATACTCTTTCAATATAAATATGTAAAATGTCAAAGTATATGAACTCTAACAAATATAAAATATAATAAAAAATGGCTATCTAGATACATATAGAGGGTGTGCTGTTTGCATGGGGTTTAGTTTAGGTTTCAGTCTGTCAATGTATAAGGACTCAAGGATTCTCAAGTCAGCAGTATTTTGGCAAGTAGCCAACTTTGAGAAATTTTGCATTTCTACAGTAGTTCCACAAGTGAGAGTGTGATCTCTGATGTTGCTGTGAGAAGCTGTTGATAAAGGTTGACCTGTTCTGAAACCGACTCCTTTATGTTCGCTAACTCTTATAGAATGAGCACGTGAGTTACTTCCCACATCCCAGATGGACAACGTGCACAACTATATTTGTAAACAAGAGAAGCTTGCATGTTGTCAGGCACTCGATACTTATGGTGAAATATAGAACTAATTTTAAATTTGTTGACCAAAACTATGACAAATTTTATTCCAGTGAAATGCTTGGTTAACAGGTCATTCAATTTTTTTGTAGTTTAACAGATTAATTACCAAAAAAGGGGAAGCTAAAATAAAGTGTTTCAGAGCTATCAGTAGAGGTAGACTTATCAGAATATTTTTGACAGGAAAAATTTATTTATATATCTTTCTACTATATTAGTAGGGTAGCCATCGTTATTGAAATAAGACAAAAGGAAGTTTAATTCTTGTGGATTAATTCATAATTGGTGCATAAGTGAAATGCTTTGTATATGAGAAATCATATAGCATTGACTTTGAAGATGTGGGGACAAAAGCTGAAAAAACTTGTCCCTAGACCAGAAAAGGTTTCCTTTCTGTAAATTGATGTGATGAACTTGTCATCATGTCTGGTGATGGTTACATCTAAAAATGATGA
>CAZDTI010000881.1:0-1856 GCA_964508085.1 uncultured Saprospiraceae bacterium | reverse complement strand
GAGCAATCGGGCGTTGATGGTGTTTCGGGTGTGTTGGAATATCCGAAGTTGAGGATTACGGAAGAAGTGTGGTTGGAGGAGGAAGACAGAGGAAAGATTCCAATATGGGAAAGTAATGTTAGAGAAATAGTAGGAAGAACGGAATGTCCCCGGCGGATAGAGAAAACAATTTGTAAAAAATGCGCCTATTACGATTTTTGCTACACCGAATAGACCTACGCTCATGAAGAAAACATACTATTTATTCAACCCCGGGCGAATGTCTCGAAAAGACAATACATTAAAATTTGTTGCGGTTTCGGAACTGGGCGCAACTTCCAAACCAAAATACCTCCCCATCGAAGGCATCCAATCCCTCTACATATTCGGAAGCATAGATGCCAACTCTGCCTTGTACAATTTCCTCGGTCGCAAAAGAATCCCTGTTCACTTTTTTGATTATTATGAACACTACACCGGCAGCTTCCAACCCAAAGACTATCTACTAGCTGGCAAGATGCAGGTGGAGCAAACCAAAGCCTATTTGCAATCCAAAAAACGAATGCATGTAGCTAAACAGTTAATACAAGGTGCAAGCTTTAATATGCTCAAAAATATGAAGTACTACAATAAGCGAAAGCAGAAAATGGAGGAGGCAATCGAACAAATGGGAGCTTATCGAGACAGTATCGATGAAACGGATAACGTTCCCGAATTGATGGGGATAGAAGGCAATTGCCGGCAGCTCTATTACAGTACTTTTGAAAACATAGTGGATGGTTTTGAAATGAAAAACAGAAACAAACAACCGCCGTCCAACGAACTCAATGCACTGATTTCCTTTGGCAACATGATGTGTTATACTTTGGCCTTGGATCAAATTTATCATACTCAGCTCAATCCCACAATTAGTTTTTTGCATGAGCCCGGCACCCGAAGATACTCCCTGGCATTAGACATCGCAGAAATCTTCAAACCTATTTTAGTTGATCGAACCATTTTCAAATTGGCTAATAAAAGGATCATCAACAAAGATCATTTTGAACGGAAACTCAATGGCTGTTTCCTAAAGGATAGCGGTCGAAAAATATTCTTGAAGTCCTTTGAAGAAAAGTTGAAAGAAACGATCCAGCACCGGAGCCTAAAGAAAAAAGTGAGCTATAAGCATTTGGTGAAATTGGAGTGTTATAAAATCGCCAAGTACATTTTAAATATAGAAGAAACGTATCAACCGTTCAAAATATGGTGGTAGAAAACCCGGCAGTAGTGTACTTGTTCTAATTCTCTCACATTCTCCCTCAAAACCTTCACTTATGTATGTCATTCTAGTCTACGACATCAGAGACCGAAAAGTAGTAAAAATGCTGAAGCTATGTCGGCGTTATCTCAACTGGATTCAGAACTCCGTTTTTGAAGGCGAGTTGACTCCGGTGCAGTTAAAGAGCTTGAAAGCAGAGGCGGAAGCCATCATGAATTTAGAGGAAGACAGTTTGATTATTTTTACGAGTCGGAACAGTCGATGGTTGGAAAAAGAGGTTATTGGAATGGAGGGGAATAAGCTTGATCAATTTTTGTAAAATTAGGGTAGGGTAGTCGTCGATCTATAAGTATTCAATGGAAGTCGTAGTTCGAGTCTAACCGAGTGACGGCCTTAATTGCTGGAAATGAGCGGGTTAGGTGTGTCGTCGATCTTCGAAAGGAAACATGTTATTACCTATCGACGAAAAATCGTGGCTAAAAACGTTCTTTGACATTTTGTAAGGTGTTGACAATCAACTACCTTTAGCGTTGAGCTTAACGGCTTTTAATCGGACCATCTTGGAATTGAAACACTATTGCAAGCATAGTAAAACTATTTCTTTCACGCTTTTAATCGG
>CAZDTI010000880.1:0-1868 GCA_964508085.1 uncultured Saprospiraceae bacterium | reverse complement strand
GTATCACAACAAGCCTCAGTGCATCCCATTGGATCGAAGGAAACATTATCCTCGCCCTCTAATTCAAAGGTTCCACTACAGCTATTGATATCCAATGTTAAGTCACAAAAATTTTCTTGATTACTTCCAAAAGATAAAATGTATTCGGCAGGAGGAAAAGTGGTAGTACCATCAATCGATCTGTTGACAACTTTCCACCTAGGATCTGTTAATTCAGGGGTTGAATTCGTAGCATTATCATTTTTGTTACAAGAGGAAGCCATAAACATCATGGCTATTAGGGCAAAGTAGCGTGTATTCAATAAATTTTTCATAACTATAGTTTTAATTATACTACAATATACTTGAAATATCTGTTCAAAGGTTGGGTCTTTTATAAAAATAAACAAATAATTACTTAAGAATAAAATTGGTATACGGAAGTTGATTCGACTAAGGGAATAAATAGAAGACTGTAACACTGGTTCGAATCCATTAAGGTGAAGATCTTCTGTTTTCGTGTAACAATAGAAATACAAATTTATTAGCCAGCCATTCCAATCACTCTTCAGGTCATATATCACTACTGTCTCAAAAGAAGACCTAAGCACTTGTTGTTTCTTTACACACTTTCTCCAAAACTCCCCTCAAAAAAACATATATTCACCAAATTCCCCCTTCCCCCAAAGTTTATTATATTTACAATACTTTAAACGTATTCAATAACAAAAATATAATAGATTATGAACCTAAAACAACTAGGACTCGCCGTCATTGGACTATTCCTGATGTCCACCACTCAAGCACAAATCGATTTCCAAGTCCATGAAATCTCCAGTTCTTCCTTATCCATTTTAGGGTAAATAAAAACAGTTAACGTTAGAATTGTGAACTATGAAAATGTTCTTTTGAATTCCAGTTATTAGATTTAGTAAAGATAAATTATGCAATCAGTAAATAAAGTTAACCTAACTAACCTAAAGAGTTGCAATCAGGTTTGGGATAATATGATTCCTAGTGAAAAAGGAAGAATATGTAGAAAATGCCAAAATGATATAATCGACTTTAGAGATATGTCTGATAAGGAAATTGCTGAATTTCATGTTTTCACAGAAGGTAAGGTATGTGGGTTGTACAATATAGAACAGCTTAATCCTAAGTCCAGAAAAAATAAAAAAAGAGGAAATAAATCAATTTTTCTTGGAATAATGGGATTGCTTTCGACGCTTAATGGAAATAGTCAAACCAAAATAACAGTTGTTCCAGTTGAGCAAATTGAAAAGGACTATGAATTAATAGATTTTTCTAAAAGAAAAAGTCAAAATCAATTCGTAAATGATAGTATCATTGTTTCAGGTAGATTAATTGATGAAAGTGGCGAGGCATTGATATTTGCTAATGTTCACATAAAGGGAACTAAAATAGGAACAACGACTGATATAGAAGGGAAATATAATTTAGATATTTTCAACCAAATTGATTCGACTGATGAAATAACATTAGTTTATTCTTATGTCGGATATAATAACCATGAAGAAATAATTAGATCAAATGATATTTTAGAAAATAAATTAATTTTAGATATTCAACTTGATCAAGGTGATGGTATAATTGAATTCTATATAACTGTAGAAAAACAGCCATTACATAAAAGAATGTGGAATCGATTTAAAAGAATATTTAGAAGGAAAAATAAATAACGTAGTACAACAAAGCAAGGGGACAAATTAATGTCCGTGAGGGTGTAATCTTGGGAGAGTTGTCGTTGCGGAGGTTTTGTGCATCAGCCGTAAAAAAAAGAAACACAAAATGAAAGGAATAACCAATGGGAAGATTTTGATATTTTTTGGAATTATTCACCCTTTACTAGGAGTCTCACCTTTTGCGTT
>CAZDTI010000879.1:0-1871 GCA_964508085.1 uncultured Saprospiraceae bacterium | reverse complement strand
CTCTCATCAATTGATTCATTCGCTGTATTCGTTCAGCGAAGGGAATCGGACTCGTCTTTCGGGTGATCATTTTGATTGCACTCCAAGAATCCAGGTAAGGTGCACCCTTTTTCCGTTGAATCCGTCCACATCTACATCCATACGCTTCAGTTTGTTACGACAAGCGATCAGCCTTTGGTTTGTTGTGCTACTTTGACTATGTCTAGATGCCCCTTATGTGGTTTCTGTTTAGCCTACCCTTGAAGGCAGACAGGCTTCAGACCATCCCCCGCCAGAAACGCCCTTGCGGCTTGCTCTCGCTCTCTCTTACTTTGAGCGATAGAAGAACTTTCCTCTCCCTAGCCTTCTAATTGCCTATAGCGTCTCAGATTAATTCCTTAACTTTGAAAGGAATTAAGTGCCCATTCTGGGCACACGCAAAGTGTAAAATGTTTATGAGGACTATGCGCCCTCACGTCATTTACAAAAAAAGTTAGTTTGCAAGCTCCCTTCGGCCGGCCGCAAACTAACGACAGCGAGGGGCAAGCCCCTAATGTTAGTTATAGCTATAAAGAATGAAAATTAAAAACCCTCAAATTCCTTTACCATGTATTCAAATATAACCCGTCTAAGCTTGATTGGTTGCTTATTTCTTTTGGCCTTACCCATGCAGGCTCAAGATTGCTGTGATGTAGATGATCTAATAGATTTGTGCTACTTATCGGGAGCAGATTATTGTGGTAGTGGTGGCAACTGCCCTGCTTATTCTATGGATGGTGCTTATATGGTCGATGCCCTTGTACTCAAGCTTACTTCGTTGGCTAATTTTGGCCCAAATGGCACAGTAAGTTGCGAGTTCAATCTCAAAGAACTGGAGGACCTGTCCTCAGTTCAGGCCATTAATAACTGTGACTGCGACGTGATTTTTATGCCTTCGGTATTCTCTGATCCAGTCACGAATACCCTAAATTTAGCCGAATCTTTTATCCCAGAGCCGATCATACAAAATATTTACGACTGGTCTTTGGAATGTGAGAATAACCTTGTCATTACAACACAGGGAGAAGCCAATCTATGGGGATACACCACAGAAAATCAAAACCTAAATCCCAATTCACCCATTCCCGGAACCTCTTTCAATTCTATTTTTGATGGGCCTTTTGGTTCTGTAGATTTCTTTAATCAAGGTGGCGCTTTTCAAGGGGTTTTTACAGGGACGCCAAGTACTGGTTTTGAATTTTTGGCGCAAGATGCCAATGATAATCCTACGGTGGCCATTGATGAAGCGTCGAATGATATTGTATTAGGAGATATCGGTATTTTTTTGAGTGGAGCAGGGTCGGTTTCATTAGGCCCAGCTATAAACAACAATAATGACATTTTGGTCTGTAACCTATTCGCCTTAGCTTGTGCACTAGCTGAGCAAGAAGTCCAGACAAGTATTAGCTATGAGCTTTGTGTGGGCGAATCCGTCAGCCTTCCCGATGGCCAAATCGTGGAGGAAGCCGGTTTTTATATCGACACTTTGACTTCCTTTAATGGATGCGATTCCATCATTACGTCTTCTGTGTCTTATGGGGTTGAATCCGCACCCATCTTTTTGGACTTCGATAGTCTGCTGGTTTGCTCGAATGATACGATCGTACTAGATGGTACTTTCCGAAATTACCCGGATCCTTTTTATGAAATTACGTTGAACCAAACCATCGCCCCATTTTTTACCAATGTCATTTCGGAAGTACTGGTAAGTGGTTTTGGAAGTTTGGTCTTAGGCCCAGATATTGTTCAATCTGTTTGCATCAATATAGAACACGACAACTTGGAGGATTTAGTGGCACTACTCATCGCGCCTGATGGCAGTGTACTAGAACTTTCCACCATTAATGGAGGGA
>CAZDTI010000878.1:0-1882 GCA_964508085.1 uncultured Saprospiraceae bacterium | reverse complement strand
CACAAAATATCTAGGGCCATTAGCCTATATTAGACCAAGGTTTTAAGACAGACTGCCGTTATATACTATTACCCAGCCTCCCGCGAGATCTGCCCGCGAAGAATTGAAATCTAATTGACAAATTATTCAATTCTATCTTAGCAAAACAGGGAGGAAAACTCCCTTGCTAACGAATTGCATTATCTTAATGATTGGCTCTTTGCAAGACCGCTTTTTTAATTGGTGCCTCTGAATCCGAAAAGTCGGTAGTAAGCCCGAGTCTCATTATGGTTGGAATGTAAAAGTCCTCAAAGTGTTCACAGCACAATGAGGACTGTCGTAAAATTAATTGGTGGCCAAAAGACCCCGTTCAGAATAATTTACAATGCTAAGGTACATTCTCTTAGAGCTTTTATTTCATTGATGAATCAAAAATCTAAGAGTTATGGAAAAAGAAAATCTTCAAATGCCCATCATCAATCCTAAAGCAGCTGGAATTGATGTAGGATCTCGATCACACTTTGTTGGAATAGGACAAGGCAAAGAACATGTACAAGAATTTGGGGTCTACACTGAAGATCTTAAGAAGCTTACAAAGTTTTTACTTGATAATGAGGTCACCACTGTAGCAATGGAATCAACAGGTGATTATTGGCAAAATCTTTATACAGAACTAATCAAGAATGATCTTGAAGTCTATCTTGTTAATGGCAAGTTCACGAAAACTATGAACAAAAAGAAAACTGATGTCATTGACTGTCAATGGATTCAGAAACTGCATTCTCTGGGCTTATTGCCAAGGTGCTTCCTGCCTGATGAAGCAACTGAAAAATTGAGAACTTTATGCCGCCACAGAGGTAATCTTATTGCTGCCAAAGCAAGTACAAGTAAGAGAATGCAAAAGTATCTTAAGCTATTAAATTTCCGACTTGACATCGTAGTAAAAGATATTACAGGACTGACAGGTTTAAAGATCATATCAGAGATTTGTGCAGGCAATACTAATCCAAAAGAACTTGCTAAACACAGACATTATAACTGCCGTAAATCTGAAGAGGAAATAGCAAAAGCTTTGGAGGGAAATAAAAGAGAAGATTATCTTTTTGGACTAGAACAAGAATACCAAAGACATAATTTTCTAATCCACCAGTTAGAGCAATGTGATATACAAATAGCAGCTTTATTAGAAGTTTACATAACTTCAATGGATGATGTGATCGACGAGGTCCCATCTAAAAAGCCTTACAAGAGAATCAACAAAAATTCAATTAAAACAGTAGACTTAAACATTGTCGCGTTCCAATACTTTGGAGGAGTTGATCTATTAGAAATTCCAGGCATAAGCCATGGCACAGTATTGAGTATCATGAGTGAGATAGGTCCCGATGGCTTAGGTAAATTTCCAACAGCTAAACACTTTACATCTTGGCTCAGACTTGCACCGAACAACAAAATCAGTGGCGGCAAGACTATAAGTTCTAAAGTACCAAAAGGAAGTAATAGATTGAAGATAGCATTTAGAAATGCAGCTTACTCAATAGCAAGGCTAAAAGATTCCCAATTGAACAAATTCTACAAAAAAATGCTATTCAAGAAAGGTTCAACTAAAGCAATAACAGCTACAGCCAGAAAACTTGCAACAATAGTCTGGAATATGATAACAAAGAAAATGCCTTATCAAGCACAAGAGGAGTATCTATTCCTAGATCAGAAACGAAAGCAAATCGCACAAGTGAGAAGGAAAATTGCTAAATTCGGAATAGATCCCAATGAATTAGGGCTCTTTTCCAGATCGGAATATGAATTGAGATATGCTAAAAACAACTCAAAAAAGCCTGGCTTCAGTTAACGTTAGTCAGAATTTGTAAAGAAACCATCACAAAGTCCCACTTGTTAAAATTAG
>CAZDTI010000877.1:0-1889 GCA_964508085.1 uncultured Saprospiraceae bacterium | reverse complement strand
GAATAAATCATGTTGGCAATATCCGATCGTTGACTTTTGGCAATAGACATTAATTTCTCCAAAGCCAACTCGTTATTTCCCTGAGCAATAAGCTGTTTTAATTCGTCTTTTAAATCTGTGATATTCATATGGTTCGTTCTGTATGTCCCCAAGTTCCACTTTTTTTTTGAGATTTTATAAAACAAGGCTATTGTAATTTATTTTGAGGCCTTTGGGTTGACCACCTGTTTAATGTCAATAAACCCATTCAAAAAACCTCCAGAAAGAAAAAATCCCCTTTTGATTGCTAAATCAAAAGGGGATTTTTATCAAGAAGAATAAGAATAACCTTGCGTCTTTGTAGCGCGTTTAGGATTACCCAAAAATTACTCCACCATCAGTTTCACGACTCCAATATCCTCCAGCTCCACAAAATACATCCCAGTCTCCAATGAGCTAACATCCATGTACATCATTCCACCATTTCCACTTTCTGTCATCCTCAATTTACCAACGATATCATAGATTTTGATGTCAATGATTTTACCACTATCCCAACTCAAGTGTACTATATTGGTAGCAGGGTTAGGGAAGACTTCGACATTGTATTTCTCAGGAGCATAGGTGGCCACAAACTGTGCGCAATAGTCTTCGTCAGGATTGTTTTCAATGAAACCTTTAGAACTTAGGTCGCGGCCATCAAAGGCAGAATACTCTGGTGGGTAGCGAAAAGCTCTAAATGTAAGATTGTTGTTGATTTCTAAAGTGTCTCCTTGAGTCGCAGCTTGTCCTCCAACAATAGGAGTAATGTACTCCCATACAATTTCATTGTCACCGTTTAGCTCCACAATGTAACCATAGCGGCCACTACAACCCAGTGTGTTGCCATTTGGAAGTAACTGGACTGAAGAAAGCCCTGTAGAGTGAAAAATCCTTGGGCCAGGGTGCATTATGGTATTGTCAAAAGATTGAGGAGGGAAAATACCATTGTTATGCAAGTAATCAACTGCGTACATATCCCAGCTAGACTCGAAAATTTCCATAGTAGAAAAATCAGTACCTATCCGGTTGTTGAAACAAACAATGTGATCTTTAAAAGGATGACTATTTGGTAAGAATTCATTTGCCCAATGGGTGTCGTGCTGATAGAATAAAATCTGATCATCTTCAGTCCCCTGGTCATAGGCAGCTTGGTTTCCAGCACGGTATAACAAGTCTCCTCCGTGGTTTGAATTTCCACCAGAATGGCCAGCTGCTTGCTGAGTCGTTGTAGAATGATCGATGATCCAAAGCTCATGGAAAGTAGGAACACTGATCATGATTTGATCAAGTTCTGCATTGTAATCTAAAGCATTGGCATGCATCCAGTCTGACTTAGCATCATTGGTGTCCCAGTTAAGGTTAATCAATTCACGATGCTCAGCTACTACACCGAAGTTATCTTTTGTGTCATCAAAATCTTGAATCAAGTGATCCCAAGCATGCCATTCCCAAACGATGTTCCCTGTGCTAAGTTCAATTTCAATAATCTTCTCTGGCCACAGCACCTCTTGCGCAAGTAACGCTGGATCTCGACCATTGTCAATAGCTTCCGCATTTGTTTTTAGCTCCCAAGCAATAGCCAGTACATTTCCATTTGGCATTACAGCGATGTCATGATGCAAGCGCTCTGTTTCATTATTCATTTCAAAAGTAGACAATAAGTCATTATCCCAAGAACGATGTTCGATAATAGCACCTCCACCTCCTGCCCAAATGGCATCACCAGCTACAGAGGAGCCTCTTTTGCATTTAATCAAAGAACCGTCCGGACGCAGATAAGCTGTATTACCTGGACGAAAGTCTTCTTCGTCTGTCCAAGTGTGAACGATCTCTCCGCAGTTATCTATTAAGTAAACATTCGGTTGGTT
>CAZDTI010000876.1:0-1893 GCA_964508085.1 uncultured Saprospiraceae bacterium | reverse complement strand
TACTTCCTCTTGATCGGCAGCATCTAGCACATTCCACAGATTAGACATCCCCATTATTTTTGATGCTGAAATCTCATAGTCTGCGCCAGATAAGAAACCAACTACAGCATCTCCTGAACAATCCGCGAAAAATGAGGCTTTTATTCTGGTCTGAATAGCAGATCGAGTATTTTGGATAATTACTGCCTTGACATCCTCATTTTCATACTCCACATCTATAGCACGTTCTTCCGTAAGTAAAGTTATTCTTGGCTCGGCTGCCACTACATCTGCTTTTCTTTGATCATTATAGTCCTTGCCATATTGTGCGTTTCTTGTTCCATACTCACTTCGTTCAATGTCATCTGGTGAAATTTCATCTACTATTTCTCCTACATAAGTATATGGTTCTTGTTTTGTATGCCCCTCTGGCCAGACACGGATTTCAGAGCTACCATTCCCTCCGAGAACCGGTCGATCTTGAATCAGTGCAACTGACAAACCTAATCGCGCAGCTGACAATGCAGCGCAAGTTCCCGCAAAACCTCCACCAATTACGGCTAAATCAAATGATCCCCCATCTACAGGTTTTTTTGGAAGTCCCAACAGCTTTCTTCTAAAGCTAGTTAGTGCCTCAATATCATTTGTCGGCTCAAAATCAATGTCTCTGCAAAACAAGATTGCTTCACATCGACCCTCAAAACCAGTGAGGTCATGTAGTTCCAAGTCAGCATTTTCACTATTAATATCAACTGTGCCTCCATCATGCCAATGCCACTCAGCACTTTTTGTCCCAAAGACTTCTTTAAGTGGATTTCCATTTATAAGTAACTGAAACTTTCCGGGAGCTCCGCTCACTTTCCATGGTGCTACCCAATCCCTAGTACGAACCCACACTCTATATTTTCCCTTATTTGGAAATTTTATTGTTGTAGTAGCATTTTCGACTGGAATCCCCAGTCCGTGAGCCAATAAATATGGAGAGCCCATTTGATCCATAGATTGTTGATCTAGATCCCAGCCCCCTAGGCTCTTAAATTGCTCTGCTTCAAGAAATACAAAATCTCCTGTTACTTTCTTTTTAGAATTTTCACAAGACACTAACTCGGAAGAGGCAAGTAATAATAATGTTGCCTTTGCGGCTGAACCTATAAACTGTCTTCTTTGCATGATTATTTACTTTATGTAATTAAGAAAGTGAGGGGCTTTAGAAACAATATTTTTGCACCAGTTTCCAAAGGACTATTATCAAATCTAATAGGTAAGGCTCTTGGACTTTACTTAAATTACATTCAAAGTAAATTCAAAATTATGAACAAGATAACTACTTAGTTATCTGAGCATTACATGTCTGTAAAAGGCGCTCATTTTAGGAATGAACAAAAAAGAATTATCCGTTTTACTCTCTTTAGTAGAAAAAAAAATCAGTAATGGCACTTATGTAGAATGGAAAAATAGTGATTTCGAAAAACTCAGTTTTCAGATTAATCGGGAAACTAAAACTTTAATCAGCGTTGCTACACTCAAAAGAGTTTTTGGAAAAACGAAGGTTACAAATTATTACAAACCACAGCTTGCTACGATCTCTGCGTTAAAGGAGTTTGTCGACTATGATAATGCTCAAATCAATTCAGGAAGTAATTCTCCAAATTTTGTACGACCCATTATTGGCATAGCGCTCTTCTTTGCAGTAATTATACTGATTGTTATTTTCTATTTCAAAAGACACAACGAGTCTCCTATTTTATTGTCACTTCATTCAATTGAAGGGAAATGCCCCTCAACAGCCATTTTTGAGGTGCAAGATTTCAACGAATTAACTGAAATGTATGTAGATCCGGGAAATGGCCTTTCAAAAATAGAATTAAAAACAAAGGGACAAACATCTGTATTTTATCCATTTCCAGGTTTTTT
>CAZDTI010000875.1:0-1894 GCA_964508085.1 uncultured Saprospiraceae bacterium | reverse complement strand
TTCATGCAGAAATCAGACAAAGCCGATGAAAGTATTGAAATTACTAAAGCTACTATCGCTGATATCACAAAAAAAACAGTGGCGACTGGATCGGTGAAACCTCGAAAAGAAGTAAATATCAAGCCTCAGGTTTCTGGAGTTGTAGAAGAATTGTTTGTAGAGGCTGGAGAAATTGTAAAGAAAGGGCAACGTTTGGCTAAAATTAAATTGGTTCCTAGTGAAGTAAATATCAACAATGCCCAGTCTGGTGTTGATTTATCTCGGATCAGGTATAAAGAAGCAGTTCGAGAATTAGCTAGACAGAAAGAAGTGAACGGCAAGAAACTGGACATTGAGAATGCCAGGGTCAATTTTGAAAATGCAAAAACAGAGGAGACCAGACAGAAAGCCCTTTTTGTGGATGGCGTTATTTCTGAACAAGAGTACAATCGTTTTCAGGTAGATTTCAATTTGCGGAAGGCAGAATACGATAACCAGCAAATTTTATCTGGAAATACCCTTCGTCAATTTGAAGCAGACGTGGATATTCGTAAAGCGGAATTGGATGCTGCTGTTAGCAATTTACAACTATTGAAAGAAGGAGCAACAAATAACTCCAGTCAAGTATCCAACGTGGTAAGTTCTACTGTAAATGGAATGGTACTCGATGTTCCAGTAGAAGAAGGAGCTTCAGTCATAGAAAGAAATAACTTCAACGAAGGAACCAGCATTGCAACTGTCGCGGATATGAATTCTTTGATTTTTGAAGGAATGGTAGATGAGTCTGATGTAGGAAAACTAAAAGAAGGAATGCCATTGGAATTGACGATTGGTGCTATTGAGAAAGCTAAGTTTGGGGCAGCTCTGGAATACATTTCGCCGAAAGGAATTACAGAAGAGGGAACTGTGAAATTTGAAGTACGCGCGGCAATTAAGCCGACAAGTGATGTATTTTTACGAGCAGGTTATAGTGCTTCTGCGGATATTATTTTGGCTAAAAAAGAAAAGGTCATCGCTTTGAATGAACGAGATGTGATCATGCGAAACGATTCAACTTTTGTAAAAATAAAAACGGGAGAAAATCAGTTTGAAGAGCGGGTGATTGAGACCGGTTTGTCTGATGGTTTGATGATAGAGGTACTTAATGGGCTGGATACTTTAATGGAAGTCCAAGTGATGAAGTAGCCTTGACCTCATTCATTTAATAAGGCGCCTAGGTTCTCAAAAATATTAGTCATTTCAAAGGCAGAATCATCTGCTTCTATAGTTTTGAAAAAAGAACTATGTCTGATTTTTGATTATTACTACACAACCAAAACATAAGAGGACTTTATGTATAAGGCCATTGTACAAATTAGAGGTAACTCCTCTTTCTTTTCGTTCTTTGGTGAATTAAATTTTAAAGAAAATGACTTAATCCAGCGGAAAAACTACTGATTCTTATTCTCTGTCTAACGCTGGAGTTGGAAACGATAGTCCTTGATTGATGGTGCGTGTTTATCCCCATGTTTATTTGAATATTTTTGGTTAATGGGTATTCTATTCTACATTTCGCCATAAGGCCAAAAGAGGTTGACTGAAGTAGATTTCCTTGTTGGCTCAAATCAATAATTTCTTGATTTTCGCCGTAACGTTTGCCTTCCCCTTTATTATAAATATTGTAAGAAGGCCCTGCCGAAAGCACCAGTTTGACCTTTCTCAAATCAAGACGATAATTGAAAAGCACTCTGGAGTGAAGTTGATTTAAAATTA
The DNA here is from genome assembly GCA_964508085.1 of uncultured Saprospiraceae bacterium. Classification (GTDB taxonomy): domain Bacteria; phylum Bacteroidota; class Bacteroidia; order Chitinophagales; family Saprospiraceae; genus CALGLS01. The sequence continues at coordinate 163 of CAZDTI010000875.1, read as the reverse complement.
GGTTAGATTTAATAGTTCTACTATTTGCAGCATAAGTTGTTCGATATACCGTTAATGAATAATCATTAAAGTCTATCTTCTCCTCGAAGTAGGAAAAATGTCTTTGGTATTCGAAGCCCAAAGAAAAGCCTATGTTTTTACTTATCCAATAATCTAGATTGGT
>CAZDTI010000874.1:0-1919 GCA_964508085.1 uncultured Saprospiraceae bacterium | reverse complement strand
ACAAAAGAATTCACCAGAAAAACCTCTTTAAAACGAATAAAAAATAAAATTGAAAAAGGAGAACCACTCGTCGTTCATCTAAGTATTCCACTCTGTGATAACGAAAATCAAGGAATAGTTCCGGTCCCCGAAAAACTAGGGAATGGATTTGACTTAAGACGAAACCTTTATTGGGGCGCATTGTACGGATTTAAAACCCACTTCAAAAAAGCGGTAAACTGGAAGTTGATTAGCTCAGAAAAAGACAAGACGGAGGCAATTTTAGAAAGAGTTGTTTTTAAAAAAGTAAGCCCTGGAAAAACAGATGTTTACATTGTTGCAGATGCTTATAAAGGAGATGTGATGAAAGACTGCTTAGTCGATTTTTTTAATGCGGTATCTGGCAAGAATAAAGAAACCATTGAAATTGGGAATGTCACATTAGGAGTTGGAAGTAATGCAGATTTATTAATTTTTAATGGCCACAACGGGTTGATGGATTATACTTTAGATTTGACGCCGAGTGAAGATGAAATCATAAGAGAAGTGTCTGTGATAGGATGTATTTCACATCGATATTTTAAAGAGCATCTTCTGGCTTCTAAAGGATACCCTTTGTTAATGACTACCAATTTAATGGCGCCAGAGGCATACGTTGTTGAAGCCGTAATTGAATCCTGGATGAATTTAGAGGATGAAAAAACAATTAGAAAAAACACAGGAATTGCCTATGATAAATATCAGAAGTGTGGAGTCAAAGGAGCAACGAGGTTGTTTAGATATGGGTGGTAAATTGTCTGAAGGCGAAGTTGATCTTGAAAGGGATAATTTTGATAAGCGTTTGAATTACTCAATCCAAACGTAAGCTCTGGGAAAACAGATGTTTACATTGTTGCAGATGCTTAATAAGGGAGATGCGATGAAAAACTGCTTGGTTGATTTCTGAGTATCAAGTGGTTATACCAGATCAAGTCTAATATTTTCAATAGTACTAAATTATTTTTTGTATCCCATTTGTTTTCTTTATTTTTACAATCAATTACAGACCTTATCTTTTTACTCCCCCTTACTATATAAATCAAATCACCAATCTTTTTGTTTTCACATTACTGTTAAAATGTAGCCATTTACCTTTTTATCAGAAAATAGTGAACCATTAGCTTTTGACAGAGCTAAAGGAAACCCGGATAATCAAAGACCATAGATTTAGATTTCACAAATAGACACTAGAAAACTCATTTACAATGAACATTCAGTTATTTCGCTTCGTATTCCTTTTATGTCTTAATTTATTTGCAACTGTTACCATTGCTCAACTCAATGTAATAGCCGATAAAGAAAATGCTCAATATGAGGCAGGTGAAACAATGACTTTTGAAGTCAGTTCCTCCTCTTCGGGAACAGCGACCTATGTTATTCAATATGATGATGACACGAGTCCTTTAGCCTCTGGAACCATCAATCTTGGTTTTGGACAGACCACCTCGATTACTTATAGCCACCCGGAACCTGCTGCTGTTTTCTGCAAAGTGACACAAGGCGGGCAAACGGCTTTAGCAACGGCTTTGTTTTCCCCTTATGAAATACAGCAGGAAGAACCTGAACCTTCAGACTTCGATTTCTTTTGGGCAAATCAGAAAAACCAATTAGCTGCTGTTCCTGTGAATCCCAATCTTAGTTTTTATCAAAGTAGCACTTATGCAACGACTTATAGAATTGAACTAGGCAACATTGATAATCGTAAAGTCTATGGTTATATTTCTATACCAAATGGTTCAGGCCCTTTTCCCGCAATTTTGGAATTACCATCTTTCGGAGATGCGCCTAATATTGCCAATCCACCAATTGATATGGCTGAAAAAGGAGGCGCAATAAGTATGTCCATCACCATTCATAATGCAGCTCCAAATCAAATTGATCCAAATGCCTACGAACCGAAT
>CAZDTI010000873.1:0-1924 GCA_964508085.1 uncultured Saprospiraceae bacterium | reverse complement strand
TCAGCGAAAAGCTGACCAAAATGGCTCCACAACTGCGTTGTTCCCACCCTTTTGGAAATGTGTTTCATCGACCTGCTAAACCAAATTGGGTCAGGGCTTATTTGCTAAATTCAGCTTTTGCTACCCATCTAGGGAAAACGATGTCACATCAGTAGCTAAAAGCAATTTGGTGCGACTCATCGAACTCTCAATCCAATAAAGTGGCTCACTGAGCAAATTTTTAAAAGAAAAATTCCCTCAGTAAGACGGCTAATAAACTCTAGTTCCGCGTGGCCGCGCGAAACTAAAGCTCATTATCTTCCACTTTTTGTATCTTCGTTCTCAAAGTCGAACTGCGTTTAGCAGGTCGTTGTGTGCAATTTGAGAAACAGAAATTATGTCAATCTTGAATAAACTTTTTGGAAAAAAAAATTTAGAATTTAGTACGGACATTAAATCTTCTGTAAAAGAAAAGCTATTACCAAATAGTACAGCTCACGGATTCCCAATTCACAAAAGACATCGAGAAAAAATCATCAACAAAATAGTTGAGATAGATGCAAAGGAATTCGTTGGTTCATTTTCAGAATGTAATTTTATAGATTGTGAAATTAAAATTCGTTGCTCTGCCAAATATACCTTTGTCTTGACAAACAAATGCATATTTGAAAATTGTCTTATTTGGGCTCATACAAAACAAACTGGCGGAAATTGGAATCCAAAATTCAAAAATTGTTCATTTAAAGGACGTTTTGAATTAAGGTTTGAGAATAAATTAATCAATTGTGATTTTTCACAGGCCAAATTAAGTACAGTTGGTTTACTTGACAATAATACTCTGGATGAAATTACTGGAGTGACTTATCCAACTATCGCAATATTAGATTTGAAAAGCAATGTGTCGGAATTGGAGAATATTCAAACAACTGAAAGTTTTGAAGAGTTTATTTGGGCAAGTAAAAGAGATTCTGGACTAATAATTATAAATCTCGAAGAGTTTACGAATGAACCAAAAGAATTATGGAATAAGATTAAAAATTTTGACTTTATAAAAACTCAACTTAAAACAAATTATACTGATAAAAATGAATAAAACGATTAGCTACACTATTATTTTATTAATAATTACGGTTACTATTGGATGTTCATCTAATGAAGCCAATAAAACTGATTTAGAAATAAAAGTTCCACATAAGGTTGTCCATATTGAACCAGATTACTGTAAAAAATATGGATGGGAAGAACGGAATTTTAAAGTTAAGATTCCAAATACTTATGAAAATTATGAAAAAGATACGCCTAATAAAATACATTATGTAAGTGTTCAGAAAAAGACTGATGAAAGTAGTGAATTACTCGAATTTGCAAGTGCAAGTATGGATTTAGCACTTTCCACAAATCTTGTAGATGGCGAGCTAAACGCTTCAAAAAGTTATAGTATGATGTTTAATGTATATAGACCCATAATTGATAAGTACGTTATTGAAGTAGGTATGCAGAAATTGATAAATCAGTTTTGTTCTTACCCAAGTATAATTGTTTTTTCAAAAGTAGCTAACGACGAAATTAAAATAAATGACTTACCAGCAAATTATTCTGAACTTATAGTACGTTATCAAGCAGAAGACAAGGAAGTATGGCAACAATATTCATATATCATTGTTCCTAATCCAAAGGACTTAAACAAATCGTTAACAGCCTCGTATATAAAAGAAGTTTATAACTCGAACAAAGACCTTGGTAAAGAAAAGTTTTTGGAATCTGAACCATTTAAAATTATATCAAATATTGAATTCATTGATTAAATAAAAACTGCACACAACAATGGCTATAAGTAATTGCTGGTTATCGACTATTTCTGAGAATCCTCGCAGATTTTCAGCTTGGTGTGTGCTTGCAAAAGTTAAGTGCTAAACCACGCAACTACTCATAGCCGAAACCGTTG
>CAZDTI010000872.1:0-1928 GCA_964508085.1 uncultured Saprospiraceae bacterium | reverse complement strand
GTTATTTCTTTTTTTGGTATAATCCTAGGATTGTTATTTTATCCTAATTTTTTTATTCATCCTTTTGATCATGTAACAAATGCGTTGAATGTTGCTTCTAGTTTTCCAGCTAAAATAAAAATGTTGTTTGAGGGGAAATTAATTAATTCGCTTAATTTACCTTTTAATTATTTATTAAAATCATTATGGATAACACTACCAATTTTTATTTGGATAGCTATTGTCTTAAGTGTATTCTATTTCTTGAAATCTTGTAAGGTAGTAGGTCGGACGAATATAATGTTCTTACTTTTTATAAGTTTATTTCCCCCCATTTATGTTATATTTTCAGAAGCCGCTATTTATAACGGCTGGAGACACATTCTTTTCTTTTATCCATCTCTTATAATTATTCTAAGCATATCTATCACGCTGTTCATTTTTCCGGTTCAGAAAAATCTAGTACGTTTCATTACGTTAGCTTGTTTTATAGTGTTGATCGGAAAAACGTTGTTATGGGAATGTAAAAACCAACCTTTTTTATATACTTATTATAATGAATTTGTTGGTGGGTTTGCTAAGGCTTATGATAACTATGATAACGATTATCAACAATTGGGAGTGTCGGAAGGTGTCGATTGGCTCTTAAAAAACGAGCTATCAACTAAGAGGGATAAGAAGGTGAGGATCATTTCTAACAACGGTGCCTCATTGAATGATTATTATGATACAACAGCTCTTAATATTTTTTTCCAAAAATCCGGAGTAAGGCAATGGAAAAATATAGATTGGGATTACGCTGTTTTATCAACTGCCTTCATTGATCCTAAAATTAGAAGAGTGGTTTTCCCTCCGAAGAAAACAGATCTGCTCAAGACCATAACCATAGACGGAAAAGGCATTGCATATGTTGTGAAGAGGAATAATAAGGATAATTTCTTTGCCTATAAAGCTATTCAAGAACGAAAATTTCAAGAGGCTTACTCATTACTATTGAACGCTATTAAATATGATTCGAATAATTATAATGCTTGGCTCAATATGGCCATCGTTTGCAACTCAGCAAAAGACGGCTTAGGAATGCTGAAATATGCTAAGAAATATATCCAACTATACCCAAATAATCCACAAGCAAATCATAGCATGGGGATTGGTTATTTTTACTTGAAAAAATATGAGGAATCAGAAAAATATCTTCTAAAAGCTATAAGAGTGAAACCTGATAAAGCCATATATGAGCTACTCCTGATGGTTTATAAAAAATCAAATAAACCAAAACGAGCAAAAATAGTGCAAAGAGAATTGAATAAATTAAACAAAAAAAAGAATTAATTTTCAACGATTTTTAGTGATAGGCACAGAAGCATATGGTAAAGCTATTTTTAAACAACTTCTAAGCATTGTAGAATGAATTTTCAACTTCCTGCAACTCGAAAGGCTCCAAAGTGAAGTAGAAGGTTGTTTCATTTTTTTGAAAATAATTGTAAAAGCTGGAACTGAATCTGGAGTGAAGTTGTTCTCGATTTTTGCAATTTCCCTTCATCCACAAAATGCTTAAATCGAATCCTATGGAATTAATTGAACACTCTAACGACGTATTCACTATTCAAAACTTATGGACTCCTGCCTCTTGCCAACAATTCATTCAAAAAAGCGAAGCAGAAGGCTTTGAGAAAGCTCGGGTCAATACCATTAATGGGCCTGTAGAAATGGAAGACTTTAGAAATAATGATCGTTTGTTTTGGGAAGACGAAGATCTCGCTGAACAAATATGGAAAGAAATTGAAGAATTCATTCCCTATGATTTGGGAGAATTTCAGGCCATTGGATTAAATGAATTATTCCGCTTTTACCGCTACGATGTGAATCAACAATTTAATTGGCATTATGACGCACCTTACCAACGCAACCAAAACGAAAGAAGCTTTTACACTTTTATGATCTATTTG
>CAZDTI010000871.1:0-1949 GCA_964508085.1 uncultured Saprospiraceae bacterium | reverse complement strand
GTTCATAATTATTATTGGTTTTAAAAACAAGTACGGTGTTCATTTCTGGATAAATGGTAATGCTTTGTCTCCAGGCTCCACTTGCGGAGTAGGCATTTTTCAACAATTTATTTCCGGGTTTCTCCCACAGCCACCACATATAGCCGTAGCTAAAAAAACCACCGAATTCTTTCATTCTCGGAGCAGTTTTATCCAACTCCTCAAAAGTACTTTTTGGACTTGTCATCTCGCTTACCCAATCTTTATCTATTATTTGTTTGTTTTTCCATGTTCCATTATTAAGCATCAACCATCCAATTCTAGCCAAATCTCTTGTGGAAAACCACATATGGTATGCTTTAAAATCGGAATGGATATAGGCTCCTGACTTTTGCTGAATAGAACGATCCCAATCCTGCATTTGCAGAGGAATAGCCAGTTGACTTTCTATTTCATCGTAGATATTCGTATTGGCTTCTTTTTCGAAAATGTAACCGGCCATGTTGAAATCCCAATTGCTGTACAACCAAAATTCTCCAGGTTTTACGCTTCCTCGTTTTGGCGCCATTGCACTCATATCTCCCGCATTTGAAGCCGGTAAATAGACACCAGACCGTGAGGAAATAATATCCCTTGTCGTTGCCTGTGCTTCCAGTTCTGTAATCGGTTCGAGTTTATGAATACCCATGTCCTCTAAAGATTTGTCTAAATCAATAAGCCCATTTCCAACATACTTACCATACAACATGGCCAACACACTTTTTCTACAAGAGGCGATATAGCTGTTCTCCGTAAGAACCCCATATTCAAATACGACCTTTCCGTCCTGAATAATCATCATTCCAGTGGTAGCAGTACTATCCACTATATATTCCCGAAGTTGACTTAATTTTTCTGCATCCCAACCAGAGAACGTTGGACTTAAATTTCTATCCCACTCCTTACCAGGAAAGGATTGAGCAGAACATTGTACCCTAATAAATGAGCTTAGGAGTACTAGTAAAATTGAAATTCTAACCATCATTTGTTTTTGTTTAAACCTCCTAAAGAAGTGGATTAAGTAATTATTTAATACAAATCTATAGGTTGAGGACTTAGAAAGAAAGCCTTTTATGACGAACGGTAAAAAACAAAAAGCGATTGGTAAATAGGGAAGCAGGTTTATTTAAGCAACAAAATGTTGTTAATAATTTGCATTATAAAACAAAACGTATATATTTGCAAAACAAATTATACCAATATGATTAATACAGAAACGGACTCCTTCGATTTCTTCCAAGCGGCCGCCTATCTAAAGGGTAGGGGAGCTCAGATAAATCCGCCTAGCCGTTTCGATAAACATGTTTACGATTCGAATCCCCTGGCTGATGAGGACGAAGGCGTAAAGCAATTGAGGACACAGTTTATCAATACCAATCCCAAAACGATTGTCAATAAAGTCATTAGTCCAGACATTCCAATGGACTATTCTGCGAATCCTTATCAAGGATGTGAGCATGGTTGTGTGTATTGTTATGCACGGAATACACATCCTTATTGGGGCTATAGTGCAGGGACGGAATTTGAACAAAAGATACTGATTAAGAAAAACGCAGCAGCCTTGTTAGAAGAACGAATTTTGCATCCCAAATGGAAGGCAAAGCCAATCATGTTGTCAGGAAACACGGATTGTTATCAGCCAGCAGAGCGGAAATTGAAGATCACTCGATCCATGTTGGAAGTCCTTTGGAAGTATCGGCACCCAGTTGGAATCATTACTAAGAATTCTCTGATTTTAAGAGACCTTGGATTGCTCCAAAAAATGGCAAAAGAGAACTTAGTCCGAGTTAGTATTTCAATCACTACTTTGGATGAAAAATTGCGTTCCTTTATGGAACCTCGAACCGCATCTGCAAAAGAGCGTTTGAAAACTGTTGAGTTACTATCGGCTAATGGTATTCCTACACGAGTCATGATGGCTCCAATTATTC
>CAZDTI010000870.1:0-1968 GCA_964508085.1 uncultured Saprospiraceae bacterium | reverse complement strand
AGTAAAACAGACTCACTTAAAAAACGTTTTATTAATTCACTACGTTGAGCCCCTAACAATTTACGCACGACTACATCTTTCGTACGTGTCATGGCACTGGCGGTGCTCAAATTTACAAAGTTGATGCAGGCAATACTTAAGGTCAAAATACCTATCAAAAGAAAGAGATAAAGGTAATTTAAATTTCCTGCTGGTTTTGGCCCACCATTATCAGAATACAAATGAATATTTTGAATGGGGATTAAGCTCAGTGTCTGAGAAGCTTTTAAGTTTTCATCGCTTTTTTCTTCTAACAAATCGGCAAAGCGTTGTTCTACTTGTTTAGGATTTGTATTCGGTTTCAGCTTTACATAGGTATAAGAATGGGTTGCGGTCCAATTTCTTTCCACAAATTGTCTAGCTGATTCCCGAGCATGGATCGGTTCAACATTGTACATCGTCTCAAAAGGGAGGAGAACTTCAAATTCCAAGTGTGAATTACTTGGCCAGTCCTTTACAACCGCAGATATTCTAAAACCTTTTTCTCCAGCCAGGGTCAAGGTTTCATTAACAACATTGGTATGGCCAAAAAAATGTAAAGCCGTTTCCTCGCTGAGCACTACAGATTCTGGTTTGTTAAAAGCCAAATCCGCATTCCCTTGCAAATAATCAAAAGCAAATACATCCACTACGGAAGGATCAACGAAGAAGACATTTTCAACTTCGAATTGCCGTTTGCTGTCCGATAATTCAATACTCAAGGCTCTGGGATAAAAACGAGCACTTGCAGCTATCTCTGGAATATAATCAGCTAATGCTGGCTGTATGGTTGGCGGTATGCGAGTCAAATTTCCCGAAGCTCTACCCATACTGTATTCAATCCGATATACTTGATCTTTATCTTTATGAAAATCATCGTAATTAAATTCGTGTGCGCAATAGAGTAGCATCAGAAAACAACAAGCCATACCAAGGGACAACCCAAAGATATTTATGAGCGTGTACACTTTGTTTTTTTTGAAGGAGCGAAGGGTATGTTTTAGCTTTTTTAGTATCATGACCTAACTGGGTTTATTCCGTTTTGAGACGTACAAGTTGCTCTAATAACAGCTAATTTAGGAATAAACGAGGAAGGATCAAAAGAAATACGAATATTTTCGTACTATAGTTTCTTTTTCACCCTCAAAGTGGTCAGTTTTCGGATTCACATCGAATCGGGAGAATCAAAATGGAAGTTAAAAGGTTGCTTCACTCTTTATATCGAAAAGCAATTCCCTCCATTTTTAAGGTTTCATATTCATCTTCAACAGGTAGATCTGTCGGCTCTTCACAGGGATCGTCAAGACTAGTAAATATGGTAACAATATTTAAAGCTAAAGAAAATCCATTAAAACTTTCCCGAACAATATATTTTTCATCCAGCAAGATAACGCCATCGGCTTTAAATAAAGATGCTTCCTTTTTCATTCGATTTATTAGTTTTTCTCTAGAAGCTCTACTATTTCCAGTTACCGTAATTCTAACCACTGATTCATAGTTGTCGCTAGGTCTTTCATCACCTTCGTAATGTGGGATGTTTTTATAATTCGCTTTGGAATAAGTGTATTTTATTACTGGAGTATTTGGCTTTACATAAGTTTCAACTGCGATATTATAGCCAACACAACTTTGTAGAATTATTGTTAAATTTGCGAATGCAAGAAATAGAAGTAGTGTGTAATCTTTTTTCATATGCTTTGTATTTTTCCAATCGTCAACCATTAGCTATTAGTCATTACCTCCCCTCTCTCATCTGATATAGAGAAGCCAGCGGTAGAACTGATGTTGTACTTAGATTTTGAAGAGAATAAACCTCCAATGAGTGAAGGCAATATTGATTGTTACTTAAAACACGAGTGGCAATAAAAAAAGGTTGGGTATTAGCAGATGGAAAAATGAACAATACATTGAAACTTTAAAACCTTGTCAAAGAACTTTGCTCCAAATCAA
>CAZDTI010000869.1:0-1978 GCA_964508085.1 uncultured Saprospiraceae bacterium | reverse complement strand
GAAGAGGCTGTCCGAAAAGTATTTTGGATAGCCTTTTTCTTTTAAAAAAAGTTAGTATTGGTTAAATTAAGTCAAGTAAAAAGACTTGATCGATGGCCAAAGCAGTATTTAAAAACCAACCCGGATTAACTCCTGAGCTTTTCCCCGGTGATATCTTTTCTAAGATTCCAGACCACCACCCATCTCGTTTAGTAAGTTCAGTTGTTGACCAACTTGATATCAGCGATATTATAAAAAAGTATAAAGGAGGAGGTACATCATCATACCACCCACGAATGATGATTAAAATACTGTTTTACAGCTATTTAAGTAATGTTTATTCTTGTAGGAAGATAGCAAAAGCTTTGGGTGAGAACATTCACTTTATGTTTCTTTCAGGTAATAGTACACCTGATTTCAGAACCATCAATGATTTTAGAAGTAAAATTCTGAAAGGTCACATTCACCAGTTATTTGCAGAAGTAGTAAAACTATTAGTGGACTTGGGCTATGTGAGTTTAGATATCCAGTACATCGATGGGACTAAGGTTGAGGCGGTATCTAATCGTTACACCTTCGTCTGGAAGGGTTCAATAGAAAAGTATAAGGATAAACTTGAGGTTAAAGTAGCTACTATACTCAGCGATATTGAAAGTAGCATCCAATCAGATAATCAGGAGTTCAATAAGGAAGATTTACCCAAAAAGATCGATGCAGGGCTTCTAAAAGAAAAACTCTCAGTAATTAATAAAAAGCTGAAAGAACCCAGTAAACAACAAGCCAAACAACTAGAAAAGCTCCAAGCCGAGCATTTGCCTAAACTAGAAAAGTATGAAAGTGATCTTGATATCATGGGCAAAAGAAAGTCATATAGTAAAACAGACCCTGGGGCAACTTTCATGCGAATGAAGGATGATCATATGAAGAATGGTCAACTAAAACCTGCCTATAACGCACAAATATCAACGGAAAATCAGTTTATTACGCATGCTTCTATTCATCAGAACCCTGGTGACACTACTACCTTACCATCTCATTTACAGGGCTTTGAAGACAGTAATGGAAAACAAAGCAGGCAAGTAGTAGCAGATGCTGGATATGGAAGTGAAGAGAACTATGAGATACTAGAAGAAAAACAAATTGAAGCATATGTAAAATATAATTACTTCCACAAGGAGCAAAAACGTAAGGTCAAAAACAATCCATTCTTAGCTCAAAACTTGTTCTATAATGAAGAAAAGGACTTTTTTGTTTGCCCGATGGGACAACGAATGAATAAAGTAGCTACCTCAAAACGAGTTTCAGGTAATGGTTATCAATCACATATAACCCATTATCAGGCTCAAAGATGTGATGGCTGCCCATTAAGAGGATCATGTCATCAAGGAAAAACAAATCGGATAATACAGGTAAACCATCGACTCAATGAGCTTAAAAGTAAAGCCAGAGCATTACTGAGCAGTCAAAAAGGCATAGAATATAGAAGTAATAGACCGGTAGAAGTGGAAGCAGTCTTCGGACAATTAAAAAGTAATAATAACTTCGAAAGGTTTACAATGAAAGGCATGGACAAAGTCAAATTAGAATTTTTGCTAATGGCAATTGGACATAACCTTAGAAAAATGATAGCAAAAGGCTGTAAAATAAACCCAACTAAATTTAAAAAGAGCTTATTTAGGAACACTGGAACAGTGTTGGAGAACATAGTTAGGCAAATGGGGATAAAAACAATATTATTTACAATTAAAAGCAAGACACGCCTAATCATAGGTCAAAATCTAATTTATCAATAAGTAAAAAAGACTGTCCTTTTTGGACAGCCTCGAGATATTTTACTAAAAAATGTTTTGTTCAGACGTGCAGCCCAAGTCAATTTTAGACTGTTGATCAGCATTTGGAAAACAATTACCTGTCGGTAAGGCTTCAGGAACATATCTTTCCAGATAAGAATCTTGCAATCCATCTCTAAGAAATGGTACTAAGTCATCTACATCGGAAG
>CAZDTI010000868.1:0-1995 GCA_964508085.1 uncultured Saprospiraceae bacterium | reverse complement strand
AATTCGCGAAAGCTCCTGCCTGACATTATGAAGTTGATCTATCGCTCCCAACTCTTCCGAATTTAGTATTGCTTTGACACTGGACAACTTCCCTCCTATTATCTCAACATTATTCAGTTCTTCGTACTGCGCTTCTAGGTCTTCAAGGTTTAAAGACTCCAATTCAACATCATTTAACTCTTTATATAAGAATAGATTATAATCGTATTCCTTAATCATTTCAGCCTTGGAGACTTTTAATTCCTCCAAGGATTTTTGTAGAGATTTATAAGTCCTCAATGACTTTTCAAATACTCCTAGATTATCACTGTTTTCAGCCAAGGCATCTATGACCTTAAATTGATACTCATCTTGAGTTAATTGCTGTGTTTGGTGTTGTGAATGTATATCGATTAGATAGGTGCTAAGCACCGCCAAACTATCTAAGGTTGCAGGTGTATCATTAATAAATGCTCTAGATTTCCCAGATGGCAGAATCTCTCTCCTTATAATAGTTTGCACATCATAATCTAAATCCAAGTGCGCAAAAAGCGATTTTAAATCGTAATTAGCAATATCAAAAACCGCTTCTATAATACACTTTTCATCAGAATTCTTGACTTGACTTAAATCTGCTCGCTTTCCTAAAACCAATGATAAACCACCTAAAAGAATGGATTTTCCCGCTCCTGTTTCTCCCGTAATAATGGTAAACCCATTGTTGAACTTCACAAAAAGTTCATCAATAAGTGCATAGTTTTTTATGTAAAGAGAAGTGAGCAAAACATCTATAATTAGTTTATACAAAAGTATAGATTCTGAACTTGATTCAGAATGACATTTTCAAAATTTATATATTAAAGTTTTAAAACTTAATATTCCTCCATTTTTGGGAGTGCATTGGAGCAATTCTATTCAAGATATCGACAGCTTCGGTGATGCTGACACTTGGACCGCCAGAAAGGATATCCATTAATTCATCCGATTTAGCATCAAAAAAAACACGAAGTAAATAAGAGTTTGGTCGTCTTTGGTGAATTTTTTGTAAATCTGTTAAAGTTGAAATCACTTTAGACTTACCTTCTTTGGCACTAGCTGCCATAATATCCAAACCATCTATGTGGTAGTTATACATTGTACTTCTTATTTCCTTGAACGTAGGCGACAATAAGTTGTCTATTAACGCAAAACGCGACTGTAAGCCATCTTCTAATTTCCAACCTTGCCCATTGAGTTGTTGCGAATAATTAGCTATCACCTGAGCTTGCTTAAAGTATTCATCTCCGCCATTTAAAGCAAAAGAATCAGCATCCATGCCTAGAATCATAAATACATGAAACGATAAGACTGAAATTAAATTAGACTCAAACTGTAATGGGTTATACACCAAGTTCTGAAATTCTAAATACTGAAAATTAAAATCCTTATCGTTGTAATTATATACTGGCGAGCTGTATGTTGAATTAAATATCGGTCGTGAAGAAGATACCTGTAATGTTGCATTGAATCTGTCATTCTCGTAATTACTGACATTAATAACCATACTGCAATTAATACGCTCTTGTGATCCGAAAGATTCTTCAGTCCATTGTGTATTGTTTATGAACTCGTTTAGTTGCTTTTCGAGTGTCTTAAAAACAACATTATTATCATTACCTGTTTGCTGAGCAATAACATTGACAGAGCAATTTAACTCTTGTGAGAATACAATTGCGGAATATAAAAAAGTGAATAAAATTAAAATCTTACGCATGTAATTGTTTTAATATCTGTTGCATTAAGTCCTCGGCAACTTCTGCCTTGGATTTAAGTTGATGTTCTATAATCTCATCAGACGATGATATAAATGTAACTTTATTTGTCGATACACCAAAACCTGCACCTTTATCTTGAAGGGAATTTAAAACTATTAAATCTAAGTTCTTCGATTTTAGTTTGCCCTTTGCATGTTCTAATTCGTTATTAGTTTCTAATGCAAAACCAACCAAAAACTGACTCTTTTTAGTTTCCCCTAAA
>CAZDTI010000867.1:0-1995 GCA_964508085.1 uncultured Saprospiraceae bacterium | reverse complement strand
GCCTTTTCGCTCATTCTTATTAGATATCAAACAAAACATTTTTAAACAACTTCAATATGATGTTTTGTCTTTTTGTAGTTCTCATCATCCCTTTTACTCGCGTCTTTGTCTCTCACTAAATTATGAATTTCTGCCATTCTAGGCATTTTTTCAATACTTGAATAAGGAGAAATAAACACTTGAATAGAAACAGAACATTTTGACTTCGTTTTGTAGTCGTAAATTTGTTTTATTGAATCACAAAATGCAATCAGTATCGCTTTTAGTTCCTCCGGAGCTAGTTTTTTTCTTTTCTTTAGCGAATGAATCTTAGCAAATCCCTCACTTAGAAGAATAATTGCTTTTCCATAAACCGATTCTCTCTTGAATAAAAAATACCTTCTCCAAGTTTGAACGAAAATATTTCTAAGAAGTAAGCATACGAACAATGCAGTTAAGCTAACAAGAATAAAACCTATTATATTATGCCACGGATTCTCATCTATGATATTTTTATATGAACTAAAGAAACTTCCTGCCGAGCCAAACAACCAAGTATAAAAATTCTTAATAGCTGCAAGGAAATTGATCCATGATGCTTTAAGCGAGTTGAGAAGTATTTCCTTTAGTATAGTAGATAAATTGTCCAATCTGTTTTTTTAAACTCTTCTTAAATTCAAGTTAGTAAACCTCGTCACTCTGAACTCCCCCAAGCAGATATTTAAACGCAGTATTAATTTCATTCAAAAGCTCAAATCTAGCAAAATTTTAAACTCTAACCCAAAACCTCAATCCTCCATATCTCCTTAGACAAATTATAAAGCAAATTCTGCCGCGAAACAATCGACTCCTTATCCCAATCAGAATACGACTGCAATTTTTCATTCGTTCTATTGATAGCGGTATTAGCGCCAACACCCTCAATAGCTGATATTGATTTTGTAATATAGAATTGAGACTTCAAATACTCAACTGCCTTAATATTATAGAAGTCGCCATTGCCAATAGACGCGTTTATACTCTTCTCTAAAAGAGTTAAATTGCCAAGCATATTTTTATACTCATGGTAATCCTCTCCAAAGGAAGTAATCAATTCTTCACTCGGTGTATTTGGTAAAATGTGCTCTATCTCTATTCCCTTAGTAATGTAGACATCCAAATTTTGTGGGACGTAGGCACCAAGTCTTTCCTGATCAATATACTGGGTAATCTTCGCGAGCACATATCGTAATCTATACTGTTGCAATGACCAATAACGTAGTTGCAGGAATCGAGTTTTATAACTTTCTTCCATTGAAGCAACCTCTGGCATTAATTCATTCACAATAAACTGATTCAAATCATCCTTGTTTTCTATCCTTTTGAGCTTCTTTGCCCATTTAGAGAAATTACGTTCGTAAACTTTAGCTTGAACTCCAGTAATAAAGTAATTGAAAATCAAGACTTCAAGTTGCTTAGCAAAATGGTTAAACAATTCTAATGGTAAGTGCCTGACGGCCAAAAGCAAAACAAGATGCTGACGAAAAGCTCCTCCACCAAGCTTTCTAATATTATTCAAATACACGTTACTACCGTTCTTATCCTCTCCTTTAAAAAATTTAATATAAAGCTCTAAATCATTTGACATTAATGCTACAAACTCAAAAGGCTTCTTTACATAATTACATTTAGCAGCATTTTCGGATTTAGTTATCCAATGATATATTTCATCCTCTCTCAAAATATCATCTCCTCTTTCATTATCAATAGTATAGTTCGCCATTAAAAAATACCTTAAAAAACGCAATGGCTTTTCTTTATTATTTTCAAGCTTCTTTATAACCTCTTTCCATTTATCTTTAAGTTTACTAAACTCATCTCGTGATACTTGTCGGAATATTAAATTTTTCAGCAAATCCATCGGATTTAACCCCACTCCTCTTTCATTAATTGTCTCAAATATTTTTAAAGCATCATTGATCTCTGGAGTTTGAATCTGAATGAACTTTAACTTTCGCAAAACATAAACGAAAAACT
>CAZDTI010000866.1:0-1995 GCA_964508085.1 uncultured Saprospiraceae bacterium | reverse complement strand
TGAGTGATTTTTCATAGTGAAACGAAGAAAAATTGTATCGACCCTTCGACATGCTCAGGATGACAAGGCTTTTGATGGAAAATTTACTTGTCTTCGATACAATTTTCTGTCGAAAATCACTACCATTGACGTATCTTCTAACTTGTTGTTTTATAGACAATTGACATTCCTAACTCTTTGGCCATTCTGATAACATTTTTTTGTTTATTCATTATTATTTTCTCCTGATATGCTTCAATGCCTTTTTCTACATATTTCAATCCGTTAACAAATAGCTTCCAATATAATACAGCAAGTTTTCTGGCAACCGCTTTTATAGCAACTGATGGCCCTCTTTTGGCTCTTATTTTTCTGCCAAAAGCGCCTAGAGCAATATTTTTACTATTTATCAAACTTGTTGCTGCTTGCCGGAAAATAATTCCTGCCTTTGGTTTGCCTTTTCCTTTGTAATTTTTTCTTTTTTTACCTGAATGATTTTGTTTAGGAGCTAGCCCTAGCCAAGAAGTAAAATGTTTTTCAGTTTTCCATTGTTTCATATCTACTCCTATTTCTGCTAAAAGCTGCATCCAATTGTAATCAGTGATGCCGGGTAATTTAGTTGCATCTTTCCCATCAAATATTTTCAATAGATGGTTATCCATTTTCTTAATATTAGGTTTATGATGCCTGATAGGTTTGCGCTTTGTTTGGCGGTTTGGCGGTAATGGTTTACCCGAACTCATTTTCCTCAAAACCTGCTCTATCTTTTTATCACAGTCTACAATGAGCTGTTGATAAAAATCATAGCAGTTAACAGCCTGTTCTAAAGCAAATAAACCAGATTCATTGTAATGACCTTGAAGAGATTTAACTACTAATGCCCTCTTGGTTTTTAGAATACTTGTATGGCACATTTCCACCAAAACCTCAGGATCTCTTTCACCTGAAAGAATAGAACGTATAATTTTAAGACCACTAGCGCCATGAATTTGACTTAACACTTCCTTTAAACGAATATTCATTAAAGTAAGGGATTTTTGCATATGATTTATATGCATAGCTGCACTACGAATATGATCCTCCCTTAACCTTTGATATCCTCGTAATTCCTGGATAAGATCATCTGCAACAAAACAACGACTTAACAAACCGTAACTATGTAATTGCTGAATCCATTGACAATCCTTAACATCAGTCTTCCTACCTGGAACTTGTTTGGTACTACGACCATCAACTAACCAAACATCCAGACCTCTGGATTCTAAAATATCGTATAAAATCACCCAATAAACCCCTGTTGCCTCCATAGCAACAGTTAAAACTTCATTATCTAGCAAGTAATTTGCTAATAACTCCAAATCCTCTGTGAAAGTATCAAAACTCTTAACTTCCAAATTCTCGATACTTACAAAAACTTTGCGCGAGCCAATATCAATTCCCGCTGAATGCTCTCTGATTTTTTTCATTATCTACTGTTTTAAAAGCCACGCTCAGAAAATAATGATTGCAGATAGACTACCATTCGGGCATCAATAATAATTGAGCACCATAAACACTGACTCTATTTTCCGATAATCATACTCTAACTCAGGTATAAAAACACTATTCTTTTTATCGACTATATTATGGCTTAATTAAATACAACTAAGATACGTCAGTTTAAACACTGGATAAAATTTTATTGGATGTCTCTGACTGACGTAAATTTTCTTGTACCGAACTCACGTTATAAGGGTATAGCAATTATTTAAAACAAAGTAGATGCTTTAAAAGCTAACAATTAAAAATCATGAATTTTGCAAAAAGGATTAAATTTGATATTGTTGTATTTGTGACCCAGCACTATTTATAAAAAAGTAAAACTATTTTATTCGTACCATGGTAAGTTTTTCGTTATCTGAATATGATAAATACAATGTATCACCTTTTACCTTATAAGAACAATCAATTTCAAAAGATATTGTATTATTTATTTTGTGATATAGTCTCTCTAACCGTAATTTTTCTTTCCTGATA
>CAZDTI010000865.1:0-2000 GCA_964508085.1 uncultured Saprospiraceae bacterium | reverse complement strand
CTTTTATCGCGAGTGGCTCGCGAACTGAGCGCTTTGAGATTGAAGTTGCAGTTGCAGTTGAAGTTGAAACCCCTCATCTACCTTAAATTTCCACTACAAAGTAATATCAAAACTCACCTCCACGGGCACTGTATTTCCATTGGCATCAAACAAATCTCCACTCGCCGTTCCCACCAAGACATTCGCATCATATTCTGTGACAATAAAGGTACTAAATCCAACGTTCTGAAAAAATTGCCAGCCCATATCTGTATCTGAAATCCCTTCAATAAAATTCTCCGTTGAATAATCTCCCGGAGTCACTCCTTCGAAACCGAAACCTATAAAATCACTAGACCCCGGACCAAAACCTACCGAAATATAACTACTCGTCCCTGCTGTACTGACATCTACACTTATACCAATATAAGTCTTACTAACACCATCTATTGTAAGGGTAAGTCCATCTAAAACGGGATCTCCACAAGCGCTTACATCTCCCAAATCTGTAATTGCAGCTGCAGGAGCAGTAACTTCAGCACCTTGCTCCAAAGCATCCAAATCAATACCAGTCACCGTCACATCGCCGGAGGCTCCACCACAAGTCGTAAAAATATAGGAAAAATTAGCCGAGGTATAATGATATGCCGTCTGCCCATTGAAAGTTGCAACGACCAAACCATTGCTCACAGGATTACCATCACAGTCTATTAAAGTCCCTGTAATAGTAGTGTTATTTACGGTACTTCCCGATATAGTAATCGTCTCTGTTACATCAGTACTATACGGTCCTACCATTGAAGTATACAACACTTCTCCGCAAAAGCCAGTCACTTCTAACGTCAATTCCTCATTCGCTGGAATAGCTCCAGATACATTTCCGTTGTTGTCCGTGTAACCATAACCACTTGTCATTGGCGCACTTGTTCCCGACCCTGCGGTAAGGGTTACTAAATAGAAGCTCAAAGGATTTCCACTGTCATCGACTAGAGTCAAATCCAGATTTACATATTCGAAAGGCAAATCACAATTCCAAAAAGAAAAGTGAGTAACTTCTCCTACATAAACGCCATTCTGCAAAGTTGCTGTTGATTCTTCTACCCACAAGCCGTACTCTTCGTTATAAGACCATAATGGAATTTCTGCGGGAGCTGCACTCAACATATCCGCAGGAACCGGCATCGAAATAGTTGCCGTCATACCAGTAGCGATATTCAGAGCTTCTCCATTTTCGCCTTCCAATTCTACAGCGATCATTCCATAAGTTGCCAAAGCCATTTCTTCAACTTCGGCGTTCAAGCCTTGTAAGTTACCAGGCATTTGGTCAAGAGTAGCGGTTAAAGAAGGATCCATCCATTTAGTAGCTACTTTTACGGTGCCAGTGTATGCAGCTCCTGCCTCCGTCCGTATGCTGTTAGCAGAAAACTCTACTGAAGCACCATTGGTCATTGAAACCGTTCCACCATCTGCAGTATTAAAAGAATCATCGAAACTTTTGGTTATCAATTGAATTTTGACTCGGTTGTCCTGATCTGCATTTGGGAAGAATCGACGACTTCCCTGGAAGTAACCTTCTTTCTGTACTTTAACTAAAGTTCCTAATTTATTCATGCTCTCGTCTTTGAAAAAGAAGTGACCATAGTCATCCGTTGTTGTATTTTTCCCATCCATAATTATGTTAGCAGCCACAACAGGGTCGCCATTTTCATCGATGATATATCCAGTAATGTCTCCAACGATGGTTTCAATTTTGGGTTCGTAATTTTCAATATTGATCGGTGGCGTTGTCACCATTTCATCCTCTATATTTGTATCCTTTCGGCAAGATGAGAAAACCAGTAAGCAGAGTAATGTGAATATTCCTAAGTTTTTCATTATATAAATTTTTAAATTATTTTTTAAAATTAGTAAGAATCCTTTTTTGTTGCGCATAATTCGGGATTTCAACTGCCTAACCTGAGGTTTTTGGAATTCGCTGCGCGGGGTGTGAAAAAAATTAAATTTTCTAGGAATGAGAGGTG
>CAZDTI010000864.1:0-2005 GCA_964508085.1 uncultured Saprospiraceae bacterium | reverse complement strand
GTACGGGTTTTATTTAAAGTATTTTCCAGCTTTTCTTCTATTATAGATTTTTCAAAAGTCTTTTTCTAATCTTACAAAAAATTTAATTATCTTTAAAAATTCTATCCAAAGTTTTCTGATTAAAATAATACAATCTACGTTGCACTTCCTGTGTCAAAGTGGGCCATTTTTTTATTATAAAAAACAAGTCATGAAAACCTTTAGCTCTCTTTTCTTTTTTCTATTAAGCCTTTTTTGCAGCTTCTCTTTACAAGGCCAGTGTCCGACGACCTTCACTTTTACGACCCAAGAGTCGATTGATGATTTTGGTACAAACTATCCAAACTGTACCAGCATTGATGGAGACCTAATTATTCAAGGAAGTGGCATTACAAATTTAAATGGCTTCAGTGGAATCACTACTGTGGAAGGGGTATTCAGGATCACGAGTAGTCCAGATATCAGTGACATTACAGGCATCCAAAACATTACTTCTGTTGGTGCATTGCGGGTCAGAGGCGCAGATCTTTTAACGAGTTTAAGTGCTTTTTCCAGTCTGACTAATATTGACACCTATTTAGAAATAGTCGATAATGAAATGCTAAGTAACCTTCAAGGGTTTGAGAATATAAGCAGTATTGCAGAACATGTAGAAATCTCCCGTTGTCCTTTGTTGACGAACCTCAATGGTTTGAATAACTTAACCAACATATCTGGGCAACTTGATATCGAAGATAACCCGGGCTTGACCGATTTGACCGGTCTCGAAAATCTAAGTCATGCCGGCGAGCTGCGCTTAAATGACATGTTTGTAAGTTCGCTAAATGGACTGAATAGTTTGACTAGCTTAGGGGTATTAAATCTGGATGTCGTTTATCCGCTCAACAGTTTGAATGGTTTGGAAAGTATAACTACATTGGAGGATCTGTTTATTTTCGAAACGGGTTTGCAGAACATGGATGGCCTAGATGGCTTGACCGTTATCGAAGGCGAATTGTTGATTATGCAAAATCAAATGTTGACCACCTTGGATGGCTTGGAAAATTTAGTATTAATAGACGGAGAAATTCTCATTTCTCAAAACGACGATCTTGTCAGCTTAAATGGTTTACTAAATGTCGATTTAACTCAAACCGGTGACATTACAATATCAAACAATGATGACTTAGCAATTTGCCATCATCCCTTTTCTATTTGTGAGTTATTTCTAAATGGTCAGTCCGTTTCCTTAAACAATAATGCTCCTGGTTGTGAAGATGCATCAGAAGTCTCAGATCAATGTTTGACCAATCAGATCAATGTGGTTCACTACCCTATTTTCTACGACCTCAACCAAAATCAAATGATGGATCCTGACGAGCCTTACTACCCCGGTGGTTGCGTCGAAATCGAATCCTATCCTATCAATGCTTGTGGGAATTCTACTAATGGTGGATCTATCTATCTGCCGGATGGCACTTACACCTTTAGCTTTAATCCAGGCCTGATGCCGGGTTGGAATCTCAGTACGCCAAATGGCTCTTATAACATCACTTTGGATGGAACTATACCCTCGGAAATATTATACTTTGGAGTGGTTCCAAATACAATCAACTCTGATCTTAATACTTTTATCGCTGCCCCTCCTATGCGCTGTAGTGAAAGAGTTCCACTGACGGTAATTGCAAACAATATGGGAACTAGTACGACCAGTGGTATATTATGGTTAGCTGTTGATGATGCTATTGTTGACATCAATTTCATTAGTCCACCAGACAGTATTGATCCAGACGGGAACATTGGCTGGAATATATCTGAGCTCTTTCCTGGAAATCACTTTACCGCAGAGGTCTTGTTAGATATTCCTGGAGTTGATAACTTTCCAATTGGTGAAAATCTGAACTTTTCCTCCTGGGTGAGCTACAATGATGCAAACGGTGATCAACAATCCGAAATCTTTGAATACCTTAGTCCTTTAGTTTGCGCTTATGACCCGAATGACAAATTGGTCAACCCTCAATACCCAGACGGCTACGCCTTGTTATCA
>CAZDTI010000863.1:0-2006 GCA_964508085.1 uncultured Saprospiraceae bacterium | reverse complement strand
CTTAAGTAATTATTGCTTCTTTGTCTGAAAAATCATAACCGGAATTCCAAACTCAAAAATTATTTGTTTGGCCTCATCATTTAAAAATTTCTGAAAGTTATATGTCGACTGACTTACTAAAATAATGAGACTGATCTTCTTTGAAGGGATCTCTTTCAATATCAATTCTCTTAGGTCTTCTTTTGGTTCCTGTATATACCTAACAATATACTCCCAGATAACGGAAGTAAATGTTTTTTGCTTTAAGGTTTTTACTTTTACGATAGCGGGATCGATATTTGCTTGTTCTAACCAAGGGGTTACGATCTCTAATTCGTTCAAATTTCTTTGCAGATGCCAAATGTTCCTCCAGCCATAATAATCAGCGATGGTGGGAATAATTAATACCGGACATTTTGCATTAGAAGCAATGTTGGAAGTTTTACTACCAACCCATCTCTGAAAAGCAGAATTGAATGGATTTCCACTCGTTATGATTAAATCGTATTGAGAGCTGATCAATATGACTTTCTCCACCATGGAGCCCATCCGAGCGATGAATTTCGTGTTTTTTATCTGCTGTTCTGTTTGGTGAATGTAGAATTTAGCCAACATTTTTTGAATGCCTTTGTCATAACTTACTTCGTCAAAATCGTACTTTCTACTTTGCTTATCAAATGGATAACAATAGAGTAAACTTAATGTCATTTCATTTTTTAGTGCATAGTCGTTTGCATAGCGCAATGCATTTGCAGAGGCTGGGGAAAAATCTACAGGTACAAGGATACGTCTCATTTTAAGATTTTTTATCTCTAAAAATAACACTCAATTTACTAAGTAAATTGAGTTCAGATTTGTTCTTTCCGGATACGGATTCCGCGATGCTATTAACCGTTGTCCAGATTTTCTCTTTCACTTCCTTTGTGAATAAATTTTTGTTCTTTCCATAAAAAGAACAAAAAAAATCTAATGCTTCCTCAGCGCCAATCTTTTCCCCTTTAGCCTTCTCGAAAGCAAGTTTGATCAGCGTAACTGAATTTGAGTGCTTATTGCTTTCTATTTCGCTTGTCCACTCACTTCGTATCAGCTCCTCTAAGATTTGGGTTTCTTTCGGTCGGATCACTTTATCCGCTGCTGCTATGGCATAGAATAATTGTCCTAATGATTGATGGAATTCATAGGTACTACTTTTCATGGGTTTTGGTTTTAATTCAATGTTTACAACTTGCATTCTGCCGTGAATTGATTCGTTATTAAAAGACTACTAAAACGGAGAAGGTCACATTATAATACAGGAAAAGTTACGAGGAGTTATTCGTAAAGGAAAGGTAGAATAGAATTGACTTGCGATGGGACTCACCATGTTGAAAAGTGACCTTTTAATAAAAAGAGGTCTTCTATCTGTAATTAGATTTTTAAACAAAAACAATAACAAAATCATGGCACTAAGTAACAAAACCACCATAGGGTTAGATGAAAAATCATGTGACATAGTCGCAACTGAACTCAACAGTTTACTGGCTGATTATCAAGTTTTCTATATGAATGTCAGAGCATTTCATTGGAATATCAAAGGAGACAATTTCTTTGATTTGCATGAACGCTTTGAAATCTTATACACAGATTTACTGATGAAAATAGACGAGATTGGAGAGCGGATTCTGGCTTTTGGAGAAGTACCAATGCACCGGTACAGCGATTACATAGCAGCTTCTAACATAGCGGAGAAAGATTACATTTCGGACGGAATAGTAATGGGGCAGTCCATCGCTAAAAGTTTAATGGAATTAATTGTTAAGCAACGAAGAATCAGTTATATCTCTAAAGAAAACGATGACGAGGGCACTTATCAAATGATGAGCAATTTCATAAAAGAGCAGGAAAAACAAATGTGGATGTATAATGCTTTTCTGGGGAAATAGCTACGGTTTCTTTTTACCAAATTGTCCTTCTATGGCTAAGAGAAAACTTAAATAAATAATGATTATAAACATATTGCTGCTCGTTTCAGGCTTCTTGTTGTTGAT
>CAZDTI010000862.1:0-2008 GCA_964508085.1 uncultured Saprospiraceae bacterium | reverse complement strand
CCCAAGTGAGCCGAACCAAGTTCGGCCCACCATAGGTTTTGAGTTCGCCAGTCTTAGCGCAGATCGCTTGAAATTCAGTCATCCAAGTTCTCATGAATTAAACTTTAGAGATGTTGCACACAATGGTAACATTAGTTTTACGAGGTGTTGCAATTGAAAGAATTCCAAAGCGAATAGTGGAACCAATTGACAAATCTACTTTCCGTGCATCTTTATTGGTCACCTAAAGCAGTCCCAATTCTTTTTCCCAGATGTTCGTTTCTAATAATTTTAGTTAATTGAGGATATGACTTTAGGAGGGGCTGCTGATTTTTTTCTATAATAACCCAGCGGAGCATCTTTCAGCAAAAGATGCTAGTTATCTAGCTACTGATACTATTTCTTTTGATGAAGAGGTAGATCTTAAAATTAATTACCTAGGATTAGTTTCTAAATATAAAGGGTACACTTTCCTTATTCAAGAATAAGCAAGAGTATCTTTATAACAACAATTTAGACAAGAGTCATCCCGAATTTTCGATAAGGAAGTTCGGGATGACTCTTGTCTGTGCCCTCTCAAAATAGAATACTTCATCGTTGCAAGGTTACATCACCTTTAAAAATTTCTTTGTAGCCATCTATAAATTCAACCTCAGCATAATACACAAATACGTATGGGTTTAGTGGTTCTCCTTTAAATGTTCCGTCCCAACCAAAAACAGGATTCAGTGGCATAAAATCATTTTGTTGAAATACATTTTCCCCCCAGCGATCAAAGACTTGGAAAGTATGAACGGTTTTAATTTGGCCTAAGTCCCCTGCATAAATCATAAATAGATCATTCTGACCATCACCATTTGGGGAGAAAGCATTGGGGATGTAAATATTTCGAGACCTGTTTACCTTGACTGAAATGGAAGCGGAAGTATTGCATCCGTAAATATTTTCTATAATTACAGTATAGGTAATATTTTGAGTCAAGCCTTCTATGATTGGATTCAAACAATCGGTACAAGACAAATTATTCGTTGGCGACCATTGAATGCTTGCAATGTCATTGGGAGGAATGCTTGTAATTGATGCAATTTGATAATTGTCTCCTAAATCAATTTCCGCTTCTTGTTCCACAAAAATACTTACAATTTCAGGTTCAAGAATCTCTAAATCATCTTGTATTTCACAACCGTTAGCATCTTGTACATACAAGGTATAGCTACCAGGTTCAACCGTAAAATTGGATTCATTATAAAAATTTAATCCATCAATGGAATAGACATATGGAGCTGCTCCTCCTTCGGTAGTTTGAATAAAAATCCTTGCTACATCACCATTGCATTCTGGATTTAGGATCGAATATAAAATTTCGGAAGGTATGTTGGGATCTTGTTCAACCAGGACCACATCTGTGGCAGTACAACCATTTTGAGTATCTGTAACCAGGATGGAATAAGTTCCTGAGGCATCAACAACTGGTTCAAAAGAGTTAGCTCCTGTGACGATATTTCCATCGCTAGAAAACCATTCATAGGTAATAGTCGAACCAGCGGAAGAACCGGAACCATCAAGCGTCACTGCTGTTGTTTGACAATCTAAAACATCATCAGCTACACCAGCTTCAGCAATCGGTGGACTTGTATTTTCTAAGACGGTAACATTGCTGAAGTCTTCGCAATCGTTGGTCATGTCTAATATGGTCAATTGATACGTTCCACTTTGATTAATAGTTGGCGTCAATGTGTTTTCTCCTGTTACAATATTCCCATCAGATGTTGTCCATTGATAGGAAAAATTAGTTCCTGTGGAAGAATTGTTAGCATCTAAGTTTATTTCGGTCAAATCACAAGTTAAAACCAAAGGGTTCGAGATGTCAACCATTGGTAAAGATAGATTTTGGTCAATGGAAATGGATGATGAATTTGTACATCCATTGACTAAATTGGTGACGGTCAAAAGATAATCTCCCTCTGCATCTACTTCTGGATTTGGGCTGTTTACTCCCGAAATGATGTTCCCATTTGTAGTTGTCCAA
>CAZDTI010000861.1:0-2009 GCA_964508085.1 uncultured Saprospiraceae bacterium | reverse complement strand
CAGAATTTAAAAGATGATAAAAAAATTGCAATCCATTGTCGAATGGGAATCGGAAGAACTTCTGTCGTTGCAGCTGGAACACTGATAAAAAACGGTCATGAATCCGAAAGTGTATTTGAGTTTTTGAGCGAAAAACGAACACTCACTGTTCCCGATACTGATGCACAAATTGAATGGATTATGGCACAAAAAGACGCCCTACAACAATAAATAAATAAGCATAGGACTGATCTGCAATCCGAAAGTTCATCAGATTCTGGCAAGTCCGCCGCGCCACGGCATAGCCGTCAACCTAACTTGTCATAAATACTTTATAGTTATTTGGTTTCTTGTTTTTTGGTTCAAGTTTGAGCTGTTTAAAGGGTGTTTCAATCAGTATACTGAGTAGGCTATTGGTTTTACTTTTCGTGATGGATGCCTTTCTAAGCTGTGCAATAAGTTGATCAGCAAGTTTATAATACTTCCAAAGGCTTAAGATATTTTCATTCTTTTCACTCCTATGCCGTTGTTCCAGCCATTTGAATAACTTCCAATGTAGGGTGAGATAAATTAACCTTCCAAGTAGTTGGCATTCAAAGCGGTGAATGTTGACTTCCTTGATCTTATTAATTTTAGCCTGCGATTTCCATACTTTAAAGATGAGTTCAATTTGCCATCTGAGACTATAGGTCGGTTGAATTTTCTGTGCTGGTAGGATCTCATTGGCCGTATTGGTAACAAAAAGATTGAGACTACACCTGGTTTTGAATGCTTCTTTGATATTATTGCGGCCACCCTTTCTGGAACCCCTTATTCTTTTCTGATAGGTTTCTTGATCTACAAGGGAAACAATTAAACGGACAGGGACTTTATCTTTGCTTCCCAGTCGTACATCCATTGCTAATTGTTGGAGGTTTAAACGCTTAAGTTTATCCCTGCAATCCTTCAGGTCTACTTCTCTATCTGGTTGATCTTTGTGATAAATTTTTAATTGAGGGGAGAGCCGGCTAAGGAAGAAAGCCCCTTTTTTGATCAGTAGTTGAAAAAACTTCAGCGTAGAATATCCCAAGTCCCTGATGAACAGGTCCCCTTTTTGAATATCATGTGTATAATGACTGGCGTCCCCCTGATCATTCTCGTTTCCCTGGGTAAGTCTTAAGTCAAGGGATTGACCTGTGAGCAAATCGTATTCATACTGGATACTGATCATAGCCCCACTTGGATTGGCCACACCTCCACTGCCTTGATAGTGTCCTTGATAGGAATCCGGTAAGTTATACTTGGTAGAGTCTTTAATGCGGACCCTATTAAAAGCCTTGAACAACCCAACAGTATCACTACTGACCCTGATTTGTTTACCCAGTAGATAAACCAGGCATTTCTGCATGAATTCAACCCCATATCGATTGAAGCGTTTCTGAATGGCTTGTTTGGTCAGTTTTACCCCAAAAGTATTGTTTGCATCATGGGCAAAAGATAACAGGCTTTGCTCTTGGTCAGTGAATTGCATAAATACAAGCATATTGAGAAAATGGTGGCCTAATAGCCTGGCGGTCTTTCGCCTGATAAACCCTGTCTGGCGAGCAAACCGATTTAAAGAATCTTTGTCGAAAAACTCTGATAATAAACGTTTTACATCTTTAGTTTTCTTTGGTTGGATAGTTATTATTACCCTATAGAAGAGTATCTTTGAAGCACAGAAGGGGTGGTATAAAAAATCCAACTCAAATGAGATTTACCCTTTTTTACTAACACATTTACTTATATGGGAAAGAATAACAATATCCCGAACAGGGATACTATTCCCTGTTAGATAATTGAAAATCAAGCACTTAGAAAAATAGGTTGACGGCAATGCCGCGTCACGGAGGCCAAGTAAAATATAAATTTAGAAATTGGTGGGGACGCCTAGTCCTTGAACTGGGCGTTCCCACTCGTAGGTAAAGGAAAGCAAGATGCTATTAACTTCCTACGTTTCTTAGCCAAGCGTTCTACTCACCAATCCAAACCTGGAAACCCATCCGAAAAAT
>CAZDTI010000860.1:0-2014 GCA_964508085.1 uncultured Saprospiraceae bacterium | reverse complement strand
TAACCAAGCAATTAATTATACACGGCTTAAGTTTGTCTTTTAATAAATTTGATATTTAATCAGAAAGAATAAAAGAGAGAATTAAGGTTAATTTACACGGTTGAGCCTAGACTCAGACAACACTGATAATCCTCTCTCTTTTCTACTAAAAATTACGTTCAGTTCTGTGAGACTTTAGATCTCGATTTTAAGTTGTTGTAATTCTGGTAGCTTATTCTTTCCTAAAACATTTTCTTATGAATAAATATAGTGAAACTTTTGGAATTGACATCAGTAAAAATGTCTTTGATTGTTATGGTAGTATACAAGGTCATTTACAGTTCAAAAATGATGAATTAGGCTTTAAGAAGTTTCATAAATCACTACCCAAAAATAGTTTGGTTGTTATGGAAGCTACAGGCTATTATCATTACAGATTTGCCCAGTTTTTATATAAGAAGGGTATTGCTGTTTCCGTTGTAAACCCTTTGTCAATCAAGCGATTTGTGCAGATGAAGTTAGCCAAAGTAAAGACAGATAAGAGTGATGCTAAATCGATTTGTGATTATGGTTTAACTCAAGAGGTTCGTCTGTATACAGCCCTTACAGACGTTCAAAGTGAATGTTTGCAGTTGTTTCGTTTGATGGATAATCTATTAAAAACTAGAACAGCTACAAAGAACAAAATTCATGGCGAAAAAGTATTAGGTATTCCATCCCCTTATGTGTATCGTTCTTTAAGAAGAACGCTGAAATATTTAGACAAAGAGTTAAAAGGAATTGATCAAAAGCTGTTGTGTTTGGTAAAGAAAGACCAACAGAAGCAACTCACTTTATTACAGAGTATTCCTGGTATTGGGCTTAAAACGGCTTTATTTTTAATAGTAGTTACAGATGGTTTTAAGAAGTTTGAAACCGCCTCACAATTATGTAGTTATGCAGGCATAACACCAACGATTCGAGAAAGTGGAAGCAGTGTAAGAGGAAAAGCCAGAATCAGTAAAGTTGGTAACAGAAAATTACGGAACTTACTATTTTTATGTTCTTTTAGTGCTTACAAGCATAATAAAGGTTGTAGCGAAATTTTTGAACGAATCACCAACAAAGGCAAGAGTAAAAAGTTGGCTTTAATAGCAGTTTCTAATAAACTATTAAAACAAAGTTTTGCGATTGTAAAATCAGGAATTCCTTATGACGCAAACCACGTTTCTGTTTTAAAAGTGAAGTAAAAAAAGTAAAAGAAATAATGATAATTATAGCTTGTTGAATTGGAAATAAATCGACCAAAGGAGATTTATTCTACTTCAACAATGCCAGAAAACTAATGCCTAAATTTAATGAAGAATTTATTTGTTTTTTAACTCAGTTCTTTGTTGCCACACGTTTTTATTTATTTCGTAACAAATACAGTTTTCGTGTTCAGGATATTCTTTCAATTTTGGATGTTTAAATTTTCCAATTTCTTTCATTCCTATTTTTTTCATAACACTTTCCGATTTGGTGTTTTGTACAGTACAAACCGAGATTACTTTCTCTAAATTCAGTTTATTAAAAGCAAATTCGAGACATCTTATTGCTCCTTCAGTTGCGTATCCATTTCCCCAACTGCTTTTTTTTAATCGCCATCCAATATCAGTTGCAGGCGTAAATTCAGTTTCATAATCTTGGTAAGCTAAACCAATAAATCCGATTAATTCTCCGCTTTCTATAATTTCTGTTGCGAAATAATTGTATCCGTTTTTTGTGTAATGATTTTCAAGTCGTTCAATAAATTCCGCTGTTTCTTTTTCGGTCAATGGTTTTGGAAAATGTTCCATAACTTCTAAATCCGCATTTATTTTCGAAAATTCGGTCAAATCGGCTTTTGTCCAATTACGAAATCCAAGTCTTTCAGATTTAAATATGTATTCTTTATTCAATTTAGTTCGGTTTTTTTTCAAATGTGTGGCAACGTGTTCGTGTATGGTTAGTTGCGTTGGCAAGAACTAAGTTAGCAAAAGAAAACGAACCAGAGGAAAATCCGTAGGATTTTCCG
>CAZDTI010000859.1:0-2029 GCA_964508085.1 uncultured Saprospiraceae bacterium | reverse complement strand
TTTCAGAAACCACTTCTAATAATAGTTTTTCTAATTGGCTATTGTTTATGCCACCAGTTGCAGGAGCGACAGGAGTTGGAGTAGAAACCGGGCTAGGTGTCGGCGTCGGAGCTACTTTGGCAACAGGAACTACTACAGATGAAGAACTGTTTCCGTTGTTTCCATTCTGGTATAATGGTCTTTCTGGAACAATTGGAGGAATATTGTTGGAAAAAGAGCTAGAACCATTTCCGTTATTACCGTTAGCGGCATTATTTCCATTTTGATTGGCAGCAATTTGCTGAGATAAAATCGATAACAATTGTTGAGCTTGTTGATTTTGATCATTCATAAATCGCTCAAAGATTTCCAGCGACTTGTTCTGATTGGCTTTAAACGATTCGATGGTCGTTTGTAGCAATTGGAGGATTTCTTTATTCATCATTTCTTCTTCATTTTCAGTTGAACTAATTAAATGATTAGCAATACCTGCAGAGGTATTCGCTTCTTGAATCACTTCTACTTCTACTATTTTTTCAATAACTTTTTCTACTATTTTAGTTTGGCCACCAGAAACCTGGAAACCATCATTTAAGACATCTTGATATGCTTTTGCTGTTGGTGCAGAAACGTAATTGTTTCCACTGAGCATGACGTTCATTTTCGTTCGAGCCGGTAATGCTGGAAGATTGCGCTTGTAAGGATCGATGTTAGATAGCTGAATACCAAGGACTTGCAACTGAACTGCTGCTTGTCTAATTTGTAAGTCAGCATCATGTTTAGCGGAAGCGTTTACAGCTAAAGCAACATGCTCTTTGTCTTTAAGAATATTTTTTACCAAGTTGGTTAATACACCTTTTGGTCCAAACTCCACAAAGATTCTACCACCTGCGCGGTGCATATTTTCAATTTGATCTTTGAATAAAACCGGATTCAAAATTTGCTCCCGTAACAATTCTTTTACCGTAATCAGATTTTTAGAATAAGCCTGACCAGTTGTATTTGCATAGACTGGAATCTCAGGGCGACTAAAAGTCTGACGATTAATAAAAGCAGAGAATGGCTTCTGAGCATGCTTTACAAAATCCGTATGGAAAGCAGCAGAAACGGGTAGGGGAACCACAGAAAAACCTTGCACTTTTAATTGTTCCTCAGCCTGTCTGATGGCCTGGGTGGAACCGCCTAGAACGACTTGGTTGTTAGAGTTAACATTGGCTACTCTTACTGAAGGCATATTTGCAATCGCCGGTTTTACTTTTTCTAAGGAAGCTTTGACGGCCAACATAGTTCCAGTGTCAGCACCAGGATTAGTAGTCGCCATAGCAGCACCTCGTGTAGCTGCCAATGCTAAGAATGTATCTTCATCATAAACACCTGCTGCCCAAAGCGCAGTCAATTCTCCAAAGCTGTGGCCAGCGGTGAAGTCAGGTTTGAAGCCTGCTTTTTGGAAAACCTTATATTGGCCGGCACTCAACGCACCGATAGCTGGTTGTGCATATTGCGTTTTTGTCAACTCCTTCAGTTTCTCTTTTTTAGCCTCTGCAGAAAAAGAAGGAATTGGGAATATCTTCTTGGAAAGTGGCGCTTCATTGTGCTTAGCGAAGAGTGCATCTGCTTTTTCGAAAGTCTCCGCAATCAATGGGAACGCATTCGCAGTTTCTTTACCCATGCCGACATACTGAGAACCTTGGCCAGCGAAAAGAGCCACTACTTTTTGATCTTTTTGATCAAGGCCATTAGGACGGTAGTAAATGCCTTTTGGATGATTCCATACTGTTGCATCGTTTTGTAAAGTCTGAATAGTTGTTTCTAAAAGAGTGATGCAATCGGTAATATTCGTAGTAACAAAACCAACTCTAGCGTTTTCTTTTAGTAAAGAAATATTTTGCGATTCAGCAACTAACTTGTTGAAAGTTGCTTCTGAATCATTTCCTTTTAATTGATCCAAAATAGACTTGCAGTCTAATTGCAAGCCAGCATGACTAGCTGCTTGTAGAACTATTGTTTTGTAAGGCTGATGCAAGCGATAATCTAATGCTTTGTCCGCCTC
>CAZDTI010000858.1:0-2040 GCA_964508085.1 uncultured Saprospiraceae bacterium | reverse complement strand
AAAGAACAAGTATGGGAAGCGTACAAGCTTGTGAAGGCGAATGGAGGCAGCAGCGGTGTTGATGATATAGATATCAAGACCATAGGAGCTGACCCAGAGAAACACTTATACCCAGTGTGGAATCGACTTGCAAGTGGAAGTTATTATCCACAAGCGGTGAAACGAGTGGAGATTCCTAAGTCAGATGGCAAAGTGCGGCTATTGGGTATACCGACGGTAAAAGATCGGATAGCTCAAACGGTAATAACTAAAGAGCTAGAACAGATAGTGGAACCACTATTTAGTCCAAGTTCTTATGGATACAGACCGAACAAGAATGCTCACCAAGCCATCGAACAAGCTAAGACAAACTGTTGGCAATTGCCATGGGTGATAGATATGGATATCAAGGGATTCTTTGATAATATAGATCATGGACTGATGATAAGATATCTTCGCAAGTTCACAGATCGAAAACATATCATTACTTATGCAAAGCGTTGGCTAAAAGCACCAATTCAATTAAAGGATGGTACCCAGATTCAGAACACTGAAAAGGGTACTCCGCAAGGAGGAGTGATTAGCCCACTTCTGGCAAACATATTCTTACATGAAGTATTCGACACTTGGATGGAACAGGAATTTCCTGACTGTCCATTTGAGCGGTATGCAGATGATGTCATCGTCCATGTAAAGAATGAGAAGTATGCTAGATATGTCCTCAAGAAAATCCGAGAACGACTCAAAGACAATAAGTTGGAGTTGCATCCGGATAAGACCCAATTGGTTTATTGTAATCGAGAAGGAAGGAGGAAACGCACACCTGCTAAAGTTAGACAGTTTGATTTTCTAGGTTACACATTTCGTAGTCGTAAAGTTAAGACCAAGGATGGAAAAGTGATGTTTGGGTTCAGCCCAGGAATCAGCAGGAAATCGGTCAAACGAATCGTAACTACATGTCGCAAACTTGGCTTTCATAGATGGACCCATATGGACATCCATGAAGTATCAAAGGTTTTATCACCAATGATACGTGGCTGGCTGCATTACTATGGACGTTTTCACAAAACGGCAATGTTTTATGTGTTTCGGATCATCAACCGCAGAATTGCAAAGTGGGTATTTAATAAGTACAAGCGCTTTCGAAGGAGAAAATATGTGAGCTATGCTCAAGGTTGGTTGAGGAAGGTTGCTGCGGACTATCCGTACATTTTCCCTCACTGGCAACATGGATTTACTCCGTAGGTTTGATTACGAAGAGCCGTATGAGCTGAGAGGTTCACGTACGGTTCTGTGAGAGGTTTAGGGGTGAGAGTCCCCTTTACCTACTCGACTCCTTTCATTTGTTCGTTAATGTAATTCTTTTTGATATAACATAAATGTCCATTGATTTTTATTTTATATTCATCTTCTTTTGTTCGGATTATTTTGGTAGTTGTCATTGTGTCAACTTGTTCGTACTTCTTATAATTGTAAACTCTGAAATCCTCTGTTTCGATTGAATTTAGTATTGAATTAAGGAATTGCCATCCATCTCCAAATTGACTTGAAAATTTAAGCTCTCGTTCTTTATCTTCTAAATTTACAAAGTTTAAAATATTGAAGGGATTATGCATTCTGAAGGCTATTTTCCCAATGCTGAAGTCGAAGGAAATATGACTCATTTCATATACATCTAATTCGTAATTAACTCTTCTAATATTTGTGTCTCGGCTTTCAATTGCATTTTTGATTATTTGCTGAATTTGATATAGTTCGAGTTTCTCAAAATCAATATTTATAACCTTACTTAGAATATGTTTTGATTCGGACGAATTATAGTTTATCTGAAATAATTCTTCATATAATTCAACAGATGTATCAGACGAGATTTCGCCTTGATTTTCGTATAACCACTTTTCGAAATCTTTTATTGAGATTTTGTCTTCAATAATCTCCAAAAACTTTTCCTCTGCTGTGCTTAACTTAATCAATGTTGTTTTCTCATTTTGCTTGGCTATAACGGTCTTGTGTATGAGCAGTAGCGGATTTATGCGACTACCATTCGATAAGCAATATACT
>CAZDTI010000857.1:0-2042 GCA_964508085.1 uncultured Saprospiraceae bacterium | reverse complement strand
AGTCACACTTTTGCATTTATTTGTGTTACTGAATAATTGGCAGTAGGTAGAAAAAAATAGGCAAAATGCAAAAATATAATAGCTCAACGCCTTTCCTTCCTTATCATATTAAAAAATACTTCTATTTCCCTTCTCTTTTCACCTAAGAAGTAAAAAAAGAAAATTAGCCTGTCACGTTTTTTTGTCGAAAGTACTTGAATGGCTAGATTCTTGGTATATAAAAAATTGCTGAGAGGTCCGTCAAAGAATCACTTCATGAAAAGAGATCAATCCTCCTGATCCGGACAAAGACAACTCTCCTATAAATTAACGTCCTCCTTACAACTCCCCTTTATTTTTTATGATTTTCGATGCAAGTCGAGAACCCCTACAATATTTATAATTAACTATTGAAGCAAAATTTAATTAGAAAAAAAATAGACCATGATCAAAACAATTACACATTCCTCATCGGTTTCAATGTATCGTGAACAAATTCTTAAAGGCTTGTTACTGATTAGTATGTTGCTTATTACTACTATGGTATTTGCCCAGCCAGCAAATGACAATTGTATTACAGCAACAGTGCTCAATACAAGTACTGGCTGTTCCTATGGGGAGTACACCTTAGAAGGGGCTACATTAGATGCCTTTCCATCTTATTCTTCATGTGCTAATAATCCAAAGCGGGAGGTTTGGTTTAAAGCTGCCGTTCCAGCTACTGGAATCTTAGTCATTCAGGCCACTACCAACATTAACCCCATTATTTCTGTATCGGTTTTTACAGGCTCTTGTGGTTCATTGACCTATTATGACTGTACAGAAAGTCTGGTGTCCGGAACAGGATATTTGTCTATTTCTATAAAGGATGCTGCACTTGCTGGAACAGATGTCTATATTGAAGTTGCTAGGGGGAATTCCAATGAGTCAGGAAATTTCGAACTCTGCGCTTTTGTGCAAGAGGCTCCATCAAATGAAGATTCTAATGATGCCGTTTTACTTAGCAATGAAAAAGGTACTTTTGAGCACCAAAGCTATTCAAATAAATACGGGACAAGTACGGGGCAAGGAACAGCTAATTGCGGAACTTTTAGTGGAGCAGATGTTTGGTTTAAAACGATGATGCCAGTGACTGGTCGATTGGTGGTTCATGCGCAGTCTGATGAAATATCGCCTGTGATTGGGATCTACACCGGAAGTAGTAATAGCTTGGTGTATGAAACCTGTGCTACCGCTTCTGGGGATGAAACAGAAGTCATCCTTAATGACGTTGCTTTGGCTGATGAGTTGATCTATATCCAGGTTTATGCGGATGGAAATGGTACTGGCGGTGAATTTGAACTACTAGTTCTGGAACCAGTACAAGATTTTTGTGCAGAGGCAATAGTCTTAGATGTAGACAAAGCAACGGAAGAGTTTGAATCTTATACGAATAGATATGCAAGTAAATCTGAAGATGGTGCTGATCCGAGTTGTGGTAGTTATAAAGATAAAGATATTTGGTTTACAATGGAGGTTCCTGCCTCTGGAGAATTAATTATAGATTCAAAACCATCAGCAGATCTAGCCATAAAACCAATATTGACCTTGTACTCCGGTGATTGTTCCTCATTGACCCAAGTAGCTTGTGATGCTTTTGGAAGTACTAATGCTTTTGGCGCAAAAATAAATCTTTCTCCTTCTGAAAATCTAGCAAATCAAACCGTATACTTACGAATGCATAATTTCAGTTCTGATGTAGGTGGCGCATTTGATTTGTCCGTCCATAATCCTTCTGCGGCACTTCCTGTAGAGTTGGTTAATTTTACCGCAAACACCTTTAATTCAACGGTAGTCTTAGACTGGACAACTGCTACAGAAGAAAATAACGATTACTTCCTGGTAGAACACAGTACAGACGGTAGGAACTTTATCCCAATAGAAAAAGTAGATGGCTATGGAACGACCACGGAGCTTCAACATTATGATTACGTTCATGACGATCCGTTTTTTGGCGAAAATTATTATAGAATAAAGCAAGTAGATTTTGACGGGGCTTTTGAATATTTTGAGGTCGTTGTTGC
>CAZDTI010000856.1:0-2047 GCA_964508085.1 uncultured Saprospiraceae bacterium | reverse complement strand
GATGCTTCTGTGTTAGTAGGTGATCCGAAAACAAGCATCGTTATAGATAATACCATTACCTCAAATAAGAATCCTGAATTGGATATGGACATAAAAGTCTTTCCAAATCCTGGAAATGGTTTGTTTGTAGTAGAATCTGAGAAAACATCGATTCTTGATTTTCAGGTATTCAATCAATTAGGACAACTTGTTTCTAAAAATAGTACCGTAGCATTTTCGAATCGCTTTACTATTGATCTGTCTACTTTTTCGTCCGGTGTATACTCATTGCGCCTAAAAACAAATGAAGGAAATTTGACTAAGAAATTGCTAATTGCTCATTAAAGAAATAAGTAGGTTTCTTATTACATCGAGACTATAGGCATCGTGTAACGAGACACTGCTAAGGTCGCAAAAAGAAAAATCAATAAGATCAATAACATAATTGAATCTCTATGCGCAATATGAGCCACCATAGCTGTAATTAAAAATAATCCAACCCCGGCATATCCCCACTCTTTTACGAAAGTGGGGATACTCGGAACTAGCAAAACAACAACGGCAATGACTTTTAAAATCCCTAGTTGGACCCTGAAAAAATCGGGAAATCCCAACGCTCTTATTCCTTCAATACTGCTTTTACTGAAAAAATAAGTATAGGAACTTAAGAACAAAAAAGCAGCGATAATAAAAGTAGATAACCAGTATATTGTTATTGTTTTCATTATAGGAAGTATTCTTTTACTTGATCAACTAACTTAGTACCATCAGGATCACTAGTTGTTTTTAAATGACAAAAGTTATTTGCCCATTCAGAGGTTCGAATTCTTAAAGGTGGCTCCTCTGTCTCAGCTACTCCTAAAATCACCTCAGCAACTTGGTTTGCTGTTTGATAAAGTGAAGGACCACTTTCTCCTGCTCTTTTTTGTGCTCCCTCCAAATACTTTTGCAAAATAGGAGCATACTCGCCTGTTGCTAATTCTCCGCTTTTATTTACTGTTTTAGCAATAGCACTTTCCATAAAAGGAGTAGAAATTCCTCCTGGTTCTACCAATGAAAACTTAATATTAAAGGTAGTTCCAACGTAAGAAGCGAGCGCTTCTGTAAATCCCTCGACTGCAAACTTTGCCCCGCAATAAAGTTCATTAAAAGGTTGTCCGACCAATCCGCCGACAGAAGTAATGTTAATGATATGACCTGCTTTAATCGACCGCATGTGAGGCAAGACTGCTTTAATACATCTGATGACGCCCGTGTAATTTACATCGGTCACCCAATCAATTTCTTCCAAAGATGTTTGCTCCAATGTTTTAGCAAATCCAGCTCCCGCATTATTTATTAGGATGTCGATTTTGCCATCTTGACTGAGAATACTTTGAACCGTTTTTTCTATGGAATCATTATCGGTTACATCTAGTTGAAGGATCTCTATATCCAATTTTGCTTCGTCAATTTTTTCTTTTAATGCAGTTGCTTTTGCCAAATTCCGCATAGTTGCATATACTTTATAGCCTTTTTGCGCGAATAGAATGGCACTCTCAAATCCTACGCCGGTTGAAGTGCCAGTAATCAAAATGTTCTTTTTCATTTTTTGGTGATTTAGTTTTGGAGTGAATGTTCATTCCAAAATATGGTTAAAAAAATAGTCTCTTTATTTCAGAGCTTAAACTTGTTATTCCTTAATAGCATCCCAAACCATTTTCAATTGATTGTCAAAAGATGGGCGAGTGTCCGCATCCTCATCAAAATGAAGTCGAAGATAAGAGATAATGGTTCCGCCAATGAATTGCATCAACTCTATGGTCGGTATGTCTTTGATTACTCGTTGTTTTTTCCCTTTGTCGACCAGTTGAAGCACCATATCTATAGCCTTATATCCTATCTCTTTACTTTCCTTAGTAATGATCGGTGAAGCCTGTAATTGCTCGATAAATTGAAAAAACAAAGGCTGTGCTAGATAAAATTGAATGGCCTCAATATAATATCCTTCAAACTGTGTCCTAATGGGTTTCTCATTATCAAATGCAGAAAAAACCACTTCTTCTCTCTGCTTAATGTCTACATATAT
>CAZDTI010000855.1:0-2055 GCA_964508085.1 uncultured Saprospiraceae bacterium | reverse complement strand
GCTTACCTTACGACCTAAGCATAAAGTACAATACACGTCAACCAAATAGCTCAGCGACTTGTCTCGTCGATTTGAAAACAGAATTACTTTCTGAAAAAACAACTATGGGTGCCACGGTTCGAATGAATACGATCATTACAAATCTGAAGGACGAAGCGATTCCGAACACCATTGCTAAAGTGGGGATTCCTGCGGGATTGAGTCTTCAGCCCTGGCAATTGAAGGAGTTACAGGAGCAAGCTGCTTTTGATTACTATGAGTTGTTTGATGGCTATGTGGTTTTCCACTACCGAGGTTTGAAAGCTGGTGAAGTGAAGACGATTGGACTTGATTTGAAGGCGGATATTCCCGGGGCTTACGAAGCTCCAGCTTCCGTTGCTTATTTGTATTATACGAATGAGGATCAGGTTTGGACGAAGCCGGGGATTGTGGTGGTGGAATAATTTTTCAACTTCAATTGCAACCTCAACTACAACTTCAAAGCGCTCAATTCGCAAGACTATCTCGAATAAAGAGCGCGTCTTACGGGAATTGAAGTTGAGGTTGAGGTTGAGGTTGCGCTTGTAGTTCTAAGATCGTCCTTAATCCATAACACATCTACAACTCAAAGCCGTCCCCATTTCCTCCTCCACTCCTTCATCCCATTTGTTCACAAAATCCCTAACGCCAAACATAAACCGGGCAAAGCCTCTATTTTCGTCATTCAGGGCCGACCAAAATGCGGCAGCATATCCAAGCCCCTCAATACCTGCCATTTCTTCGCTTACTTTCTCTGTAAAATAATAACCTGCCGGTAAAACATTGAAGCCCCAGTTATTGGTTCCGTTGCCATCCTCGTCCCAGCCAGAAATGGACTTCATTTGGGTAGCATGTTCTCCGCGCCATCCTCCTTTTCCGATGAAGGAAGCGGGCATTCCGTGGACTCTTTCCAGTTCGTCCCATTCGCTGTCTGAGGGGAGGTGCCAACCTTGAGGGCAGGCGGTTTGGGCGGTTTTTAAATCATAGAATCGACCATAATGTTTGGATGGATTTTTTGGGTTTAGAATAGAGCCGGGTGCATTGAATCGAAGGTTTTCCGCTAGCCAGGTTTCTCTGCCGATGACAACCGTTTGGTAGGTTTCTCCATCGCGGAGATCTTTTATTTCATTGCGTGATTGTATTGTTGGCTCTTTTTCTTTGGAAGCTTTTTTTTGGAGGGTTTGACTTTTTGTAGTCTCTACTTTTTCGGAACTTTCATTTTTTTTGGAATTGTCAGAACAGGCAAAAGCCCAGAAACCTATAGTTGTCAAAAAGAGAAAAGTAGGTAGTATTGCTTTCATAATATTTTAATAACTGCACCATGAAAATTGCACTCTCGATATTGTTCTTTTATGCTATTACATTTTGACTTTTCTAGCCCCTATTTCATCTTGCTTTTCACCTTTTTCAAGTTATCCATAAATAATTCCAAATTAGGATCATTTGTCGTTTTTGCAATAGCGATCGCCTTTTTATAATTTTCAACAGAAGTTTCTAAGTCCCCATTCATTGCTAGTGCTTCTGCATAGCTGTCGTAGACATTTGCGGATTCGGAATAAAGTCTGGTGTTCGCTTTAAAGATTGCCTCTGCTACTTTTGGTTTTTTATGATTCATTAGAAAATCATAGCCCATGTTATTGATCATCCCCTCCTCTACCAAGCCTTCTTCCTGACATTTTTTCAGCGATTCATAAAGTGGTTCCTCCCCTGTTGCTGGATCGAAAGACTTCAGAATCTCCATCAATTCAGCTGACAATGCTTTTTGTTCTGCTTTTATTTTTTCATTGTATTTTTTGGCGGCAGCCTTTGCCAATTCATGTGCTTTGGTTAAGGCCTCCTCAGCGGTAGTTTTAACCTCGGGGACGACACCAACACCTTCCCAATTTGTTTTTGTAATGGGGTTGATGGCTTTACCTGTAGGAATAAAAACCTCGAGTTTATCATTGATTCGTCGCATTCCTCCGGGGTTTGCTCCACCTCGGGTTGTTTCTCCAACTAGCGTTGCTCTTTTTTGAGTTTGCATGTTGTATGAAAATT
>CAZDTI010000854.1:0-2058 GCA_964508085.1 uncultured Saprospiraceae bacterium | reverse complement strand
ACAGATCCTGTAAACACCGAATTGGTAATGCTTTCAATAGTCATGGTCTCCCCTATCTCGATTTCTTTCCGCTTTTTATGAATAGCCATTCTCCCAGAAACACCAGATCCAGTTGGACAACGATCCACTTCTCCTTCCGCAAAGATGCAAACATTTCTACTATCCACTCCTGAAGGTTGTTTTTTATTGTCTATAAAAATGGTTCCATACAGAAAGCTTAGATCATATTCAAAAGGGTGTTTAATCTCTTTATCTGCCTTCATAACCGCTCGCTTAATATCCATTCCCTTCGCAATCAATGTGCTATAAGAACTCGGACTTAAATCAAAATCGAAATCATTTTTGGCCAGGTCCACATAAGCATAAAAAGCACCGCCGTAGGCCAAATCATAAGTTACGTTCCCTAGCCCTTCGACCTCCACCATTCTATCGAGGCCAACAACGAAACTAGGGACACAATGAAAGCGAACGTTAATTACTTTTCCATTTTCTACTTTAGTGTAGGATGTAATTCTTCCACAGGGTGCATCAATTTTCAAGACATTATCTCCTTCTTGCACATTGATCCATTTCATTTCTATAGCCAAAGTAGAGATGGCGATGATGGCATGTCCACACATTGTTGAGTAGCCTTCATTGTGGAGGAACAGAATTCCGAAATCACCATCGTCATCGTTGGGTGGCAGTAAAATGCATCCGTACATATCGGCATGGCCCCGAGGTTCGAACATCAAAGCAGTACGCAATTCGTCATAATGTTCTTTGCAATATTTCCGGCAGGCTAAAACGGAATCCCCTTTCAATTCTGGAAAGCCATCAACAATAACTCGAAGCGGTTCGCCTCCGGTATGCATGTCTATGGTTTTTATTTGCAACCAGTTTTTGGGCGGTGTAAATTGTTTGTTAGTTAGAATGTTTTTATAGATTAGCTTAGGCATTGGTTTGGGTTTTCTAGTATAAAAGGTGGATGAGGTGGATGGGGCTTCCCACTAATGTGATTTCGTGCGAACTATGGGCACCTCACCTACCGTTGAAAATAGTCTAAAACCATTTTTCATAATAATAATTCGCAGCCGCCAGATCTTCTAAGGCATGACCAACTGATTTAAACAGGGTTATTTCTTCATCACTTCCTCTCCCCTTTTTTGTCCCAGAACAAAGTTCAAATAAATCTGCTTTTATATCGGATTCTTGTAAAATTCCTTCTTGCAAAGGTATCACAATATCTCCACTCTCTTTTAAGCCGCCTTCATAAGTATCGACAAAAACAGAAGTCTTCGAAATAGTATTGTTATCCGCTTCTCTCATATCTTTTTTATAGGCTCCAACTAAGTCGACATACTGCCCTGGTTGTAAATATTCTCCAAAAACTAAAGGAGTCTTAGATAAGGTGGCACAGGAAACAATGGCAACCTCTCCTATTTTTTCTTCAATAGATTTGACTGGTGTTACGGTGAATTTCTCTGCTGACAATTGATCACAAATCGTTTGTGCTTTTTTGAAGTCTCTACCCCAAACGTACACCGTTTTTATTGGCCTTACAGAAGCATGCGCTTTAATCAGATTCGTTGATAAGGCACCGGTACCAATCATTAATAAGGAGTCCGCATTTTTTCTTGATAAGAAAGACGAAGCTAAGGCAGAAGTTGCTGCGGTGCGTTTTGCGGTTAGGCTTTTGGCTTCTATGATTGCTTTTAGCGTTCCATTCGTGGCATCCAAATAAATGTATACTCCGT
The DNA here is from genome assembly GCA_964508085.1 of uncultured Saprospiraceae bacterium. Taxonomy (GTDB): domain Bacteria; phylum Bacteroidota; class Bacteroidia; order Chitinophagales; family Saprospiraceae; genus CALGLS01. The sequence continues at coordinate 322 of CAZDTI010000854.1, read as the reverse complement.
TGATGGAAGGTAAGTCAAAGCGTCCGTTTTCGGGGCTTACGGTTACTACTTTTATGCCGGCATCTTTTCCGCTGTTCCAGGCGGGCATTAGTAGCAGGGTTGAATCTTTGTTTACTGTTGGGTTTGGGAAATCGTGGTGGTGACGCATGGGGACAAGGACGTTTTTGTTTGAGAAACTATCCTTCAATTTTTGAATTAGCTCGGGGAAGTTGGTGTTTTGTTCGATGAATTCGGCGTTGATTTGGAGGAGGTTTTTCATGCTGTAAAGTACGGGTTTTATTTAAAGTATTTTCCAGCTTTTCTTCTATTATAGATTTTTCAA
>CAZDTI010000853.1:0-2060 GCA_964508085.1 uncultured Saprospiraceae bacterium | reverse complement strand
GTCGTACTCAGTGCATGCAACACCAATTCGGGCTCCCTGATTAAAGGCGATGGGGTAATGAGTTTATCAAAAGGTTTTGCTTTGGCCGGTTGTCCTAGTATCGTTACGAGTCTTTGGGGGATAGATGATTGTTCCACCTCACGTTTCATGGTTGATTTTTACCAAAACCTGAAACTAGGCCAATCCAAAAATCAAGCTTTACAATCCGCAAAATTCGATCACCTCCGCAAAGCAGATCAAACCACAGCACATCCTTATTACTGGGCACCGTTTTTACAATTTGGCGAAACACAAGCACTCCAACTATCCAATGGCTGGCCGCTCCGAGGTTATTTACTTTTGTTCTTAAGCAGTGCTTTACTCTTATTTTTTTACAATCGCCTTGCTCGGTAAAGACAATAGAAAGCGCTACAAAACCATCCCTCGAATTAAGGATTAAATCAAAGCTCCACTATCCAAAGAACACTTCCTTACAGAAAAAAATGAAATTATTTTTTTCACCCCGGGAACTATTCCAGCTTACATTTGGTAGTATACATCAGCGCGGTGTTGGAAGATGGTATCCAGAGGGTCTCATAAGCCCTTCCGAAAGGCTCACGGGTTCGAGTCCCGTTCGCGCGTCTAAACTTTATCATCCCTTCGGTGCAGCTTTAAGCTGCGCCGAAGATGATAAAGTAAAATCATTTAATTGGAGCATCAGCATATGGGTGTATGTTGCCTGATTGTCGATCAGGAGATTATCGGTTCGAATCCGTTATGTTCCGCAAAAAAGAAAAACAATGTTATACTTAATTGACACCACGAAGGCCGTAAATATTAAAGGAGGCGAAAGCACCTAACGGAAGTCGTATGTCTAAAAGATATTTGAAGCCTTCCGTTTTTACGGAGGGCTTTTTTTATGCAATAAATTGCGGGTGAAGCATAGACGGCGATGTGTCTGACTTCCAATCAGATGAGCAGGGTTCAAGTCCTTGTACCCGCACAACTTAGTACATTGTAAAACAGATAACTACCATTTTATGACTAGACCTTTTGTCTTTACAGATGGGCGATTATTCAATATTGAGTCCGTCAATATTCAATAATGAATGGGACTAAACAGACGGAAAATTTATAGTAAAAGGACTAATCCAAAACTTCCTTTAGTGAAATAATTGATGCGAAGCTTAAGTGGTATAAGCGATGGTTTGTTAAACCAAGGATAGAGCGTTCGAGTCGCTCCGCATCAGCAAAATATCTTTGATATAATAGTCCTTGAAGCATACTTGGTGATGCACCGGATTTGTAACTCGGAAAACACAGTTCGATTCTGTGCGGGGGCTCTTGGTAGTACTTGTCTATTTATGGAAAATTGATAGGATGGAGGGGGATTGAATATTGAATATTCAGTCAGTGAATATTGAATATTGAATGGGACTGAACAGGCGGGAACTTGGTGGTAAGACACTAAAATTGGAAGGTAGCCACCCTGTCTGATATACAGGAGTAAGGTAGCGGCTGAAAACGTAGGTTCGAATCCTATCCTTCCAACTCTTTCTTGGCCCGGTGGCAGAATTGGCGATGCCCCTGTTTTGCATACAGGTGAATGAGGGTTCAAATCCCTTCCGGCCCACAAAGGCCCCGTTAGCTTAATTGGCTAAAGCATCCGGCTTTTAACCGGAGTGATGAGCGTTCGAGTCGCTTGCGGGGCACTATTTTTTTTAGGAAAGTAACAAAGGAAGGAATTATCTTTTAGACAACTCCTTCCTTCTATTGACAAACAACCTTTCTTAGAGAAATTTTTTTCACTTAAAAAGTAAAAGTAATTTCGAGAAATGAGCACTTTTAGTCTTCCCACAATCTCAAAAATCGACCATAGGCAGGTCGTCCTTCTCCCCTACTAATCAGGTTATAAATTCCAGATTCCCATTCACTGACTTCCAATTCTATCGCATTGAGTCCAGTCGTCAAATCTGCTTGCATCCGGTGAACCAATTGTCCTTGTTGATTGTAAAAATCTATGGGTGCCGTCTGATCTTTTGGAGAATAGATTTCGAAGATGACTCGGGAACTCGAAGGAT
>CAZDTI010000852.1:0-2073 GCA_964508085.1 uncultured Saprospiraceae bacterium | reverse complement strand
ATAGCTTTAAGGCATTTGACAGAGCGATTTACGATTGGAAATTCCGCTACGCATGTCGAGAAGCGGATCACATCATTGCCATTAGTGAGAGCACGAAACGGGACATTATAAAATACTATGGTACGGAAGCGGATAAAATTTCTGTGGTGTATCAAACTTGTGGTGAGCAATTTAAAATCATTCATGCGGCCAAACATATAAAGACCGTACAACAACGTTATCGATTGCCTTCTGAATATTTCCTTTACGTTGGGTCCATTATTGAACGAAAAAATCTACTTCGGCTATTGGAGGGCATTAGGCACTTACCAAAAGACCTTCAAGTTCCTTTGGTTGTCGTCGGTCACGGCAGTGGACCTTATTTAAAAAAGATACAAGAGTATATTCATCAACACAAAATGGGCGTTCATTTTCCGCAAGGAGTTAGTAATGAAGATTTACCAGCTATCTATCAAGGGGCTCAAGTCTTTTGCTACCCTTCCAGCTATGAAGGCTTTGGTATTCCGATTTTAGAGGCTTTGTACAGTAAAGTCCCTGTAGTGACTTCTCCACTATCTTCTTTACCCGAAGCTGCGGGGTCGGATTCTTTTTATGCTGACCCAAAAAACAAGGAAGAGCTTGCTCTGGCTATTAACAGTGCCCTTACAAATTCAACACTTAGAGAGAGAGCCTCCAAAATAGGATTCAAATATGCGCAGCAATTTGATGCTAAAAAGCTAACGGACCAAGTAATGGACATTTACCTAAACCAATTACAAAACATAATATGAAAGTAAAAATCAGCCTTTCGATTTTATTACTTTGTGGTTTATTGACCAATTGCGTCACACAAAAAAACACCAACCAAAACATGAAAACAATCGATTGTTTCTCCAGTAAAAACTTTGAAAAAGTAAAAAACCAAATTGCTTTTCGAATCAGTGTTTCCGGCATGGGCAAATACTACGTCACCTTTCCTCCAGAAAAAGGAAAAGTCCAAGATGGCATTAAACGTCCGCCTAAAAATCCAGACCAAGTCTATGATGTGTATTATATAGAAGAGACTCAGTTTATCGTTTGTAAGAGTCCGAAACATTCTTTTAGCTTCCATAAGGAAAATGGGCTTCAACGGGCTGATAACGTAGATAGAGAATTAGGATTAAAGCTATTTTGTCATTTAGCTCAGTAAAGACAAAACTTAGCGTAAATTCTGCCTTATTCAAAATATTTTTTTTATTTCCTAACCTATTGATTCTCCCGTCTTTACACCGACAACTTCAACCTCATTTAAAAAATAACCCGCAGCCCGCTTGCATTTCCCACTAAAATCACCTTACCTTGTGGGCTCAATCAACAACTAAAAAACAATGATTAAAAACGTATTAAATACCAATTGGTGGTGGCCGCTTCATAACTTGAAACCATGAAGGGTATTTTTACGTATTTGATATAACAACGATATTTGTAAAATTAAGCTCGCCTTCATGGCGGGCTTTTTTTATGCGCTTACGGGAAAGAATACCATAAAAACTGTAAAACGTAGCGTCACTTCCGGTTACTAAAAGAATAAAATGAAATTTAAAATAACAACGAATCATAGAAAAATCCTCGCAGACACCTATACGCCCGTCGGGATTTATCTTAAACTGCGCGATCAGTTTCCAAACACTTTGCTCTTGGAGAGCTCTGATTACCACAGTCGTGAAAATGCTTATAGTTATCTCTGTCTAAACCCTGTCGCCTCCTTTGAGGTGAACAATTACCTAATGCGACAACAATTGCCAGATGGCAATAGCAAAACGCAAAAGATCGATGGAGACCACAGCGTAAGTATGTTGCTGAATAGTTTTATCCAACATTTTGAGGAACCGGACAGTCAACAGAAATTTATTACTAACGGTTTGTTTGGTTATACGACCTACGATGCTGTTCCCTACTTCGAGGATCTAAGTTTCAAAGCCCCTCGCCTTGAGAAAAAAGACATTCCAGATATCCGTTATCAGGTTTTCCAAAACATCATTGTCTTTAACCATTTCAACAATGAGATTCATTTATTTGAACATCTTTATCAGGAAAATCAAGAATCGGAATTGG
>CAZDTI010000851.1:0-2077 GCA_964508085.1 uncultured Saprospiraceae bacterium | reverse complement strand
GGGACCAGTGCTCGTCCCCGATTAGCGGTTTATAGAAGTAACAAAGAAATCTATTGCCAGTTGATCGATGATCTTAAAGGTCATACTATTGCTTCTGCATCTTCAAGTAATGTTACTGATGGTAATAAAACTGAACAAGCAAAGGCAGTTGGAAAATTGATTGCAGAACAGGCAAAAGCTTCTTCAATAAGCAACGTTGTTTTTGATCGAGGCGGATATTTATATCACGGTAGAGTAAAAGCACTAGCAGATGGCGCTCGGGAGGGCGGCTTGGCTTTCTAAAATATAATATAATGGCAAGAAAAACTCCAGACAGGATCAAACCTGCAGAAACAGATTTAAAAGAAAAATTAGTGAACCTAAACAGGGTCGCGAAAGTTACTAAAGGGGGACGAACTTTTAGCTTCGCAGCCATTGTAGTGGTTGGTGATGGTAAAGGTCGAGTTGGACATGGACTCGGTAAGGCTCGTGATGTATCTGAATCTATTGCAAAAGCAGTGGATGATGCGAAGAAGAACTTAATCAAAGTTCCACTTCACAAAGGAACTATCCCACATGCACAAAAAGGAAAATATGGTGCGGGTAAAGTTTTCATCAAACCTGCATCTGAAGGTACAGGTGTAATTGCAGGAGGTGCAATGAGAGCGGTGTTAGAAATTGCTGGAGTACAAAATGTATTGGCAAAATCACAAGGTTCTTCAAATCCTCATAACGTTGTAAAAGCAACAATCGATGCACTTGCTAAATTAAGAAGCCCAATGATGGTAGCTAAACAACGTCGAATTTCAATGGATAAACTTTTTAACGGATAATCATTATGAGTCAAGTAAAAATCACTCAGGTAAAAAGTACAATTGATCGATCACGTCGCCAGAAAGATACAATGAAGGCGTTGGGATTAAAAAGAATCAATCACAGTATAGTAAAAGAAGTAAGCCCACAGATTATGGGAATGATCAAAAAAGTAGATCATCTCGTTAAAGTGGAACAATTATAGTATAATATTCGTACAAGAATCTTATTCCAAAACTCCAACTTAAAGGAATTATAAAAAATGGAATTACATAGCTTGAAACCTGCAAAAGGTTCAGTCAAAAAAGGGAAAAGAATTGCAAGAGGACAAGGTTCCGGAAGAGGTGGTACCAGTACAAAAGGTCATAAAGGCCAAAAATCACGTGCAGGTTATAGCCGAAAACGTAACTTTGAAGGTGGTCAAATGCCACTCTCACAGCGTATTCCTAAAAGAGGATTTAAGAATGTCAATCGAGTGGTTTATGTACCACTTAATTTAAAAAGACTTCAAGAAATCTCTGAAAAATTCAAATTAGATACACTTGATTTGGAAGCCCTAATTTCTAGTGGCATTGTTAAGAAAACCGACAAGGTGAAAATTCTTGGCACTGGAGAATTAACATGTAAGTTGAACGTAACAGCTCACGCTTGTTCAACTGCTGCAAAAACTGCGATTGAAGCTCAAGGAGGCACCTTAAACCTTGTTTAAAACAGTACGATGAAAAAGTTAATTACGACCTTAAAGAACATCTGGAAAATTGAAGAATTAAGAAACCGAATTCTTTACACCTTAGCATTGACTATGGTTTATCGATTTGGTTCTTTCGTTATTTTACCTGGTGTTGTTCCTGCTAAACTCCAAGCTGCGGCTAATACTGGAGGTAATGACCTTTTTGGTCTAATCAACGCTTTCACCGGAGGAGCATTCTCAAATGCAGCAGTATTTGCTTTGGGAATTATGCCTTATATCACCGCATCGATCATCATTCAATTGATGGGCTTTGCAGTTCCTTATTTTCAACGATTGCAACAACGAGAGGGAGAATCTGGACGTAAGAAAATTACCCAGATTACTCGTTTATTGACCGTGGCTATAACCTTGGTTCAAGGTGGTGGTTATTTAACTTGGGTCAATTCTCAAGGAGCAGTAGATCCTAGTGTTCCACCAGCAATTTTCTGGTTCTCTAATATTATTATCCTTTCCACAGGAACAGTTTTCGCAATGTGGTTAGGTGAGCGTATTACAGACAAAGGAATTGGAAATGGTATCTCTCTCTTAATCATG
>CAZDTI010000850.1:0-2078 GCA_964508085.1 uncultured Saprospiraceae bacterium | reverse complement strand
GCTCAATCATTTTCGGATTATTCTTAGTTACAAAAATGTCATCCCTCTGGGATTTCACCCCAATTCGCATGACTCCTGTTTGTTCTGATCCTGTCTTTTTCCTACGAAAAAAGTCAAAAATCGTCAAGATAAAATTCATACACTGCTTCATTTTCTTCATCTAGAAAAACAAATTTATCACTCATCTTAACCATCTTCGTCGATTTTATATTCGGTAATCCATTTGAATAAGTCACAAGAAAAGTATCTTCATTCAACTCATACTTCCCCAAGTAACATTTCTCTCCCAATAAACTCATACTACAATATTTCATTTTATTATTTTCGTAAAATGTTATATCAGCGCCACTAATAGGACCATCCGTGTAAGCTGACAATATTTCATTTTCTTCAATCCATTCAACGTTGTCATAAAAAAATATCCCTAGCAAAGGTATTAACAATAGAACCACCGTTAACCATCTTTGTCTAATAGCTTTTCTTTTTTTCATTGATATTAGAAGTTGTATTACTGCAATTATCAAAAAAATACTGGAAACAAATATAGTCAATAGAACAAGAGGTAGAAATAAATAGTGAATGCCTAGATACAATATCAATAGAAAGACATAAACACCGAATAGAATTTTACTAATTCGCAACATCATTTCTCTTCAATCTTTTGTGGTTCTTTAAATCTCATTTCTTTTATAAATTCCTAATAAGCGCCTTCAACTTTTACTTTGAATATAATTAGTCTTGACCATAGTTCCATCTACTATTCTTTTAAGATAAAAACAAATCCAACAACAATATTTTTACAAACACACTACAAATTCCAATCGCTCTCTCCAAGGTAGCGATTTCCCAAAAGGGTACCAAAAGCAAAAGCTTTTCTTTTTAACGATTGCGATGAGGTTAATCTAAATAATTATGGCCAAGAATTACTAGAGTCCTCCGCCACTCTTTCGTTTAACAAACCGAACAAAAACCTAAACACAAATTAATCATTTTAGTCTTGATACTTACATCCAGGCTATTAAACATCCCCAAATCCACGAACAATCTTTGTTCAGACCTTAAATATTATACCTTTACATGTTAAAATTATATAATAGCTTTACAACTAACTTCTTAACACCTAAATCCTTTAACTTATGAAAATAAAATCTACAATTACCGCCTTATCTCTGTTGATATTCGGCTTCTTTTTGATGAACAATGCCGCAGGCCCAGCAGAGGTTCAAGGACAGGACAGAACAGGAAGTCCACTTAGTACCGGCTCCTGTAATACCGCCGGTTGTCATGCTAGTGGCGCTTTTGATCCTTCCGTATCCGTTAAAGTTATGAGTGGCGGTGACGCCATTTCTGGATACGAGCCTGGTGCATCTTATACTTTAGAAATCACAATTGCTGCGGGAACAGGCACGCCTTCTGAATATGGTTTTCAAGCTGTCGCTTTAGATGGTAATAATGAAAATGGAGGAAGTTTTCCAGGGATTCCTAATGGAGGGCAACAATTAGTCACCTTTTCCAACGGTGTGGAGTACATGGAACATTCTGAGCCAGCGACGTCGAACGTTTTTACAACATCACTTTGGGAGGCTCCGGCAGCAGGAAGTGGCGATATCACCTTCTATGTAGGTGCAATCGCTGCTGATGACAATGGAAACTCTGGTAGTGATGGTGGCGCGACAGCTACTATTACTTTAACGGAAGGCTTTATGACTTCATCCACTGAAGTGGCACAGAGTATTGGTTTTACCGTATTCCCTAATCCTGCTCAGGATTTTGTAACGCTTAATATCAACAGTCAGGTTACTGGGGAGGCTCAATTACAATTATTAGATGTCACTGGTAAGGTCTTACAGACAGAAGCGGTTGGTATCCAGCAGGGCGAGAATGCTCAACGTGTGGAGATCGGACATTTGAATAGCGGATTGTATTTGATGCACTTGGTTTATGACGATCAGGTGATTACAGAGCGTGTGGTGAAGATGTAGTTTTTTCGTTTCTACAGCGAAGCTGTAAACGAAAAAAAATGAAAAACATGGGTCATCCCAAAAGTAGAATGTACACGTATCAATAAGAGTGAATAC
>CAZDTI010000849.1:0-2081 GCA_964508085.1 uncultured Saprospiraceae bacterium | reverse complement strand
TATTCACCTCAACAGCAATAAGCCAAGATTTTTACAAGGATTCCCTCACCGCTGAACTCACACGACTACATAAGAAATCTGATCTACCAGGATTTGCAGTCGCTATTGTCAGCAACCATAAGGTCATGTATGAGCATGGCTTTGGCTACTCGAACTTAGAAGCCAAGACGCCTTATACGACAGAAACCGTTCAAAACATTGGCTCGATCAGTAAAACGTTTATTGCCTTTGCTTTGATGAAGTTGGTAGAAGAAAATAAGTTGGCCTTAGATGATGATATCTCGGACTACCTTCCGTTTAAAATAAATAATCCATATTTTCCAAACAATAAAATTACAATTCGACAACTTGCGACGCATACTGCAAGTTTGACTGATGGAAAGGATGAAATGGTAATCGAAAAATCTTATCTTTTACATGAAAAAACGAATTTTACCAAGGGAGAACTCCCAGAAGGATATTTCGAATATTACGAACTGTACAACTCGAACGAACCTATGTCAATGAAAACTTTTTTATACAATACTTACTGTGAAAAAGGAGATTGGTATAGCAAAGACAACTTTTTGAATACAGCTCCTGGAACTGTTTATGAATACTCAAATATCGGCGCAACGTTATTAGCTTACATCATTGAACTAGTAGCTGATCAACCTTTTGATCAGTTTGTACAAAAGTCTGTTGTTCAGCCGCTTGAGATGAAAAAATCCACTTGGTCTTGGGCTGCTGTCGATTCTACGAGTAGTAGAGTTACACATTACCTTTCCAACAATTTAGCTGTGCCTGCTTATGATTTGATCACTTATCCAGACGGTGGTTTCATAACCAATATTTCTGATTATGCTATTTATCTTCGAGAAATGATAAAAGGAATGAACGGTGAAAGTGAATTGTTAAAACAAGAGTATTACAAAGAGATGATGAGTAATCAATTGACCAAAGAAAATTTTCCTGAAGGAGACTTCCTACGCCCTCGAGGATTGTTATGGAGATCCAACAAAGAAGGGGATAATATCTCAGCAAGTGGAGCCGATCCCGGAGTCACGACTTCCTGTATGTTTACCACAGCGGGTAATATCGGCCTTGCTTTCTTTATCAATAAAACCATTTATGACAATGAAAAGGGAGAGCAGGCTTTTCGCGAAATCCGTCAATTATTGATGAAGTATGCTGGGAAATTGCGCCGGAAGTAGGGAGAGCTATAATCTATTGATATTATATTCTGTCCTCGCTTTTGGTGAAAGTCGCTTTTTATCCTAATTTTGAATGAAATTTTCTTTTTAACTTTCATGTTCTACAATGGATTCACAACTAACTTTCTCCTTCTTCATCGCAGCAGCTCTTCTAGCTTTCATGCCCGGCCCCGACAATATCTTTGTACTAACAGAAAGTATCACCAAGGGGCAACGTAATGGCATAGCACTCTCTTGCGGATTATCTTCTGGCGTTATGATTCACACCTTGGCTGTGGCCACAGGAGTATCCTTGATTTTGCAAAGTTCTGCACTAGCATTTCAGGTCGTAAAATATCTGGGAGCAGCTTATCTGTTTTATCTGGCAGTAATGACGATGAAGGAGAAAAAGCAAGTCGTAAACTTTGAAACTTCAACCAAGGAATCTTTCAATTTTTGGAAACTATATCAACAGGGGTTTTTAATGAATGTCCTAAACCCTAAGGTCTCTTTGTTCTTTATAGCTTTGCTTCCTCAATTCGTCACAGAAGGAGGATTTAACGTAAGTGTACAGCTTGTTATCTTAGGTGGAATATTTATGCTAACAGCCTTGGTGATCTTCAGCTTAATCGCAATATTATCTGGAAAACTGAGTTCCTATTTGAACAATGATCGTTTTTGGACCTGGACTAAATATGGGAAAGTGACGGTGCTGGCTGTGCTGGGAACGATGTTGTTATTTACGAAGAAATAACTTGATGGTCTAAAATTTAAATGGTAGTTAAACAATGTAAAAACGATGGATTATTCGATAGAAGACCGCATTATGTACGGTATAGTGGCGGGTTGGGAATGGCCAATCATGTGGGAGCGGGTGACGGCCTGCGTGTTTATGCCTTTGATTGGCCA
>CAZDTI010000848.1:0-2085 GCA_964508085.1 uncultured Saprospiraceae bacterium | reverse complement strand
CTTGTTTACCATCAGTTTCATTGCGAAAGCAGACGGACAATTGAGTGATTTACTGGCTGTTAACTCTAGCTTTACTAAAGCAGAAGCTTACAACGGTAATCTTGAAATGATGGATGTTGCTCTGCGCTTTGAGGAAGGTGATAAATTGGCGATCAAGGATTTCATCTTACATCAGAATACACCAAACCCATTCAAGCAAGAGACTTTAATTGGTTTCGATTTACCAGAAGCTGGTTTTGCTACATTGAATGTATATGATGGATCTGGAAAGTTACTAACGCAAATTGAAGGTGACTACGCCAAAGGTTATAATAACGTTTCTTTATCTAACGATGGATTATCTCCTGGATTATTGTATTACCAATTGGTAACTAATGCAGGTACCGTTACGAAGAAAATGATATATAAGTAATTAGGTTTTGATTTTAATAGTTAAACCAATACCGGTTCATTAATTTGGGCCGGTATTTTTTTATTAAATGATTAGCCTTAATTTATCGGTAAGTTGATTCTTCATATTGATGAAGGGTTTGCTAACAATACATCATGGCGTTTTTTGGAAGCAGATTATCCATTCCCTGTGCCTACGAATCCTTTTGCTTCGATTTTCCCTGAGGCAACCTACATAAACGGTTTGACTCCTGATGAACAACATGACTTTGTTGGGGTGAAGATCGGAGATGTGAATGGATCAGTTGTAGCAAATAGTGTAATGGATTCTTTTGTTTTGCCTTCAATAATGAAGTCAAAATAGAAGAGGGTCAATCTACTTTTGTAGGTTGGCCCTCGTTTTTTATGGGGACTACATTTAAATATTGATTTGTTAAGAATAAACCATTCTTATTTTTTTAAAAAAAAAAAACTTGATAAATCAAAACATTGTTTGATTTTATTTTTCCATAAAAATGATAAAAAAACATTTGTTCACTTTTCAGAATCATATGTTGTAAGGAGAAAATCAAAAGTGGCATCGATTTGCATGAAAAATATGAATCTTTACATACTGCCTCACAGAACCATTTCATAAGGAATCTTACGTTGAAGTTTTTACTTCTTACAAAATCGAAACTGACATGTCTCAAAAGCTATATTTTTTATTGGTTATACTGGTATTCTCAAGTATCCCAAATACTAAAGCACAAGAATGCATACCTACGGTTTTTTCCATAGATATGACCGATTCTCCCTATTTGACAGATTTGCTAGCTGGAAGCTGTACACTTTATTTCGTACCTGGGAATAATGCAAATGGGGGAGGGTCTGAAAATATGATATGCCCTGTTCCTGGGCCAATGGATTGGGAGCGAGATCCTGATTTAATAATGACGCATATCGGAGGAAATGTTTTTGAAACTTCAGGGGTAGAATTAATCGATGATTTTTCATCACCTGGTGGAGGAAACTATTTATGGTATGTATTCCAAGTAGAATGTGGAACTGATGTTAATGGTGAACATGTGCTTCATACCCCATGTGCAGGTAATAGTGTTACTGATATGCGTGCAATTTGGGTGCCTGCCGCTTCTGTTCCCTCTAGCCCTATAATTGTGCCCTCAACAGAATGGAATTGTGGTTGTAATATGAATATTGTTGCTGCTAATCCAACTCCTTGTAATGATAATGGTACAGCTGATCCCAACGATGATACTTTTAGTCTAAATGTAAATGCCTTGAATGGAGGGCCAGACTATACCGTGACAGATGGCACTTCTACTTGGGGTCCTTTCAATTATAATGGGCTTACTAATATCGGACTACCTTTTTTACCTGCAAATGGATCCGATATCACGCTTACTTTTATTGATGGGGAAATACCTTCTTGCACTGCTTCCACTATTGTTAATGTAGCTTCTTGCTCTTGTCAAATAAATGACGAAGGCCTTTCTAATATTCAGTGTAATGACAATGGTACCCCGAGTGAAGGGAGTGATGATTATATAGAATTTGATTTAAACCCAACCGGTTCGAATCTTTCAGGTAATTACACAATATCAGCGGCAGGAAGTACGGTATTACCCGCGACTTCGAGTTATGGGACTACCACAAGTTTTGAGTTAGGAATAGGCACAGCCGGAGGAGGGGACA
>CAZDTI010000847.1:0-2087 GCA_964508085.1 uncultured Saprospiraceae bacterium | reverse complement strand
TCTATTTCTTCAATAAAATTAATATTGAAGCCTTTACTGCTTTTTAATTTGAATAGTTCTATGAAATGGGTGATATACTCCAACTCTTTCTGCAATGGAACGACTGGTCGCTCACAATCATACAATACATATCGGAGCATCAGAGAAAGAGTGCTGATACCCTCTTGTGTTTTTTCAGAATTTGTAACTGACAATGCGTAGATATTATTCAGCGCATTAAACAAAAAATGTGGGTTGATCTGCATTTTTAAGAACTTCAACTCACTTTGCATTAATTCTACTTTGGATAAAATCTCACTCCTCTCCTTTTGTTGGGCGAAAGAAAAGGTCTCTATGAGCACCGCTGATAAACAGGGAATGAACATTATTAATAGTTGTCTAAGAAATCGCGATGCCATAAAAGGAGGTCCTTTTCCCATTGGTGGCATGGGGCCACGTGGTATTGGATCCGGACCCAATCCAGTACATATACATGCCGATAAAAAAATGAACGGGACCGTAGAAAGCAAAAAGTAAACATATTTTTTTTGGAATAGAAGCAAGGGGACGGCATAATATATCAACCCAAAAAGAAGTAGAGCTTGTAATATAAAAGATGAACCGTTGGCTCGAATAAAATGCACTTCCATGCCATTTGAGATCCAAACCAAACACCAAATCCCGAACCAAAAGAATACTTGAAATAGGTATCTCTTAAATGGATTCATACTGCAAAGAAAGCAAAATAAATATTAATCCCTGTTGGATTTAGCGATTGGGGCTTGGTCAATGAAATAGTCCGCTGGCTATGAATTCCCATTCGCTGAAAACTTTAGCCCATTCACTGAAAACTCATTTTCTACACTCAACTATAGCCTATCTTTAGATTTATAGTGGGAAAATGTTTAATATAAATAAGAGCATCATAAGAAGTTGAAAAGTAGCATTGAAGGGGAAAGCTGCCCGCTGACACATTTTATTGAACACGCTCCTATTTTTAATGACGATAGCTTCACCTCTGGAAGTTCCCCCCGAATCCAAAAATTAAGAGGCGTCAGATAGGAAAAGAAATAGAGCAGACTGCACAATATTCTCAAATATTTAAATTAAAAAAATGAAATATCTAAAATGCTCAATTTTGCTTCTTTTAGGAGCTCTTTTATTAGTTGCATCTTGTAAAGACGATGATTCTTGTACCGAAACAACTTGGTATCAGGATGCGGATGGTGACGGATTAGGAAATCCAAATGAAAGCCAATCTGCCTGTGAACAACCGAACGGTTATGTGGCAGATAATTCAGACCCAAATGATATGGGTACCATTAGTACACCTTTATCTGCATTTGATGAATTTAACCCCGAGGCAGTAACCTTTTCGTTCGATGGCAACGAGGTTACAATAGAATCTAATGGCTTACCCAATCATACATCACCCTATTGGGAAGATTCGCATCCGTTACATATTGAGCAAGTAGTGGGTGACCACGTAACTCCTGGATTTATTAATGCGCGTAGTTTCACCGTTACTCTTCCCCTTAATCCACAAATAGCCTCCTCTAGTTCAGCGACTGGTTTGGGAGCCATTGGAATTGCGGTAACAGGAGCACCCATTTTCAACGATGAAGAAGGACCAAATCGACCTTTAGATGAACCAACTGCTTTGGGGTTTGACTATGCTGGTGGTCACAATGGTCCATCTGGATATCATTATCACATTGAGTCTTCAGACGTAGCTGAAAATACGACAGTTTCTCATGATGATGAAAAACTAGTAGGCATCATGGCTGATGGTTTTTTGATTTATGGTAGAAAAGAAATGGATGGTTCTTACCCCACTGACTTAGACGAATCGGGAGGACACTTTGGTGTGACTCCGCATAGTAATGGGGAAGAAATCTATCATTACCACATTATTAATGAATTTTATATAAATGCTTACATTTTGTTGTTTGGAGGTGATTTGCAAGGAACACCAAATACCATTTTTTAATACAAAAAATATTTTATTACTAGAAACATGAGTCATCCTATAAGTAATATGTGCACGTTAACCGTCCTGTCATTCCGAGCGACTGAAAGGAGTCGAGGAATAAAAAGGTAACTTATTG
>CAZDTI010000846.1:0-2091 GCA_964508085.1 uncultured Saprospiraceae bacterium | reverse complement strand
TGACATAATAAGCACCTTTCGACCATCGTTAGCTAGTAGAAGTAAGAGAAAATAAGACTTCAACAAAAGGAAATAACCAAAACACATGGAAACCCAAAACCAGCCCGATACTCAACAAACTAATGTCTTCATGGAAAAAGGAAGTCAACTTAAAAAGAAGTGGCAAAAATTCCGAGAAGAAAGACCTCGCATAGCTTTAGCCACCAAAATTAGTGGAGGCCTTTTCCTGGGGGGAATTGTATTTATTCTTTCTTTTTTCCTTTTGATTCGAATTGGGGCATTTGGCAAACTACCAACTGCGGCCGAGTTAAAAGCCATTCAGAACCACACCGCCTCTGAAGTCTATTCCTCTGATGGGAAACTCCTAGGCAAATATTTTATTGAAAATAGAACAAACGTTGCTTATGAAGATATCTCTCCCGATATCATCAATGCTTTAATTGCGACGGAAGATGCTCGTTTTTTCGAACATAAAGGAGTCGATACTCGCGCTTGGATGAGGGTGTTAATCAAAACCGTTTTACTGAACAATGAATCTGCTGGAGGAGGAAGTACTTTGAGTCAACAATTGGCTAAAAATATTTACCAACGAAAGAGATATAAACTTTTTTCCATCCCAATCAATAAGGTCAAGGAGATGTATATCGCTCGTCGTTTAGAACGAGTTTACACCAAAGATGAACTGTTGAATTTATATTTGAATACCGTTCCTTTTGGTGGAAATATTTACGGAGTAGAAGTAGCGGCACGTCAGTTTTTCAATACCAGTGCGAAAGACGTTAAAACAGAAGAGGCTGCTGTTTTAGTCGGAATGTTAAAAGCGAATACCTATTATCATCCGGTTCGAAATCCTGAAAGATCTAGGAAGCGACGGAATGTGGTATTAGGACAGATGAAAAAATACAAGTACATCACGGAAGAGACTTATCAAACATTAAAGGATTCGCCATTGAAAGTAGAATATCGAAGAGAGAGTAACAATGAAGGTCTGGCTACTTATTTTCGAGAACATATAAGAAAGCAAGTAGCAGAGATGGTAAAAGATTATACAAAGATTGATGGAGAACCTTATAACTTGTATACCGATGGTTTGAAGATTTATACAACAATTGACTCCCGTATGCAAAAATATGCCGAGGAAGCGGTGACAGAACATTTAAAAAAATTACAAAAAGATTTTGATAAACATTGGAGAAATAAAAAACCTTGGGGCGAAGACAAAGTGATTCAAAAGGAAGTCGAAAAATCTGCTCGATACAAAAAACTTAAAGCAGCTGGCAAATCAAAAAAGGAAATCGAAAAATCATTTCAGACGCCAATAAAAATGACCGTGTTTAATTGGGGAGGTGAAGCTCAGAAAAAAATGAGTCCCTTAGATTCTATTCGTTATTATTATTGTATGCTCAATGCAGGATTTTTAGCTACAGACCCTTCGACGGGAAATATCAAAGCGTGGGTTGGAGGAATCAATCACGAATATTTTAAATACGATCATGTTAAATCAACTCGACAAGTGGGCTCTACCTTCAAGCCTTTAGTTTATGCGAAAGCATTGCAATCGGGAATTTATCCTTGTGAATATTTTGACAATCGGTTGGTGACTTATACGGATTACGAAGATTGGCAACCGCATAATTCTGATGGAAAATATGGAGGTGCTTATTCTATGACGGGAGGATTGAGTAAGTCTGTGAATTCTATCGCGGTTAGTTTAATATTGAATACTGGAATTGATTCTGTCCGGCAATTAGCGACCGAAATGGGCATCACGAGCAATATACCCAAAGCTCCTGCGATTGCTCTGGGAGCTGTCGATGCTTCGTTATTTGATATGGTAAAAGTCTACAGCACTTTTGCGAATCGAGGTGTCTATAACAAGCCAGCTTATTTGATGAAAATCGAAGACGCTGATGGAGAAATGCTCATCGACTTTGAAGCAGAAAGAGAGGAAGCCAAAAGAATATTGAACATCAATCATGCGGATGTCATGACCAAAATGATGGAAGCTGTAGTGGATAGTGGAACGGCTCGTAGATTGAAATTTCATTATGGATTAGAAAATGATATCGCAGGAAAAACAGGAACAACTCA
>CAZDTI010000845.1:0-2093 GCA_964508085.1 uncultured Saprospiraceae bacterium | reverse complement strand
AATAAACAGAACAAAATGTCCTACCAAGATTCTTTTGAAAAAAGCCTTTCCCAAAAAGAAGACTTTTGGCAAAACAAAGCAAAAGCCATCGACTGGTTTAAATTTCCGTCATCAATTCTTTCTAAAGATGAACATGATTTATACAGATGGTATAAAGATGGAAAACTAAATACGGCTTACCTTGCTTTGGATTACCATGTCAATAATGGTCGCGGCGAACAGCTGGCTCTGATTTATGATTCTCCAGTTACCAATCAAAAAGCCAGCTATACCTACAAGGCATTATTGGAAGCCGTTGCAAAATTTGCAGGTGTTTTAAAATCCAAGGGCGTAGAAAAAGGAGACCGAGTGATTATATACATGCCTATGATTCCCGAGTCCGTTATTGCAATGCTTGCCTGTGCCCGATTAGGAGCGATTCATTCCGTTGTCTTTGGAGGTTTCGCTGCTCGTGAATTAGCCATTCGCATAGATGATGCAAAACCAAAGGTCTTATTGACCGCTTCAGGAGGAAAAGAAATCAATCGAATCATTCCCTATATGCCGATTGTCAATGAAGCATTAGCAGAAGCAAAACACAAGGTGGACACTTGTATCGTCTATCAAAGAGCATTTGTAAAAGCGGAACTCACAGAAGGAAGGGATCATGATTGGGCAGAGCTAGTTGTAACAGCATCTCCCGCCGATTATGTAGAAGTAGCTGGTTCGGATCCCTTATATATTCTCTATACTTCTGGCACCACTGGAAAACCCAAAGGAGTGGTCAGGGAAAATGGCGGACATGCAGTAGCCTTAAAAAACAGCTTGGAATGGGTCTATGATACTCAACCAGGCGATGTCTATTGGGCAGCTTCTGACATTGGTTGGGTCGTAGGACATTCCTATTGCGTATATGGACCATTGATCCAGGGTTGCACTTCTATTATTTTTGAAGGCAAACCTATTAAGACACCAGATGCGGGTACCTTTTGGAGAATTATTGAGGAGTATAAAGTAAAGGTTTTATTTACGGCCCCTACCGTATTTCGTGCGATAAGGAAAGAGGATTCCAATAGTACGTTCTTTCAAAAATACGATACCTCCAGTTTAAAATATTTATTCCTCGCCGGTGAGCGAACGGATGTGGCTACCTACGAGTGGTTGACTGATTTATTGAAAGTGCCAGTGATAGACCATTGGTGGCAGACGGAGACCAGTTCTCCTATGTTGGCTAACATGGCGGGACTTGGATTAAATAAAATAAAATCAGGTTCAGTAACTTTTCCCGTTTTTGGTTTTGATATTCAGATCTTGAATGAAAACGGAATGCCAGCTTCCGCAAATGAAGAAGGAGTAGTCGCGATTAAACTTCCAATGGCTCCCGGAAGCTTGCCTACACTTTGGCAGGATACGGCTCGCTTTAAAGAATCCTACTTGTCCAAATTCGAAGGATATTATTTTACAGGAGATGGCGGATACATTGATGAAGATGGATACTTTTTTATTACTGGAAGAATAGATGATGTCATCAACGTGGCAGGTCATCGCTTATCAACAGCAGAAATGGAAGAAGTTTTGGCCGCCCATAATGCGGTAGCAGAATGTGCCGTCATTGGTGTTTATGATGAATTGAAAGGACAAATTCCCATCGGTTTTGTCGTACTAAAATCGGATGCTCAGATAGAAGAGCTAACATTAGAAACTGAACTTATTCAAATGGTTAGAAATAAAATCGGACCAGTAGCCAGTTTTAAAAGAGCACTAATTACTCAGCGACTCCCCAAAACGCGGTCTGGAAAGATTCTTAGAAAAGTAATGCGATATATTGCTGATGGAAAAGATTTTAGTCCGCCTTCTACTATTGAAGATATGACTGTGTTAGACGAGATGGAAACTTTAATGAAACAGGTCTAGGTTAAAAAAGAATAAGTAATTCTTAACCATGAGTTATCCTAAAAGCAGAGTGTGTACGTATTGGTTTTGCGTTAGAAGGCCGCGTTTCAAGGGGCGGGAGGCCGGACTATAGTGTTTGAGCATTCGGAAGATCTCTTACGACCCGCTTGCGGATGGGTAGGCCAGTTTATAGGCCTTGGGTTTTTTGTTACTTTTTTTGC
>CAZDTI010000844.1:0-2099 GCA_964508085.1 uncultured Saprospiraceae bacterium | reverse complement strand
AATATCTTTGACCAACAAATCGTAAAGAGGACTCAATGATTCAGCTCCAGCATGGAACCAATTATGAAGATTGTTTTCTCTTATGAAATCTACTCCCGCTTGTTTTAGCTTTTTTGCAAAGCGATAAATAGGCGTGTGGAATTGTATCTTTTCGTTTATGATCTGAGCAATCAGAGATTCGTCTACCATTCCTTTTGGAACGATTCGAGGAGGAATTGGGGCTTGAAAAACACCGCCATCTTCATCCCTTTTATTAACTACACGAGGGCGAATAATTTCTTTGACATATAAACTCGCTGGACGGTAAGCTAACAACTCCGTTACATCCTGTCCTATTGTTGTCGCATCTTCCTCTGTAATGTCAAGTGGTAAAAGTGTTGTTGTTTCTCTTTTCAAGGACTGAGGAAAACGATTCCTTGCTATTCCTTTTCGAGAAGCCTTTCCCTTCTTCCGACTCACCACTTTTTGTACTTGTATGGAGGGGGAGCTTTGAACTTCCTCTTGTTCAAAAAGTTTTCCTTGATCTGGATTCTGAGCACCTTCAAAGCGTTCGCGTTTCGCTCCAAAAATCATTTTTTTGAGCTGTGCAACTTCCTCTTTGAGTATGAGGTTTTCATTGCGAAGTGTAGTGTTTTCTCTTTGTAATTCCTTTTTTGACACAACATAAAAGTATGATTCTTAATTCGACTTTCCTAATGAAAAACGCTTTCTTCTTTTTATTTTTTTCGTCTTTATTCCGTGTAAAATTAGAACCAACTTTTCATAACTCAAACTATAGTTGTCCAAACCTACCAGGTGTTCAAAAGTACCTTGTTCCAACCTTTTAAAATACAAACTGAAACCATCTCCTTCCCACATCAGCATCTTTAAATGTGTCTTTCGCCTATTGATAAAAACAAAACCTGCTCCGCTCTGCAAAGTCAAACCCATATTGGAAACAACGATGGCTCCAAGGGTATGAAAACTTTTACGCATGTCAGTCGGCTGGTCATACAAATAGTAAACACCCGTTCGTTCAAACACTTTGAAGATTTTTAAGTAAATCTATTGTTATTGGTGCTGTACTGAACAACCGAACTCCATTTGGTAACACGATTTCTAATTCACTCCTTTGTTCTGTTTTTGCTATTTTTACAAAATGACCAACTTTGTCTACATCTTGTTTTTTGAACCAGGAGATAAAAGTTGCATATTTTATTCCAGCTAATTCGCAGTACGCTTTTTTGGTTTGACCACTCTGACGCCAGTAGTTAATGTGGTCGATTCTTTCTGATTTTTTCATACTCTTTGTTTTGGGCAAAGGTAGAATGGGACGGGAGACTAGGCAAGATGGGGACTAGTGGGCGGATACTGTTGAGTTATTGAAAATTCAAAATGGAGGTTACATAAGATACACATTAAAAGATACACCGCATAGCCAAATTTATGGAATAGGTCCCAATTATCCATCTATTCTAAATTATGAATGGTTAAAGCAATATGAAGGATTAAGCTTTGAAATTGAAGGACTATTTCCATTCGATGGTGATGGCCATTGGAATATATGTTTAGATTATAGAATAAATAAACTTGAACCCCAGGTTACTTATATTGATACAGAATCAGACTATGAAAAAGAAATAGCAAATTCATTCAAGGAGTATCTAGCTCAACTAGAAATTGTTGCAAAAGGTTATTTTATAGATACAAATGAAGATATAGAAACTATAATAAATAAGATATCGATTATTGCAAGTATTAAATTTAATGAACCAAGTAATTATGCACATGGATATCTAGAGTATACGAGTAAACTCAAAGACGGTTGGATTTGGGTAAGCCCTAATAGAACACAAAGTGGATTTATTAGAATGGATGATAAAAGGTATGAAGAATTAAAATCAAAAATGGAGAAACTATCTGTTAGATATCCAGAATTACCTGAGAATAGTATATTGATAGATATTTCTGAAGAAAAAGAAAAGAAAGAATTGTTTGAAAAGTTGAATCAAAATGGAGTTAGAATAATTGAATTGAAAAAATATATTGAAAATAACCCGAACCGCTAATCGAGTAGGGAGAGGTGACTAATTTAGCCACCCCAGCCCTCTCACAACACT
>CAZDTI010000843.1:0-2100 GCA_964508085.1 uncultured Saprospiraceae bacterium | reverse complement strand
GAGGTCATAAAAAAAGAAGGCTGTACAGATCCTAACTCTTGTAATTATGATCCCCAAGCTATTGTTGATAATGGATCGTGTGAGTATTTAACTTCAAATAGTATTCAAGGTTCTAGTGATTCTGGCTTTTTAAATACAGAAATGTATACCTATACACCAGTAGCAACAGGCAGTACATTTAATTGGACCGTAACTGGCGGAGAAATTGAAGAAGGTAATGGGTCAAACTCAATAAAAGTAAAATGGGGTATCGGTACATCAGGAACCGTTTCGGTAAATGAAAACAACCAAGTATGCTCTAACCAATTGGTGACGTTAGACGTCAACCTTTCTGCTTCCCAGCTTTCTGGAGAACATTCTATTGCGCGTCTATGGAATGAAGTATTACTAACTGCCATTCGCGGTGACTTCGCCAGACCTACTGTGCATGCAAGAAATTTATTTCATACCAGTATTGCTTTGTATGATGCTTGGGCAATTTTTGATGAAAAGGCAACAACTTATTTAATTGGTAAAGAAGTACATAATATTAATAGTAGCTTTTCGGGTTTTTCTGCCAATGAACCTTTAGAAGATGCCAAGCTTAAAGCTATGAGTTATGCCGCTTATCGGTTATTGTCTCATCGATTTAAAAATTCACCTAGCGCTATAGAAACACAAGCTCTTTTTGATCTTTTAATGAACGAATTTAATTATGACACATCTCTAGAAACGATAGATTTCTCTAATGGTGATGCCGCTGCCTTGGGTAATTTTATAGGAAAAACGATCATAGACTACGGAATGACAGATGGAGCACGTGAAGCGGAAAGTTATGAAAATGCATTTTACGAGCCCATAAATAATTCTTTATTTCCATTCAGTTCAGGTAATCCTAATTTAACAGATCCTAACAGGTGGCAACCATTAAGTTTAAATGAATTTGTTGATCAGAGTGGTAATTTAATCCAAACCAATAAGCCTGATTTTCTAAGTCCAGAATGGGGTTCGGTAAAACCTTTTTCTCTAGAAAATGATGTTAGAAATACATTTAGTAGAAACAGTAATGACTATGTGGTTTACCACAATCCTAGTGAACCTCCTTACTTAGATTTAAACAACAATACACAATCAAGTGACGCCTATAAATGGGGATTCTCGCTAGTTTCTCTTTGGGGATCTCATTTAGATCCTGCAGATAACATAATTTGGGATATTTCTCCTAACGCTATTGGAAATATAGAACTCTCTAATCTTCCAACTGCAGTAGAGCAATATCCTAATTTTTACTCTTTACTAGAAGGAGGTGATATAGCGGAAGGTAGAAATATAAACCCAAGTACCAACAATCCATATGAACCGCAATTAGTACCAAGAGGTGATTATACCAGAGTATTGGCAGAATTTTGGGCAGATGGGCCTGATTCTGAAACGCCTCCAGGACATTGGTTCACCATATTAAATTATGTAAATGATAATGAATTACTTCAAAAAAGGCTCAATGGTGAAGGTGAAATTTTAAATACACTTGAATGGGATGTAAAATCTTATTTCTTAATGGGAGGTGCTATGCACGATGCGGCGATTTCTGCATGGAGCATTAAAGGCTGGTATGACTATATTAGGCCTATTTCTGCAATACGATATATGGCCCAATTAGGACAAAGCACAGATGCTACACAAAGCAACTATAATATAGCTGGTATTCCTTTGCGGGAAGGGTTTATAGAAACAGTCAAAGCAGGAGATCCATTAGAAGGTAGAGGCGGAAAACACATCGGAAAGATAAAATTGTATACTTGGAAAGGACCATCTTATATCAATAACCCTGCGACGGATAATGCGGGTGTTGGGTGGATTTTAGCAGAAAACTGGTGGCCGTATCAGCGTCCGAATTTTGTCACGCCACCTTTTGCTGGTTATGTTTCAGGACATTCTACCTATTCAAGGGCTGCTGCTGAAGTTATGACACTGTTAACAGGAGACGAATACTTTCCAGGAGGTTATGGTGAATTTATTGCTAGAAAAAATGAATTCTTGGTTTTTGAAGAAGGGCCTAGTGTTGATATCAAACTACAATGGGCAACCACCAATCAACAGTCCAAAAAACAATTCCTCCTC
>CAZDTI010000842.1:0-2101 GCA_964508085.1 uncultured Saprospiraceae bacterium | reverse complement strand
CTTAGACGCGAAAAACACTTTAATTAATTTACCCTTGAGGGATTAATCCTAAATCCTTTTAATCCTTAACCTTTGTATTCTTAGTCAAAAAAACGAATTAATTTTTTCTAAACACCCTTAATTGAATCTATAACATTTCAACCCCTTATTCATATTAAGTATTTAATTCACATTGAGTATTATTCTAAAAAGATAATAAATTGAATAAAAAAGATGGTTCTTAGACAAGTGTATCCTTCCTCCGGCTGTACCACTTTGGCGAGATCATTGAGCCCGACGCAGGAGGGATCGGTGAGCTATCAATGCACATTTTGTACATAATCTTGCACATATTGGCTCACCGATCCTTGCTCTTCTGCAATCCCTCCCGCTGGCTCAATGATCCTCGTACCTTATAGAAAAAAAACTCCTTATCTATGGATTTTGTCAAAGAGTCAAAAATATTTTGCCTCTTTTCAATTATTCTATTTAATCACCTATTGGATACCGGTAGGTTAAAATGTAAACAACGAGTCTGGAAAACAAGAGTTATGGAAAATAATCATTACAGCTTGGTAAATGTTCGAACTGATGGCAAGACAATAATGTGTGCTACGCTCGACGAGACAGAAGATAAGTGGGTGATATATACTTTTTCTGCACGATTTTGAAAATTCAACTTGTAATCGTCAACACATTAATTCTATTCATATTATGATAGTATAGAGAATTATCCTATTTTGAGGTGTTTAGTCTCGTGAAGGTCAGACAAGAATAGAATATACTCAAAGAGATTTGAACCCCAGCTGCTCTGAGTGTAAGCATCCAAATATACCAAATAAAACATTTACCTAATTATGGCAAGTAGAGACCTCCATGGTTTTGAAGAAGAACAACCAATTGAAGCAGCAGCAGAAGGTAACAATTACCTTCTGGTTATCGGGATAGACCAATATACCAATTGTCCTCGCCTTTATAATGCAGTAAAAGACGCCAAAGATCTGGTGCAATTACTCAAAAAGCGTTTCCAATTTGAATCGGAACATATCATAGAACATTATGATCTGGAAGCGACCAAACGCAACATCTATGCAGCTTTTCGCTCTATGGCGGAAAGGGTAACCCCCAAGGATAGTCTGATCGTTTATTTCTCCGGACATGGGGAATACGATAAGTTATTCAACCTGGGTTATTGGATACCAGTGGATGCGGAAAAAGCATCGGTTGATCAATACGTCCCAAATAGTGAAATTCGGAATATCCTATCGGCCATTAAATCCCACCATACTTTTTTAATGGTAGACTCCTGTTTTTCCGGGATGCTTTTTGCGCAAAGTACTGGTCGAAATGTTTCCCTTCGAAAAGAAAGAGATCCTTCCCGCTGGGGATTGACTGCCGGAAGAAATGAAATTGTTGACGATGGCACTCAAGGTTCTAACAGTCCTTTTGCAAAAAGTATCCTATATCAATTAACCCATACCGATAAACCAATCGGAGTAGCTGAACTTTGCGATAATGTACTGGAAGTCGTTTCCGCCAATGCCACACAAACACCACGCGGGGAACCACTTAAAGTTCAAGGGCATAAAGGGGGGCAGTTTGTTTTCCATCTGAGAAAAGATGAAGTGGCCGATTGGAAAGATACCATTTCAACAGGAACGCTAAAAGCCTATCAAACATTTGCAGCGAAATATCCGGAGGGGAAATTTAATGGGGAGGCAAAAAGTAAAATCAATCGTTTATTGGCAGCAACACTTTGGCAGGAAATTGAAGAAGCGGATGAATCAAACACTGCTGCATTGGCTAAGAAGCTCGAACTAGTAAATCAATACGTTGATAATTATGAACACCAGCCGCATTATGAGGAGGCGCTGTATGCAGGAGAATTGTTAGAATATAAAAAAGAATTTTTGAAGACAAAGACTTCTGAATTTGCACTAAGACGGTTTTTAAGGAAACCGGTGCCTAATATTCCTGGCGCTGCCAGTATCAAAGAAGAAGCTCAAAAGTTGTTATCTGAAAGGAATAGAGCGGATAGTGATAAGAATGAAGCAGAGGCGCGTAAAAAAGCGGAAGAAGATCGCCTGAATGAAGAAAAGCGAATGGCGGAGGAAACGCGTAA
>CAZDTI010000841.1:0-2107 GCA_964508085.1 uncultured Saprospiraceae bacterium | reverse complement strand
CTGGATGTTTATCACAAAGTATAATTTCAGGCTTAGCATTGAATAATCGTAAAAAATGCTGAACAGTATGTTTGTAATTTTCTTGAGTATCAAAGTTTTCCAGATCACCTAAGTATTGACTGATATAGGTATTCCCTTTGTTCAAAAAACTAAAGGTGCTTTTAAGCATTGCTCCTGTTGCCAAAATACTAGATTTCGGTAATTGCAATTTTGAATTAATATAAGTCGGAGCCAAACCTCTAGATCTTCTGAGAATGATTTTTTGATTTTCAAAATGCGTGATTTTTAAAACACTATCATCTTGAGGAACTGTTATAGCTCTATTGTTTGATAAAATAAAGTCTGCAATATTCGATAGCTCGCTTGTTGCTCTTTCGTCTTGAAATTCAATTGGGGCATTGTGTAGGTTTCCACTGGTTGCTATAATCGGTTTTTCGAATTTTTGTAATAACAATTCAAAGAGTGGATTATAGGGGAGCAGTGCACCAATTTGATTCAATCCTGGTGCAATTTCTTTTAAGGCAATTTCATTTTTGGTTTTCTCTCTTAGTTGTAATAATACAATTGGGGCAACGGGACTTTCTAATTCATTTTTCTCAATTGCTTTTAAATAAGCGGTTTGTTCAATATGCTCTACCGTTGGAAACATCACCGCAAATGGTTTATTCGGTCGGTGTTTTCTTTTTCTCAATGTTGAAAACGCTTCAGAATTAGAGGCATCGCAGGTCAGTAAATAACCTCCGATTCCCTTAATGGCGACGATCTTTCCTGATTGCCATAAATGAACAACTTTAGTGATGATTTCATTTTGGTTCTCAAAAAACGGCTCTTTCCTATTGTTATATAAATTAAGTTTGATGCTACAATTTGGGCAGGAATTTGTTTGTGAATAATAACGTCGATCCAATGGATTATTATACTCTTCTTCACAAGCAGGACACATTGTAAAAGCATCCATTTTCGTGTTTTCTCGATCATAAGGTAAACAATGAATGATAGAAAATCGAGGGCCACAATTGGTACAGGTTATAAAAGGATAATTACTTCTTCGATCAGCGACTTCATTTAATTCTGTTCTACAATCTACGCATAAAGCAAAATCAGGAGTCAGCAACAAATTGGCTTCTACCTTTTGCTCACTATGAATAATGTGAAAATTGTCAAAGAACTTTTGATCGGTTTTAAAAATGGAATGATGTGTAATTCGAGATAGGCTTGGAGCTGTATTTATGAGTTCGTTATAAAAATCGGCAGCTAATTTTTCACTAGCATTGATTTCAATATGAACGCCATCTGTTGTATTGTTAACCCAGCCATTAAGCTCATGCTTTTTAGCCGTTGTAAAAACAAATGGACGAAATCCTACACCTTGTACCTGTCCTTCAATATGAATATGCCAGGTCATTTACTCTGAAGCTACTGTCGTCTTCGCCGCTTCTTGTTTTTCTTTTACTTTGTCCAATAACCAGTTGCACCATTCATCAACACCGATGTCATTAGTTGTCGAAAGTTCAATGACTTTAAGATCAGGGTTGACATCTCTGGCATCCGCAACTACAGCATCTACAGAAAAAGGTAAATAGGGGAGAAGGTCTACTTTTGAAACCAACATCATTTCGCTGGTCAAAAACATTCGCGGATATTTTTTAGGTTTATCGTCTCCTTCAGTAGTCGCCAATAACGTCACTCTGTAATCTTCTCCTAAGTCGAAAGAGGCTGGGCAAACTAAGTTACCTACGTTTTCGATGATTAATAATTCAACGCCTTCTAAATCGAGGTTCTCCATTCCTTGCCAAATCATTTGAGCTTCGAGGTGGCAAATTCCTCCCGTAACAATTTGTAATGCATCGAGCCCTACCTCACGGAGTCGGTCTGCATCTCGCTCGGTTTCTAAATCACCAACTAAAACCTTCATCTTTACTTTATCTCCAATCCGTCGTGCGGTTTCTTGTAGAAGGGTCGTTTTCCCACTACCTGCTGAGGAGGTAATATTGACTAGAAGCGTATTTTGAGCGGCCATTTGTTTTCGTATGCTTTCCGCTACAAAGTCATTCGCTTTGAGTAAGTGCATGGTTGTATTGTCGCAAGTAACCGTACCTCTTGCCGC
>CAZDTI010000840.1:0-2115 GCA_964508085.1 uncultured Saprospiraceae bacterium | reverse complement strand
AATCTCATGCAAAAGACAATCAAAGAATTAGAAAACTATATGGTTCTGGCCAACTACTCCAAGGCCACCCGTAAATCTTATGTTAGTGCTGCCACGAATTTTTACAAGTGGTGTATAGCAAATAGAAACTACCCCGACTTTGACAAAACCCAAGCCCATCGCTTGTACTTAGTAGCTCGTTCTAAAAAAGGATTAGCATGGCAAACAGTGAATGGCGACTACTCTGCAATCAGAATGTTATATACCAAGGTTTTGAATCGGCAGTGGGATGTAGAAAAGACGCCACGTCCCCGAAGAGAAAAGTTTTTGCCGACGGTTTTGTCACAAGTGCAAATTAAAAAATTGATAGATAGTGCGACGATGTTGAAGCATCAAACTTTTATGTTGTTGCTTTATGCGACGGGCTTGCGATTGAGCGAAGCCTTAAATTTAAAGTTAGAAAATATTAATGTGGAGCGGTTACAAGTTCACGTCAGGAAAGGAAAAGGGCACAAGGATCGGGTTGTTGTTTTACCTAAGTCCTTTGTAAGGGTTTTGAAAATGTATCTTGAATTTTACCACCCTAAAGAATACCTTTTCAATGGAAAATATCGAATGAGTCGCTGGAGCAATCGGGCGGCGCAGGAGTGTATCAATATGGCGATCCGAAAAGGAGATTTACCGAGTTCTGTCTCGGCACATACTTTGCGTCATTGTTATGCGACTCATCATCTGGAAAAGGGGACGGATTTATTTACGCTTCAAAAACAAATGGGTCACAAACATCTCAAAACCACAGCTCGGTATATCCATTTGTGTACTGCGCATTTTCGTCAAATCAAACATCCCATCAACGAACTGTGTGTGCATTTAAAAAATATCAATTCGGAAATATATTTAGGGAATACGGAGAGTCCTTTATAAAGGAATGCCATCCGGATATTCAGGCGATAAAAGTTATTCGTTCGATTCGAATGTGTCGGACGCCAGCTCTTGGAGGGACTTTGATAAAGTGTAGCTCTTGCTGCAATTATCATTTTATTTATAAATCTTGTGGCAATCGTTATTGTCCACTTTGTCAGAATATAAAAAAGGAAATGTGGCTGGATAAAGTGGCGGAGTTGACTTTGCCTGTTGCTTATTTTCATACCGTTTTCACCCTGCCTTCTCAACTTCGAGAACTGACGAGGCAAAACCAAAAAGTCTGTTATAATATTTTATTTCGGTCGGCATGACTGTCGCTTGCTCAATTGTGTAAAGAAGAGTTGGGCATCAAACCGGGGATGCTGAGTATGCTTCATACTTGGGGGCAGAACCTGTCGTACCATCCGCATGTGCATACAATCATCCCGAATGGAGGAATCGATTTGCAAACGGGCAAGTGGCGAAAAGTAGATCGGAAGTTGTATTTAATAGCACCTTCCATTTTAAGAAAGCGTTTTAGAGACTTGTATGTAAAAATGCTGTTAGAAGCGTTTGACAATGGTGAGTTGAAATGCAGGGGAGAAGAATGGGATGATCATACGGTTCTGGAATTAAGAAAAATAATTAATGAGGTTGAGCATATTGACTGGGTAGTATGGAATGGTGCCCCTGCTAAAGGGGTGAGTCAGATCTATGAATATTTGGGTCGTTATGTTCATCGAATAGCGATGGCGGATAGCCGCATATTGGAGTCAGAAAACAATATAATTACATTTAGTTATAAAGATTATCGAAAAGAGGATGGGGATCAAAAGCCAGTTGTAGAGACAATGGAGTTGTCCGCTTTTGGCTTTATAAGAAAGTTTTTGCAGCATATTTTACCGCCTAGTTTTCAGAAGATACGCTACTATGGTTTGTTGGCTTCAGCGGGTCGGAAGCGTTTGAAGTCTATACAGGAAGAGTTGGAAGTAGAAACACCTTTGCGCCGGAGTACCGCGCAGATCATAGAAAAGCTGATAGGAGTGCCATTGGATATTTGTCAAAATTGCGGTGCTATCGGGACGTTTGTGACAGTGACAATATTACCTGATCCGGTTTGGATATTTGATAATTGTGTGGGAATCTCGCAACACTGTCGACCGCCGCCCTCGATTGCGTTAAATAAGATTATGAAATAGGATTTTAGCTAAGCGGTAGGTACTTGGCCGGAGC
>CAZDTI010000839.1:0-2131 GCA_964508085.1 uncultured Saprospiraceae bacterium | reverse complement strand
TCAATGTGTTTGCATCACCTGATTTTGCGACAGCTTCATCCGTACAAATACTGCGATAGGCAAAAGGCTGCGTATACGTTTTAGAAAGCCATTCGTCAGGGCGGATGAATTCATTGATTCGATATACATCTCCCGGTCCCTGTGATAATTCGTCAGCGGTAATGTTTCCATTAATAACAAACTCCACGCGTCTATTTTTCTTTCGTCCTGATTCATCACTATTATGAGCCACAGGTTTGGAGTCTCCATATCCCTTACTGCTCAAACGCTTTTCATCAATACCAGCCCCCATTAAATAATTATGAACCGTCTTAGCTCTGTTTTTTGATAAATCTGCGTTATGTGCTTCATCGCCCTGGCTATCGGTATGACCTTGTATTTCTATTGTTAAGGAAGGATTCTTTTGCATTATACCAGCCAGCTTATTAAGTTCACTATTGGACTCCGGTAACAAATCGTACTTATCCGTTTCAAAGTAAATATTGTCCATGATAACTGAAGCGACGGAGCCTGAGATATTGTAATATCTACTAGGCTCATATTTTACAGCAGTACTCTCAAAAGCCTGAACAAAAACATCATCAATGAAAAAATAACCGATATTTAATTCTGGACTGCTGCCGTTATCAAATTGTCCGAGGTACAAATATTGAGTAGCTTCCGTGGCAGTAAAGGTTCCGAAGACCTTTGTCCATTTAGCTGGCTCAACAAAGGTTTCTGTACCAGCATTAACCTGTGGTTTTCCTTTTACAATTTCTTTACTTCTATGAAATATTTTTTTGGAAAAAAGGACACCGAAATGAGGCCCAAGAAAGGTAGCCACTGGTCTCTTCTTTGAATAATACTTCGGCATTGATACCCAGAATTCCACATAATACTGCGTTCCAGGTACTAATTTCTGTCTTAGTTTCACCCCTACATACTCCGCCCAAAAAGAACCATTGGTCACAATCCCTGCCATGTGTTTTCCGGAATGAGGAGGAACTACAGTGAGGTTGGTACTTTTAAATCGAGGACTAATGAGGTCGGTGGAAGCTTGATTTGGTACGGTCCAATTGATGGCTTGGCGTTCAAAATCTCGACCCGTTTTGTTGAGGAAACGAGAGGTAAAATCAAAGGCCTCAAAGCTGGAATTGGGTACTAAATTTTGGCTAGAACCAATAAAAGAAAAAGTTAAAAGTATAAAGATAGATAACGGTCTAATCATGCGAACTTGGATATAGATTAAGGAACATTGCTAAATAGCTGATAATCAGAGGGGTATTCTATTTTACGTAAAAGGTAAAACTAATGTTTTGTTATAGGTAAAGATAGTAAAAAACCTTGCCGAAAGATAAACGGCGGGAGAGGGGGGATTTAGTATGTTACTCGATTCGTTCGTGCTTCACTTACTTGGAGTGAAAGTAGGATTTAATGAACTTGTAAATACGCTGAAGGAGTTATGAAAAAAGAGGATAAACTATTCTTGTAAAAGACGAAAAGTCACTCGCCTGTTTTTTGCTCGTCCATTTTCCGTTTTGTTTTCTGTGAGCGGTTCAGACTCGCCTTTACCATAGGAAGAAATTCGATAGGCATTTATACCCGCATTCATTAGAAGTTGGGCTATGGTTTGGGCTCTGGCTTTGGAAAGTTCTAGATTGAAGGCAGTGGTTCCAACATTATCTGTATGACCCGTAATGACAATACTGCAATCGCTTTGGGTGCTTAGATAGGAGATGATTTGGTCTATGGAAGGATAGGCTTCTGCTTTTAAAACTGCGCTGTTTGTTTCGAAGGTGATGTCTTCTATGACAAATTCTTCTTCGGTTCTAACAATGTCATTACCAATTAGAATTGGATTGGAAGTTGTTATTTTTTCTGATAAAGTATCGACCTCATTTGTAGCTATGGTTATTTCAGGGAAAACTGGATAATCCTCAATAGTTACAATTCGTCGATGCGGAATGTGTCTTGTAGTATCCTGATACAAAAAGGAAAGATAAGCATCAGAATCGCAGGCTTCTAAAGCATCATTTGAAACTGCTACCATTCTGAAGTCATCAAAAATATAGTAGACTCTATTGGGAAGTCTATCGTTTCGTTTTGTTTTGAAAAGGGCCTTGATTTTTGTTTGCTCATCAGATTGGAAATT
>CAZDTI010000838.1:0-2135 GCA_964508085.1 uncultured Saprospiraceae bacterium | reverse complement strand
CGTGCCGAGAGGTTCACATCTGCCCCTTGCTCAATCAAGTACTTAACCATATCCAGATGCCCAAAACGAGCGGCGTTGATAAGTGGTGTCTCATCACCGATTACGACAGCGTTTATGTCGGCGCCTTGTTGGATTAATACTTTTGCAATGGCAAGACGGTTGTTAGCTGCAGCCATAATTAAAGGATTTCCATCGCCGTCTATCTCTTGATTTACTTTTGCTCCGTTTTCCAACAATACTTTAACAACTTCAGGTCGATTGCCTTTTATAGCCATGATCAGCGGAGTACCATCTCCATCTACGGCTTTGTTAATGTCGGCTCCGTTTTCCAACAGTAATTTTACGACATCAGAGTGTCCGCCTCTTGCTGCCACGATCATAGCATTTCCATCTCTGTCTATTACCGTATTTACCTTGGCTCCTTTTTGAATGAGTATTTTGCAAATTTCGTATTGGCCACTTCTTGCGGCAGCTATTAAAGGTGTTCCATCTCGGTTTACTTTACGATTTACTTTGGCACCATTGTCCAGTAGCTATTCATTGTTGTAAGCGTTTATACAAATTCTCCTTTTTTTCCAGCGCTTCATTCTTCTTTTATTTGAGAACATACAGTCATAAACTTCTTGATATTTTGAATTCCGTTTTACAAACTTAGAAAGGGTTCTGCTCTTAAATTCGAAAAATTCTGAATTCAGTGTTTCAGAAAAATAAGCGACAACTCCCCATGTCTTAAAACTAAAACTCTGACCAGTTGCTGCATCTGTATGAAAATCAGAATCCATATAGTGTTCAATATTAACCTCCAGGCTTGGATCCTTTTTTTTGAGTTTATTAAGCACCGCATAACCATTTTCATAGTAGTAAATTTTGCCCTGAGAGCGGACATAATGAGGGCAAGATGTTTTTTTATCAACTCTAAATAACAAACCATTAAGAGAGAAGCCCCAAGTTTCTTTAAGTGCAATTTTTACCTTTCGATTTTCTGCCTTTTTATTCTTGTTTTTAAATGTAATAAATAGTTTTTTCTTCCCTGGTGCTTTAATAAAGGTATTCGCTTTATATTCGCCCTTATAAACCGTTCCTTTTTTGGCCATATAATCGTCATAAGTTTCAAATACAATAAGGCTTTTTGTTTCGGCTTTACTTTCGTTAATAAACAGACTGAATAGAGAAATAACAAGAAAAAGAAGTACAGTTTTAATTTTCATAGCTGAGTTTTTATTTATAATTGCTGATGTATTACAAATATATAGAAATTGTATGACTTCCGTAAATTGAAATTCTTTTCCTTGGACAGCCGCCAGATGTCGCGACAGGTTTGTCTAAAAACAAAATTAATATGATGAAAGTGAAAAGTTTACTACTCGGATTAGGGACCGCCGCAATAGGTCGCCCACAATACATCAATATACGCCAAGAAATCCCTGCTGAATTTTCGGTAGAGATTTTCAGGAAAAAAGGTCTAGCAGCTCTCGAAGATGCATATCGCCAGGGAATCAGATATTTCGATACAGCACCAGGTTATGGTATGGCAGAGAAACTGTTAATGGACTGGGTTGCTGGGAAAGAAGATGCTAGCATTGAAATCGCCACAAAATGGGGTTATACCTATGTTGCAAATTTCGACCCCAAGGCCGAGGTGCATGAAATAAAAGAACATTCCTTAGCGAAACTCAACGAACAGTGGCAGCAATCAAAAACGCTTCATCCATTGCTGACGACCTATCAAATTCATTCCGCGACTTTTGAAACAGGTGTTTTGCGCAATGAAAGAATTCTAAACCGTTTGGCTGTATTAAAAGAGGAGTACGGCTTGCATATGGGACTCTCTACGACAGGAGCCAATCAGGTGGAGGTGTTAAAGGAGGCGCTGGATGTTGAAGTTGAGGGTGTTGCATTGTTTGATGCCTTTCAAGTCACTTATAATTTATTTGACCAAAGTTTGGCGACTATGTCAAAGGAATTCTTAAAGCATAACAAAAGATTGATTATCAAGGAAGCCCTTGCGAATGGGCGTGTTTTTCCAAATAAAAAATATCCTCATTATGCAAGTGCTTATAAAACCTTACAAACTCTTGCGGACAAATACAGTGTTGGTTTAGATGCTATCGCGCTGAGATTTTGTATGGATAGTA
>CAZDTI010000837.1:0-2141 GCA_964508085.1 uncultured Saprospiraceae bacterium | reverse complement strand
TTAAGATATCATTATTTAACTGTTGTAAATGCTCCACATTTGCTACATAAAAAGAGCGGCCATGCGTTCCTAAAATAACATCCTTGTCTCTTGGGTGAATCACTAAATCATGGACGGCTACTTTTGGTAAATTTTTGCTCATCGTTTGGAAACTACTGCCACGATCCAAGGAAATATACAAACCATGGTCGGTTCCAGCATATAACAAATCAGGGTTAACAGGGTCTTCCTTGATGACGTTGACTGGTTCGTTAGGTAAATCTGTACCAATCTTTTCCCAGGTCTGGCCATAGTCATCTGAGCGATAAATGTAAGCATTAAAGTCGTCCCATCGATATCCATTCAAGGAAAGGTAAACTCGTTCTTTTACATGGCTAGAAGCTTTGATTCTACTGACCCACATATCTGCAGGAATGTTGTTGTTTATTTTCGTCCAACTCATGCCTCCGTCCTTTGTTACGTGGACAAGACCATCATCTGAACCTGCATATATCAAACCGAATTGCATAGGAGATTCATGAATACTGGTTAAAGTTCCAAAAGCAACATCTCCCTTTCGTCCGCCATTTGTTAGATCTTCCGAGATAGGAGTGAAATTGTCTCCTCGATCAAAAGACCGGAAAACCTTGTTGCCTCCGATGTATAAAATATCTGCTTGGTGTTTTGATAAATGAATAGGAGATTGCCAATTCCATCGATAAGGTCTTTGGCCCAACTCATGTTTTGGCGTAATGTATTTGTTTTGTTTGTTTTCTAAGTTTAAGCGGTAATAGTTTCCAAATTGAAAACCCGTGTACACTGTGTTTTTATCTCTTGGATCTATTTCTACATGCATGCCATCACCTCCCATAATGGACTTGTATGGGTACTGACCTGAGTTATGCCAATAATTACTGGCTTTGTAGGAAGAGGTTCCAACCCAAACACCATTATCTTGTAGTCCGCCATAAATGTTGTAAGGTTTTTCCATATCCACATTAACAGAGTAGAATTGACCCACTGCGGGGCTATTGCATTTTATCCAACTCTTTCCATCGTCATAGCTGATGTTTATACCTCCATCATTTCCATTAATCAAGTGACCTTTTCTATTTGGACTAACCCATAACGCATGATGATCTACATGGACATTGCGTGCATTCATAGACTGAAAGGTTTTACCACCATCAACAGATCTCAAAATAGGAACCCCAAAAATATAAATGTGATCTACATCCATTGGGTTGAGTCTGATCTGTCCAAAATAATAACCATAGGAGAAATAGATATTATCTAGAAACCCTTCATGAGTTTTATACCATTTTTCTCCATTATCATCAGAGCGGTAAACTTCAGCTCCAACCACAGGGGTATCAAATAACAAGGAATTTGCAGTCTCTAGATATTCAACCAAAGCAACTGGTTTGATCTCATCTGTTTTTACCAAGTCAAGTACTTTGTCCGCGTCATATTTTTTTGGAAATCGGTTGTCCTTCAAAAAATCGGCTAGTCGTTCTTTTTTCAATTTCAGAAAATTCTCTTTCGATATTTCTCTAAGATCATCTTTGACCAGTTTATTATTTTTGTCCTTGTCTTTTTCCTTAGGTCTCCGGTTTTGATTGTCAACAATGGCATATAAAGTGGTAACCCCATTTTTGGAATGAATGTCAAGGCCAATTCTTCCCGTGCCTTCACCAATCGGAAAACCATCGCTGGAGGCCTGCCACTTGTTTCCGCCATCTGTACTTTTATAAATGTTGGAA
Source organism: uncultured Saprospiraceae bacterium (assembly GCA_964508085.1). Lineage (GTDB taxonomy): Bacteria > Bacteroidota > Bacteroidia > Chitinophagales > Saprospiraceae > CALGLS01. Next base: position 399 of record CAZDTI010000837.1, on the reverse strand, counting down.
CCGACACCAGCTTCTGTGAAATTCCAGGATCTACGTTCTCTTTCCCAAGTAGCAGCATATAAGATTTCCGGATTATTTGGATCGATTAATAAATCTATAGCTCCCGCATTTTCATTGACGAATAATCTTTGATCCCAGGTCTTCCCACCATCTGTTGTTTTATAAACGCCACGTTCTCTATTCGGAGAATAAAGGTGTCCCAGAACAGCAACCCAGGCAATATTTGAATCAGTAGGATGAAGTACAATTCTGCCAATGTGATGGCTTTCCGGCAAACCACTATGGATCCATGTTTTTCCTTCGTCTGTACTTTTGTATATCCCTATTCCGGAATAAGAAGAACGACTAGAATTGTTTTCTCCTGTTCCTACCCAAATAGCATTGTTTTTCCAATCAACA
>CAZDTI010000836.1:0-2154 GCA_964508085.1 uncultured Saprospiraceae bacterium | reverse complement strand
GATTTAGATGTTGCAGCTTCTAACTGTGCCTGGGGCTCTTGGTTGCATCAAGGCCAAGTATGTATGGCAACAGATCTAGTCATGGCGAACAAAAAGATAGAATCAGAACTGACTAATAGATTGGTCACTAAAGCACAAAATCTTCCCTATGGAGATCCTGCTAACGGACTGCCGATAGGACCACTCATCAACGAGGCACAGGCGATCAAAGCCGAAAGCATCATCGATGATGCCGTCAACAAAGGCGCAAAATTATTAGCTGGAGGAAAAAGAGATGGGAAGTATATTCCAGCCACTGTGCTGCACGGTGTAAAGCCAGGTATGCGCGCTTTCAGTGAAGAAATTTTTGCACCAGTCGTCTGTATCATACCCGTAGATTCGGATCAAGAAGCGATTGACATGGCTAATGCCTCAGAATTTGGTCTGGCTGGCGGTGTCCTTTGCAATGATCTGGACAGAGCAAATTCCATTGGAAATCAATTACAAGTCGGTATGCTTCATATAAATGATCAGACCATAAATGGTGGTGCAAATGCACCATTCGGAGGATTCAAAAACTCCGGAAATGGTTCACGAACAAATGGCCCGGCGGACCTTGATGAATACACACAATGGCAATGGGTGTCTACTAAGAAGGTGGCCACACCTTATCCATTTTAGGGTGCTATTTTTTTATAACAAGAACTTAGTCTCTAGACAAGTCTAGTGGTTTTAGCCGCCGAGCGGGCAGACTTCCCCTCCCTCCACAAGGTTGGGACAAGCTTAGGGTTTAGGGGCTGCGCTGGCAGAATTAATAGGTTTTTTCTAACATTTTAAAGGATTGGATTTCATTTCTTTGAAATCTGATTCTTTAAAATCATTTCCATTTTTTAAAAGTCAATTGGTGAATTTCATAGCACATAAGATTATGTTCTAATGGCTATTTTTTTGTCCCCAATACAATATATTCTATGTCAAAATCTCAATTAATACACGTTCTGGGTGAAGCAGCAAAAAATCCAGCTCCTCAAACCGCGAATCCCATAGAAATTCGGGCTTGGTTCAACGCCGCATTTGGAAATGCTCCAGCACCTGAAGGCGTGACTATTGAAACACATTCCATCGGGAATTTTAAAGCAGAAATGCTGATACCTAAGGGCGAAGTCAAACAAGGATTAATCATCTACTATCATGGAGGTGGATTTGTCTTTGGGAATTTGGATACCCATCGACCAATTGCTGCAGGACTATGTAAAACTTCAAAAAGAAAAGTGCTCCATGTCGATTACCGCTTGGCTCCTGAACATGCTAATCCAGCAGCACACGAAGATGCCTTAGCCGCTTATGACTGGGCTCTAGCTCAAAACTTTAACGCCAATGAAATTGCATTGTGCGGTGATTCCGCAGGGGGCAATTTGGCTTTGGCTACTGCCGTAGCTTTACGAGATGCTGGTCATCCTATGCCGGTATGTTTAGGTTTGATGTCTCCTGCACTTGATATTGCAGGTGAGGGAGAAAGCCATAAAACAGTTGAAGATCCAATACTCCCGCCTCCGCTAGTCGAACTATTTTGGCGATGTTACGGCGGTGAACTGGATAGACACAGTCCCAAGTTAACTCCATTTTATGGGGACTTAAGCAACCTTCCGCCAACCTTGTTTCACGTAGGAACTTGGGAAGTATTACATGACGATAGTGTTACCGCAGCCAATAAAATTAAAGAATCGGGAGGTTATGCGGAGGTGAAAATTTTGGAAGATATGTGCCATTCTGTTCAGTTGTTTGCCCCATTTGTAGAAGAAGGGATGAATTCCATTATTGAGATGGGACAATTTTTTGACAAAAATATTTCCAGTCAAAAAAGTTGAAATATTATTAGACCATGAAACTTTAGTAAAAATGGTTCACGGACAAATGGTCCAGCAGAAATTGGAGAATATCCACAATGGCAGTGGAGACCTACAAAAAATGTAGCTAGACCTTATCCATTTTAAGATAGCAAGTTGAATTTTTTTTAAAATAAAACCACAGATATGAAATTGCAAAATAAAACCATAGTAATAACTGGTGTCTCTTCAGGAATTGGAGCCGAAACAACTCGCACAATTCGAGCCCATGGAGGGACTGTAATTGGTGTAGATATTAATGACCCTATGCTTACAGTAGATCAGTTTA
>CAZDTI010000835.1:0-2161 GCA_964508085.1 uncultured Saprospiraceae bacterium | reverse complement strand
ATTGGATTTTCAAAATCAATTTCTGCCTTTTTCAGTGCATCAGCATCCAGCGCATATGAAGGAGACTTATCCACTAACAATACATTTCCAATTCTTTTTTGCAAAAGCGCATACATTTCTTTTATGCTATAGCCTTTGTCGGTGTATTGCTGGAGTAAGGTTTTTGCCTCATCAGCCGAACAGCTTTCGAGCTCCATCAGCATTCGGATCAAACCTTCTGACCAGAGTTGAAATTTGCCTTGATAAGCAGATGCACGTTCTTCCAGATCATTGAAATGTAATAATTGTAACTCATTAGAGGCAAACAAATTAGGATGTCCTGCCAACATAATACGTAGAAGAGAGGTACCCGACCTTGGTGGTGCCAAAATAAATACAGCTGGTTTTAATTTCTTTGGGGTTTCTTTAAGCCTTAGATTCTTTTTAGGAATGTAATTTTCGAAATTTTGAAAGTCCGACTTGGACAAACCATCAACCTTTTCAGAAGAGGAAATTACGGCAGCATTCCCTTTTTCAATGTTTTTATTGGATTGACTTTTTGGAGCTAACAAACCTTTAGAAAGTGCAGAAGCATAATCCTTTTCCAGCATTTTTGCGAACGCGAAAATAGTCGGATGGTCAAAGATACTAGTGATAAAGATCACTTCACCCAGTTGCTCTTGTAGACGAGCGATAAAGTCAGCCGCTTGCAAAGAGTTTCCGCCCAACTCGAAAAATTTATCGTGAATTCCTATTTTTTCTAATTGCAAAATTTGTTGCCAATAGGAACAAATGGTCCGCTCCAATGCTGTTCGTGGCGGGCTATAACTATTAGCCAACAATGGTCTTTCCCGTCCTGGTTCTGGCAATGCAATACGATCAACTTTCCCAGCCGTAGTCAATGGCATTTGTTCCAACAATACAAATGCCGCTGGAATCATATATTCCGGAAGCTTATCGGAAAGGTAATTTCTAAGCTCAGAAATATTAAGACTTTCCGCTGTTGTAGCAACCAAGTAAGCCACTAGTTTTTGATCCGCAGACTCCTCTCCTTTTAATAAAACGGTAGCCGCCGATATATTTTTATGATTGGTTAATGTCGCTTCAATTTCTCCTGGCTCAATTCGGTAGCCTCGAAGTTTGACTTGAAAATCTGCACGACCAATAAATTCTATCTCTCCACTTGATGTCCACATCGCAAGGTCTCCGGTATTGTATAATCGGTCGTAAGGGAATTCATCAAAAGGGTTTGCTATGAATTTTTCCTTTGTCATTTCTGGCTTATTCAAATAGCCTCTTGCCAGACCGACACCAGACAGATACAAATTTCCAATTTCTCCAGTTTTTAATTCTTTTAAGTTTTCATCTAAAACATAACATCGAACCTGATCTATACATTTGCCAATTGGTATCCGAATTAAATCTGCATCTTCGATACTCGTTTTATAAATCGTAGCACCGACTGTTGCTTCTGTTGGACCATATTGGTTGAACAAAACACAGTTTGTAAAAGTAGTATGATGTTTCCTTACTAAATCTGGTGGACAACTTTCTCCTGCTACAGAAACATGTTTTAAACTTCCCAATAAAGAGGCATCGGTCCTGTCTAATAGAAGTCCATATAGGGAAGCGAAAGTAAGTAGGTGAGATATATTTTGAGTGCCAATGAATTTGGCAATTTTAGAAATATCTTTTTCCAGACCTTCTTCTGCCATAACGAGTGTTCCTCCGGTTAGCAAAGTCCAAAATATCAATAGAACGGAACCATCAAAAGCAAAGGAATAAGCATATAAGAATCGATCAATGGGTTGTGGGGCAAAGTTCAGCTGACCACGGATCAAATTGATTACACTATGATGTTCGATTTGAACCCCTTTTGGTTTCCCGGTAGAACCAGAAGTAAAAACGGTATAAGCCAAATGTTTTGGGTCATCGGGTATGTTGACAGCTGTCTTAGGTTGGTTTTCAACAATAGATAAGTCAGCATTCAGAATCAATTTTTCCCCTTTGAAATGATCGAAGTTTTTAACTAACTTATTTTGAGTAAGTAAAATAGAAGATTTCGACTCTTCCAGGATGTAAGCACAACGATTGGCAGGAGTTTCTGGATCAATCGGTAAATAAGCCGCGCCCGCTTTCAATATCCCCAGTATACCAATGATCATTTCGGCAGAGCGCTCCA
>CAZDTI010000834.1:0-2168 GCA_964508085.1 uncultured Saprospiraceae bacterium | reverse complement strand
GGAAAGCTAGTACCTGCGATCCAGTTTTGAAAAATATAACAATACCTACACTTGTAGTCTCTAGTCTCAATGATACCTTTATTTCTGAAAATTGCTATCCCATAGCCGCCGCGAAACAAAACCCAAACCTCTATTTGGAAATGCCGAAATATGGTGGTCATTGTGGTTATATTCGCAATGTCATTGAAAAGAGTTGGTGGATGGAAGAGCGGGCATTAAGCTTTGTGGAGGCGTTTTCTTCGACTCGCTGCTCTCGTTCAGAATGACAAAGCGAAACGTTGCACTTGCTCAGAAAGAGAAGGCAATTTGTTATTTTTATTTTGAATGACAAGAGCGATTCGTAGACTTTAAAAGTATTGAACTTAAAATTATATTGTCGATTATAAGTTAGTAACGAATGTCACTATTCTTCGTTTGGTACGATTAAAACCCCAGCGGGGTGAAATCTTTGTAGCTATGAAATAGCACAAAGATTCGAGCGCCGTAGGTGCGGCACCTTTATAAATTGGTGCATAGTGGGCGAATGGTGCCGCACCTACGGCGCTCCATTTTTGTGCTATTTCATAGCTACAAAAATGCCACTCCTACGGAGTTCAAAACGCACCTAGTGTAAAATAGCAACTTGCGTTTTATCTGAATATTAGATATATAATTCCAGGCTCATAGCAAGGAACTCATGATAAGAGGAGTCGACAGAATTTGAAGTTGAAAAAATCCCCTACCTTTGCACTTCTTTATTCATTTCTAAGAGAAAACCAGCAAAAGAAAGCAGATATTCATGTCAAGTCAAATCAAAAATCAAAAGGCCATTCTTCAGAAGCTTGGCATCGCTCAGCTCAATCCGATGCAGGAAGCTGCTCAGCAAGCCATTCATACATCAAAAGAAGTAATTCTCTTATCGCCAACGGGAACAGGGAAAACCTTGGCTTTTTTGCTGCCACTTATCGCGGAGTTGGATCGGGAAGAGTCTGAAGTACAATTGCTGATTCTGGTTCCATCGCGAGAGTTGGCCATACAGATTGAGCAAGTGGTTCGAGAAATGGGTACTGGCTTTAAAACCAATGCCGTTTATGGAGGTCGTTCTTTTTCGAAAGATAAACTCAACCTCAAACATCGTCCAGCTATCCTAGTGGGGACACCCGGACGAGTAGCGGATCACATCAGAAAAGGTATTTTTCCAACAAACAAAATACAGACTTTGGTTTTGGATGAGTTTGATAAATCTCTGGAGGTTGGATTTGAAGAAGAAATGAGTGAAATTATTACTTCATTGACTGAGCTGAACAAGAAAGTGCTTACCTCTGCGACTCAAGAGGTAGAGATCCCAGAATTTGTGGACTTACAAAATCCAGACACACTGAATTTCCTTGGAGATGGCGTTCCAGATTTACATTTAAAAATAATTTTATCTCCTGAAAAAGATAAACTCAATACTCTTGTTAACACACTTTGTCATTTAGGCAACCAGCCAGGAATTATTTTTCTAAATTATAAAGACAGTATCCAGAGAGTCAGTGACCAATTAACTGAAAAAGGAATTCTGCATGGCTGTTTCTACGGAGGGATGGAGCAGAAAGACCGCGAACGAGCGCTCATCATGTTCCGCAACGGTACCCATCAATTGTTATTGGCTACTGACTTAGCCGCTCGTGGTATAGACGTTCCCGAAATAAAATTCATCATCCATTATCATTTGCCGCATAGAAGTCAGGAGTTTACTCACCGAAATGGTCGAACGGCACGGATGCACAATGATGGTACAGCTTATATTATTCAATGGGAGGAGGAAACTTTACCTGATTTTATTGATGTTACGGAGGTAGAAGAATTGAAGGAAGCTCCTTTGCCAAATAAATCAGAATGGCGTACACTGTTTATCTCGGGTGGTCGTCGCGACAAAATATCAAAAGGAGATATTGCAGGGTTATTTTTCAAGCAAGGGGAGTTGAAAAAAGATGAGTTGGGGATTATAGAATTGAAAGAAGATTGTGCTTTTGCTGCGGTGAAGGCTAAGAATGTAAAAACCTTGTTGAAGTTTGTGGATAATACGAGGTTGAAGAAAAAGAAGGTGCGAGTGACGGTGGTGTAAATGTTTTGTTGTAATCACTTACTAAACCTTCCACCGTTAATAAATGTAAAACATGAGTCATCCCATAAGTAGAGTGTGC
>CAZDTI010000833.1:0-2170 GCA_964508085.1 uncultured Saprospiraceae bacterium | reverse complement strand
AGGAAAGTTCTTTTTGATTTGAATAATTGAAGGAATTACACGCTTCATTTCTTCTTCTGGGGAGATAATCTCGGCACCTGGTCTGGACGACATTCCCCCAACATCTATGATAGTAGCACCTTCAGAAATAAATTGATCAACCTTTGTAAGTATTTGTTTATCAGATTGATATTCTCCACCATCATAGAAAGAATCTGGAGTCAAATTAAGGATTGCCATGACAACCGGCTTAGAAAGATCAAGCAATCGGCCTCGGCAGTTAAGTGTCTGTTGTTCGTATAGCATAGTGGCGCCAAAAATAGAATAAAAAAGCCGTACTACTATAAAGTAATACGGCTTAATCATACTAACTATCTAAGAGAATTCTTTAATGTTCAAGGGATTTTTTATGTTCTTTTCATAGTCTTAACGGACAACCATTTCAAAGTGCTGCTTTTAATATTATAACTTTTTACGCTACAAACATTTCAAAGTATTATACGAAAAGCGAAGATTTGACTTTCTTTGCTTTTAAACACCTTCTTTGATACGGACTTAGATGTCAAAGAATCAAAATTATTACTATGAATGCCCCTACCATTGGCAAACTAATCGTCTATAGCTTTTTCATCTGCCTAGGCGCTTTTATTTTCTATAATTATTATAAAAATAACATTGCCGAAGGTAGCAGTGGTGGTGGCATTTCTGCCATTTTTCAACAAGCACCGAAGGACATACAGGTCAATTATGTTCCGAAGGAATTTAACTTTGAAATGGACGAAGAAACTGCACTCGCCGTTCTCACCAATCCGCAACGATACCGCCGAGAGTTCAATGAAATGATCTATGACCTCAACATGAGCATTCTGGATCACGTAGCCGGTAGAATGGGACTCCCCGACTCTCTATTACAAACACTAGAACCACGCTATCAAGAACACCATGATTATTTAAAACAATTGTATTATAATGACTTCGTTGCTCTCCGGGATTCCTCCTCAAATTTTTACGAAGCCTGGTACGAAAATGAATACAGTAGCGCAGCTACCGTCCTAAATGAAGTCTCTTCTAAATACACCTGCTTTTTAGTGAATCATGTCATTATGTCTATGGTGGACAACCAAGCAGGAAAGCTTAGCGTGGTTGGGAAAAAAGTAGAAACCCCCTGTGCCATTGCCATGACAGAGGCTTTGCGGCCAGTGGTCAGTCGGCTTCAGGAACGAGCCGCTATAGATGACTTTGCCAAATCGAAAGGTTTACTCGAAGAGAAGGTAGAAAAGATGGTTGCGGAGTTAGCCACTGTAGAAATAAGGGATAAGAAAGGTCTGAGTAAACAAATGCAAACAAAAATCTGGGGTGTTGCTGTTTCTTCTACTGATGTAGAAATTTCTGCCATCAGTATTTTAAAGGCCGGTTTCGATTTGGATAAATATTTTAAAATTGACCTTAACAACAAAAATAAGGTACTCAAAATTACCATGGCAGAACCTACTATTTTAAGTCATGAGGTTTATCCAAAAGTAGATAAATTGGAAATTGGATGGATGCGGGAATTAAACAATGAGGATTTCAATAAGAACTTTAATATTCTTAGATCAGAGTTCCGAAGAGAAGCCGGAGAAAGTGGTATAATGGAAAAATCTAAAACACAGGCGAATAGTATTATGCAGATGATTTTTGGGCCGGTGTTGACACAATTGGGAAAGGGCTATAAGCTTAAGGTTAATTTTAAGAAGGTAAAACAAGCTGTGGAAAAAGAATATGCGGAGCCTATCGACTAAACAAAACAGCCTCCGTATAAACACGAAGGCTGCTGAGATTATACTTAAGAAAAATTGCTTTTATTTTAATTCGCTATTCCGCTATCTTGCTTTCACAAATGGAAGAGCAACCTGTCCGTCCTCACTTCTCATTCTTACGATATACCAGCCACTTGCAAACGTTTCCATTGAAATACGCTGTTCTATTTGGCCCGCTGATAATTCAGTTGCGAGAACTTTCATTCCAGCAGTGTTATAAATTTCAATACTCGCATCCGATCTTAACGATTCTTCCAAATTGATCATTACTTCTTCTCCTATGAAATCATAACGGATATTAGTTTGCTGAGCTAAAAGGTTTTCCGTGCTACTTATAGTACAATCCACTTGACCTAATGCCATAAAGTTGCTACAATCGTCATTCACCATAT
>CAZDTI010000832.1:0-2171 GCA_964508085.1 uncultured Saprospiraceae bacterium | reverse complement strand
TTACTGGCCGATAGCTTGGCTACTGTGGCTTTGCTTGATTTAAGAATCGCAAAAGATACAGCGCTAATTGCGAGTACATACAATCTTCGAGGCACCATTCAATATTTTTTGAAAAATTTTGAGGCAGCGAGTATTCACTACAATGAAAGTTTAATCTTTGCAAAGGCAATTCAGGACGTATCGCAAATGTCCTTTGCTCTGGGTAATTTAGGACTAGTTCAAGATAAATTAAATAATTATCCATTAGCTTTGGAGTATTTTTTTCAAAATTTGGAATTAGAGAAGGATGATGCTTTGAGTAAAGCAAAAGCGTTCAATAATATTAGCCTTGTTTACAAGCATTTATTGGATTGGGAATCTGCTTTAGCATATCAAAAAAAATCACTTAAAATTAAAGAAGAACTTGGCTTTCCGCTTCTAATTGCGCGCAGTTTGGATAATATTGGGATGATTTATAAAGAAATGCTTAATTATGGAGATGCGTTGAAAAGTTGCCAAAAAGCGTTGGCGCTTAAAGAACAAATGGAGGGAGAGGGGAATGCCATAGAGGTTACACTAAATAACTTGGGGAAAATATATTCCGGATTAGGAGACTATGAAATTGCCTTTGACTATCACGAGCAATCACTTGATATTTGCTTAAAACGAAATAATAAAAGAGGTGTTGGTGAAGCGTATTATAACATTGCAAATACGCAATTTAAAGTTAAAAAATATCAAGAGGCAATTTCTTTGGCATTAAAAAGTTTGCAAATTGCTCAAGAGAGAAATAATCTGGGGAATCGAATGAGTAGAAATGAATTGCTCTCAGAAATTTATGCAACAGTGGGTGACCATGAAAAGGCTTTGAAACATGGTCATTCCTTCAATCGGCTAAGAGATAGCATTTATAGTATTGAAAATTTGCGTAGAGTGACGGAGTTAGAAAAAGAAAAATATCAAAGAGAATTATTAGCCGAAAATGAAGAATTAAAGCAAGAAGAGCAAAATAATTTACTGCAACTCCAACAGTATAAATGGCTTTTACTAGGAGGTGTTTTAATACTGTTACCAATCGGTGTTTACTTTTTCAAGCAAAAACAAAAAGCAGCAAGTATAAAAAAACAGACCGCTAAAAAACTAGAAGCACAACGTTTAAGTTCTCTCAAAAAAGATAATATATTACAAGAGCGATTAGACCAGTTAGAGGAAATGCTTGTAGCGCAAAAAAAGGAGCGTCCTGTTTTTGAAGTACTAGATGAAACAACGCAAAATCAAGCCACCTCACTAGCCAGCATGTCAGATTTCCTCATCGAAAATCTTAATACCGAAAAAGATTGGTCTGACTTTGAACTTTATTTTACGCGCGTTCATGTTGATTTCTTTAAAGAATTAAAAACGTCCTTCCCAAGCATTACCCCTAATGAATTGAATTTGTGTGCCTTGCTTCGGCTGAATTTGTTGAACAATGAGATTGGAGAAATAATGGCTATTAACTCCGATAGTGTCCGTCGAGCGCAACATCGATTAGCTAAAAAAATGAAGCTATCCAGTAATGATGCGTTGAGAGCTTATTTGCTTAAGCTATAGAGCTATTTCGTGCTCGCATCAACGTTTCAAGTCAACACGAGTCATAGCAAAGGCCTTTACCCAAGTCAAAAATTCAAACACCTTCATAAAGCGGCCCTCATCCAGTTCTACTTTCAACAGGACTTCAAAAGCTGCTTTAATTTTTTCAGTTGCTATTCTAATTCTGACCAAGTACTTATCCAGCTAGCTTGAACCAGAATCAAAGAATGATTCTAAACCAAGAACTCAGTAGATTTTCTTAGTTTTGTTTCCCATTTTTAAACAGAGGTTATTGTAGTTAAAATTATGAATAGTTGTAAAACAAAAACAGGCAGGGCGCTCTTTTTATTTTGTTTATTGTTGATGATAAGTTTTGGACAACTTGCTGCCAGTCAAATAGATAGTTTAGAGAATGTGCTAGCCACAGCAAAAGGAAAGGAACGACTAATTTTACTAAATAAATTGTCCTTAGACTTAGGAAGAGTCGATTTTGAGCGAGCTGAAATACTTGCATTGGAAGGTATTGAATTGGCAAAGACGCTGCAGGATTCCACTACTTTATATAGCATTCATTTTAATCTAGGAAATGTTCTAAATCGGCAAAACCGATTTCAGGAAGCTAT
>CAZDTI010000831.1:0-2172 GCA_964508085.1 uncultured Saprospiraceae bacterium | reverse complement strand
GTTCTTTAGTCAACATGAGATTTAGATTTTAATTAGGAAGCATATTTTTGTTGAATGTCGCATTTTAATAGAAAAGCGTCAAGTAATTCTTTTACAATATTCTTTTTATCAGATGGTAATTGTTCTACTTTTCTAAATTGCTTTAGCAAATCTTTATCCTCTAAAGTATTGCTAGCTTGTTCCTTGGTCGAACCAGTCATTAGAAAATCACTAGAAGTATCTAAAGCAGAAGCGATTCTGGCTAAGACATCTGCTGAAGGTTGTGCTCCTTTCTTTTCATATCTCCCAACTTGGGTATAATGAATCCCAGCAAGTTTCGCTAAGTCAGTTTGCGAAAGTCCTTTATCTGTTCTTGATTGTTTTAAACGCTCACCAAAAGTCATAAGGTATAATTTTTATAGTACGAATGCATTAAAAAGGTATGTAAATATACTTAAATCGCACCTATTAATCAATATTTATGTAGACTACTCGCATTTTTCATGTGAGTAAGCTTGTTTTTAATAAAGAGTTTTTATATCATTGCGTGCGAGTTCGCACTTTTAGAATTATTACACATATTTTTTTCTTTTAATTGAACAAGTTATGACAATCCAAGAAATCAAATCCCGCCTCTCGATCCTGCTAGTCCTGAACCACTACGGTCTGCTGATCGATCCCAACGGCATGATCTGTTGTCCCTTCCATCCCGACCAAAAGCCAAGTATGAAAGTCTATCTAAAAACGAACACGGTTTATTGCTTTGCGGGAAGTTGCAAAATCCAATCCTTAGATGTCATCGACTTTATAATGAAGATGGACAAAAGCAGTAAGCACGCCGCGATCCAAAAAGCGAAATCCTTATTAAACGACGAACCAGTAAGAAGAAAGAAATCCAATCACCAAACAGATCAAAATCTAACAACAATGCCACAACTAAGTCCAACACAGAATACCCAACTACTGACAGAAGTCTTTAACTACTTTGAAAAAGGAATCAAACATCCTGCAGCCAAAACGGCGAAGCAATACAAATCTAGTCGCGGTCTAAATGGCAAAGTACCGATTGGTTATAATGCGGGAAGCTTCCATCAAAATAAAAGCGAAGAAGTGGTGGAGCGCTTGTTAAAAGTAGCGCTGCTAAAACCGAGTGAGCATGGTTATCAGACTTGGGCAAATAAATGTCTGGTCTTTCCATTGAAAAATCAGAAAGGAGAAATCGTAAGTTTCTATGGTCGAAGTACTTTGAATGAAGGACATTATTATTTACAAAATCGGAGAGGTTTGTATCCAGGTTATCCGGATCTGAAAATTAAGAAGTTGGTGTTAACGGAATCGGTTATTGATGCGGCGAGTTTGTTGCAGTTGGAAAGTATAGAGGAAAATTATGCAGTATTAAGTTTGTACGGAACGAATGGATTAACGACAGAACATAGGCAAGCGATTTTGCAATGCTTGAATTTAGAGGAGATTATTTTTGCATTGGATGGAGACGAAGCTGGAAGAAAAGCGACTGAGAATTATACGAATCAGCTAAAGCAATTATATCCAGATGTGAAGTTTACAACATTGAATTTACCAGAAGGCGAAGACGTTAATAGTTTGCATGTAAATCATGAAGAAGAATCGGAAGGGTTGTTTTTGTCTTTGTTTGAAAATAGAATAGAGGTTGGGTCAGAAGTAAAAACTCCAGAAGTCAAAGAAGAAATAATCCATACAAAAAGTGCTTTGATAACAGCTAATGCGGAGCTATTGGTTTATGAAAATGATTTGTTAGAAATTATAATATTGGGTGGCATCCGCTTAGAAGGTTTAGACCGCTTACGAGTTACGCTGAAAGTGAATTATGAAGGTAAAACACTTCGGCACAATCTGGATTTATACAATGATGACCAAGTAGAAAAGTTGATCAAAAAAGTGTGTAACCGATTAGATTTAGGAAGTCGTGAAGTGCAAGAAATCTTAGACGAATTAACAGAGGAATTAGAAAAGTACAGACTGGAACAAATGGAATCCACCACTCCAAATAAACCTACAGTAAAGCAACTATCAGAAAGAGAAAAAGAAACAGCTAAGAAATATTTATCTGCTAAAAATCTGATGAAAAGAACTATGAGCGACCTTGGAAAAAGTGGAATTATTGGAGAGGAATTAAATCGCTTATTGATGTACGTAGTAATGACAAGTCGCAAA
>CAZDTI010000830.1:0-2181 GCA_964508085.1 uncultured Saprospiraceae bacterium | reverse complement strand
TTTGAAGACAAAGCATAATTCCCCCTACCTCCCCCTTGCCGAAGTCTCCCCATCTGAAATAATCTTCACAAAGGACTCCGAACTTTTCCATTCACTTTTGTGCAGTGGCGACTCGTAATAATATTCTAACAATACAGTCGCATGGTCCGTATTTGCAAAAACAACCTTGTCCGCAGAGACATAGCCCTTTTCGCCGGAAGGTAAAACAACATATAAATAATTGTCCATCACCTTTTTACCAGCGCTGTTTTTTGCGAAGACTTCATGATGCTTCACTACCTTTAAGGACTCTGTCCTTTGAATGATACGGATATTGGTCCCTGTCATTTTTGGATTCTCTTTTAAATAAATGCCATTAAATCGAAGAGAGGCGCTTACAGGCGTTCTGCTCTCTTCATATATTTGGTAATAGCTATTGCTTCTATCGTCCCATTCGTAACTATAAGTCACGTACTCCATGCACCTTTCAGAACCTCCACTTTGAACATCAGTATCCAAGCCTTGACTATAATCACTACAACTCAAGTAGTCAACATATTCGACACGAATACCCGAACCTTCTATCTCTACAGACTTGTACAAGGCTGGAGAAGTGAGTTTGCCATCATATTGTAAAGTCAATCTTTCTTCAAACACTTTTAATAAGGTACCGGCCTGGAAAGAGTAAATCAATAAATCTCGGTTTTCTATATTGCTTCCCGTTGGCCAGTTGTTTTTTTGGAAAATGAATTCAGGAATTTTATCTCCAGATAAATCTGTCATTTGGAAAGCATGCAATCCACTTTTACCCGTGGCTGATTCGCCTGCGAAGTTTATTTGTACCGATTGCCCTTCCTCATTCGTGACCATCAGGTAATATTCCTTATACAATGGATTCAGATAATCTTGATCATGAAAATTGTCTCGGCCTTTTAACTCTGCAATCCACATCACTGCTTTTTCAAAACCGTTGTTAAACATAAAACGCTTTTTGTGGTAACTACTGATCGCCGGGTCTATATGCTGCTCTGCCATAATAACGGCCACTGCATCTCCAAAGACCCAACCTGTTTTTCCGTCAGCTGTTTTGACCTGATACCATTTGAATTTCTGATTCTGAGAAGCATCCTCGTGCTCCAAATGAGATTCTGCCAACACTTCGAAAAGCGCACCTTGTTGATATACAATGTTGGAATGCTTGGTCAGGCTGGTATCCGAAAAGAGCGTAACGGTGTTGAGGGCCGTTGCCGCTTTTGATTCAAAGATGAGTTCGTGGCTTTGTGCTTGTAAGGAGAGCAGGCCACAGAGTATTATTATGGCAAATATTCTGATCATACCGACAAATAAGGCAATTATTAAGCCGTATGTTCTATCAATTCGGGTATTTAAGCTATGTTTAACCATTCTTATTATTGGATTAAGCCTCCATTTTTTCGGTTTACGGTGGACGGTTTTACGGCTTACAGCAGATGGGACTACGATCGCAAAGATCGTCCATCGTCCGCCGTAAAACCGTCCACCGTCAAAGATATTAACTTAAAAATCAAATACCATGTTACACTCCGTTTGCTTTTTAAAGCGCTATTGCCTCATTTTGTCTCTTATTTGTATTACCTGTTCCCTTTTTGCCCAGGATCCTGACAAAGTGGAGATCACAATTGAGCAGGTCAACGGTCCAGTACATATGCTTACCGGACAGGGTGGTAATATCGGTTTACTAGTCGGAGATGATGGTGTTTTCATGGTGGATGCACAATTTGCTCCGCTTAGTGCAAAGATATTACAAGCTATCAAGGCGCTTAGTCCATTGCCGATCAAATACCTGATCAATACCCACTGGCATGGCGATCATACGGGCGGAAATGAAAACGTTGGAAAGGAAGGGGCGATCATCGTAGCGCAGGACAATGTACGCAAGCGCATGAGCAAAGAGCAATTGATGAAAGCGTTTAGTCGAACGGTTCCAGCCTCTCCGGAGGGTGCTAGACCTACGATTACTTTTCAGGAAGATATTAGTTTTCATATGAATGAGGAATCTGTTTTTATTTTCCATGTCCACCATGCGCACACGGATGGCGATGCGGTGGTTTGGTTTATGGAAAGTAATGTAATTCACATGGGCGATACGTACTTCAATGGCCGTTATCCTTTCATTGACATTGGCTCAGGAGGTAACATTGAAGGGATTATCAAAGCGATGAA
>CAZDTI010000829.1:0-2190 GCA_964508085.1 uncultured Saprospiraceae bacterium | reverse complement strand
TTAATGAGGAGCCTTCTGCCGAAGTCTGGGATGGCCTGAATGCACGAATGGAAGAGGAGGTGCCCATTTGGAAGAAGTACCTGTTGAAGTGGATGGGAGTTGTAGGTGTATTGTTATTGATTGGGTTTGGTGCGTATAGAAGTAGTGTGGTTTCAGAGATAGAAATGCTTAATAAGGAGAAGCTGAGTTTAGAAAATGCAAAACTGACTTTAGAAAATGAATTGAAAAATTGTACGGCTCTGGCGATGAGGAGTGATAAAGTGATTCCTAAGGAGTCTACTGTTGGAGCACAAGAGAAGGAAAAACAAACTCAGGCTATAGTAGAAAACAGTGGACGCGCTTCTTATGAAAAAAACAATACTTCAAATTGGATAGAAAAAGAATCACAGACTAAATTGCTCACCACGGCTGCTGCAAAAGCAAATACTATTTACAATCCTACGCAAAAACTATCTCCACAAAAAAACATAAATAAAAATAGCAATGGTGAGGAATTTAGTAATAACCTGAATTCGCAAAAATCGCTAAACTCAAATTTCAGTATTCTATCAAAACCGCTTTTGTTAACCTCAAAAACACTGCCTTTGTTTATAGCTGGCCCGAGAATTGACAGAATGGAATCAGCTTCAACTATAACTATATGGCCAAGTAGACTCAGAAGCACATTCAGATATGGAATGACCCTAGGCGTTTTTTCAACACTGACGGATTTAGAAAATGACTTTGACACAGACTTTGAACCAAATTTTGACGCCACCTTTAATCTACACTGGCAACTATTTAGAAGACTAGCAATAACCTCAGGACTCGGTTTTAATGTCCAAGAATATAAAGTCAATCTGGATGCTTCTAACCAAACCTTATTAGATCAATTTCCAAATACAGAAGATATTACCTCCTCTGTTTCAAAAATTAAAGTCAAAAATTTCTACGTTGATTTACCGGTTGGACTAAAATTTAACTTTGGGAATTGGTCTAAGCTCGGTTCCTCTTTTTACATTAATCCAGGCGTCTCCTGGCAATTGCTATTACCTCAGAAATTTGACTATGAAGGCCCTGGAGATTTGTTAACTACTGTTCGTGAAGAACGGTACTTTCTATATTTTGGATCAATCTTTTTAAACGCCGGAATCGAAAAGCAAATATTTAAAAAGAGCCGTTTGCACCTTGGCCTTTGGGCAGAGAAAGGTTTGGTAGACTATGGTCTGGAAGATCGACAAACCTTAAATCTTGGCATATCTGGTGGAATACTATTTGGCAGATAATTATTACATGCTGAGTCCTAACCTCTAAAATCTATAACAATGAATTTAATAAAACAAGCATCGAGAATCTTAGTCTTATTATTATTCCTCTCTTCTCTTTCTTGTGAAAAAGAAATTTTTGATTGTGACACGAAAGAGGGAGAAAAAGAAATTAGAACAGTCGTCTTTGATCGGATTGAAGGTTTTGAAATAGAAGCGGATGTCAGCTTACAAATAATAGAAGGAGACCTTCAGAAAATTGAAGTCAATTCGTATTCTAATATTATTGATAAACTGGTGGAAGATTCAAGAGTAGATAATGATATTTTGAAAATTGACTACGACGGTTGTTTACGAGGATTGGATACAGAAGACATCAAAATTATCGCGACAGTTACTGAATTGACTACTGTTAAGATCGATGGTAGTGGGAAGGTTTTTATAGAAAATACCTTTACCAATATCTCGGATTTGAACTTAGAGATTTCGGGTTCAGGAGATATGAATTTGAATCTCGGGTCAGCTATGGATGAAGTGGATGTTGACATATCAGGATCTGGAAAGATTGCAGCTAGTGGTAAAGCGGATGAACTGAAGATTGACCTTTCTGGATCAGGTAGCTTCATGGGATCGGACTTAGAAACTAGACTTTGCGAAGTTGAAATTTCGGGTTCAGGAAACTGTGCCGTTTTCGTAGAGGAGCTTTTAACGGTCGACATCTCCGGCTCAGGAGCCGTCTGCTATAAGGGAACGCCAACGGTTGACTCTGATTTGTCGGGCTCCGGTGGAGTCGAGAATTGTAACTAATGAAAACCAAAACTAGCTGGCCGGCTGTATACTTATTGATAAACAAAACTGCCCGTACTAAAGTCCCTGCTCGGCTGACTTCGTCCTCATAATTTAAACCTTCCAATAATGCTAAAATTAAAAATGCAACTTGTTGCAC
>CAZDTI010000828.1:0-2194 GCA_964508085.1 uncultured Saprospiraceae bacterium | reverse complement strand
TTAATAGCTTTGCTTGCTGATCCAAATAGTAAAAATAATTTACGCGCTTATTGTGATCAGCGTAGCTTTTAAAAATAAAATGATCTTCAAATTGATCTAAACATGGCTTTAAAATCGATTCAAAAACAGATCGTTCATATTCCTTTAATATAGTCAGCACATCTTTTTCACTTTTAAACTCAGCGCAATTCCGACTTCCTAGCATGTGCAAGCCACCAGTACAGGATAAAAATAATTCATTGTATTTTTCTTTTAGCTCAATACGATCAATAAAATTTCCACTTGAAGAATATCGGTTTAAATACCGTTTTGGATTTTCTAGAGACAGTACAAATATCAGGCTGTCATTCGTCAGGTAATCCAGAATAGTCCAGTTTTCTTTATCAAATAAATTCTCTTTTGGAGTAGAAACAATTACTTCCCCTAGATCATAAAATTTCCGACGAAGGACAATATCTAGCACTAACTCTTTCTCTTTCTTAAAATAGACCAGAGTATCTAAATCAGAAAACTCCAAGCTTTTAAAATACAAGGTCACAGACTTTTTGGGAAGGTTGGAAAGCATGAAATTCCCATCACCATCGGAGACGGTAAAAATAGAATCTTTAGTAAAAATTACGACTTCAGAAACTGGGTTATTCTGATCATCTTTGACCGTCCCTAATAAGGTGTGGTTCTGCGAATGTATTGTTATGGATTGAATTAAAAAGAAAAACGTTAGGACTCCACCTATAAAAGAGTCGTATTTTTTGTTTTTAAACATTGCTATTGATTTTGGGTATTCTATTCTATAAGAAAGAGAAATAAAAATAGCAAATGATTACAGACTTCCTCTGTAATATTTAATTCATTTAGCAGAATGACGTTTTCACCGTGTGAATGGAAATGATAGGTCAAAACAAGTACCACGTTT
The DNA here is from genome assembly GCA_964508085.1 of uncultured Saprospiraceae bacterium. Taxonomy (GTDB): domain Bacteria; phylum Bacteroidota; class Bacteroidia; order Chitinophagales; family Saprospiraceae; genus CALGLS01. The sequence continues at coordinate 1,281 of CAZDTI010000828.1, read as the reverse complement.
TACTACACGCCTTAACTGGCTAATCGTTTAGTCTCGTATTAAGTTCTTGTTGTGTGTTCGTTTTTATTTTCATTTCCTGCTTCTTTGATTTCTTTTAGCATTCGTTCATAATTTCCAACTTCTTTTGTTTTATACTTTCTCATTATTTTGTACTTCTTATGTCCGATTGTCTATCGTTATCTATCACTTGGGCCTTGTGTAAATGACGTAAGGACGCATAGCCCTCGTGAAGATTTTGCACCTTATTGCATATAGTATTTTTCTTTTTTATTCGAAATTACGGAACCCTAAAGACCCCTTGAAATTTAATTCCATCTTCGCCTTTTAATATGGTATAGATTGAATTGTGTTTTTCTCCTTTACCTCCTTCATATGAATAGTTTATTCGATATCTTTTTGCAAATCCCTTTTCTTCTTCATATTTTTCAGAGTAAATGTTATATTTTTTGCTATCGGATATTTCAATCTGTTCGATATATTTTGTAAAAAATTCTTCTTTCAATATCCAACTTTCTCCTTCATTACATTCAATACATTCCAAAGTGTCTTTTGAAATTTCGAGAAGGTAGTCGATTCTTTTTTCTTTTGCGGCAATTCGAATCTCTTCCCAAATCTCCAGTCTTTCAAATTCCTTTTGACTTTGATTATTTCCACAAGAAAAAATCAAAATCGTGAATGGAAGTAATTGTTTGAATAGAATGGGTTTCATTTTTTTTCTTTATTGCACACAATGATTATGTATGTATTGTAGCGAATAACTGCCGCTTTTGAACCCACTCGTAGCTATGGATGTATACACAGTGTAGCGGCTGTATTTTACCTATCAATCATATTTTGGATCAATCGAATAGATTCTACTAATTAATTTATCAATTCCTCTTGGGAAGTTACAGCCATAAGATAGTTTTTTTGTTCCATTAAAATAAACTAGCAACTTTATGGATGGTTGATGTGAGTGACAAGAGTATCTGTTTTCTAAATTTTTGACTTCACTCTTTTGGATCAATTTATTTATCTCCTTGAATAATCGCTTTGAAGGACTGCCAATATATGATATCGTATCTTGATTCATGAATGTCGGTTCACCACCTCTCCATTCAGAATCTATTCTGGTATATTTAATCTTAGACTCACTTAATGTCATATTTACTCTAGGACTCCATCCTCGAGAGATAAATTCTATACTATCAAGTTGTATTGAGTTATCAATAAAATAATTTTCTGGATAAGTAAGTGTACAAAAATATTTTTATAATAAGTTAAGATTTACTAATTTTGACA
>CAZDTI010000827.1:0-2197 GCA_964508085.1 uncultured Saprospiraceae bacterium | reverse complement strand
CTTTAGATGGTTAAGTAATAAAAAATGTAAAATGTAATTGTAATGTTGTAATTCCCTGGGGCCAGATCATCTAAGTCAAGAACAGGGCTTGTCGTGAAAGGAGGAGTACCTCCGGTAGTTGAAACTTCAGCACTTCCGTTTCCTTGTCCTTCACAAGGCTCATTGGTAACATTCACTGTTGTTGCTAATCCTGCACAAACGTTAGCATTAATGTTATAAATTTGGCCTGTACTATGACGGCAACAATATAACTCACCATTAACATCTTCTCCAAAAGAAGAAATTCCTCCTTGTAGATCATCGTCTTGATCATGATTCCAGCCACCACTACCATCAGGGCTAATGATGTAAAAATCCCCCGTACATAAATCTGTTGCGATATACTTACCTATCAAATCTGGGTTTTCTGTCCCTCTATAAACAAAACCTCCAGTGATAGAACAAGCTCCAGTGAATCCCATCTGTTGCTCTTCGAAAATAGGATCAGTGTAGACCCCATCGCAATCAGACGCTGAATTATTTCCAGTAAATTCAGTTCCTTCATAACAACGCCATCCGTAATTTTCACCACCAGTACTGGAAGCTGGTTGGAAGTCAATTTCCTCAAATTCATTTTGACCAACATCTCCGATCCAAAGATCACCGGTGCTTTTATCGAAAGAAAAACGCCATGGATTTCTTAGGCCAATTGCCCAAATTTCATCTAAGACATCTGCATCATTTACGAAAGGATTATCCGCTGGGACAGAATATGGAGAGCCATTATCGATATCAATTCTTAGCATTTTACCTAACCAGGTGTCTGTAGTCTGAGAATTATTCCAAGGGTCATTTCCAGAACCTCCATCTCCAAAACCGATGTATAAGTAACCATCTGGACCGAATTTGATTCCTCCCCCATTATGATTCCATGCAGGCTGCTGAAGAGACAGAATTTCGAGTGCAGTGCTTGGATCTGCCAGGTTTGCATCTCCGGCATCTCTGGTGTATCTCACTATTTTGGATACAGAACCCGGTGTTACATAATTGACAAAGAAATAGCCATTGTTTACATAATCCGGATGAAAAGCTAAACCTAACAAACCTCTTTCATCTTGATTTGCTGGACTTACGATTACGTTAGCCAGATCTATAAAAGGTGTAGATAATGTTGTACCTCCTGCATCTATTATCTTTATTTTACCGCCTTGCTCTACGATAAAAAGTCTGTCATCTCCGGCATGAGTAATGTCCAAAGGATTACTGAAGCCGGTGGCATATGTTTCCAGTTCTAACACCTGAGCATTTGCTGTGCAAAGAAGGAAACTAAGAAAAACGATGGATAATAATTTATTCATTATTTATAGTTTTAATAATTAGGGAAATTCTTGGACGAAATTAAACAATAGGGTTTCATTTTTGGTAACATTACTCAATTTTTATAGGTATTGAGTTTCGTCTACCCTCTTTTTCTACTGCTAAGAAATACATACCTGACGGAACATCAATACCGGAAAAAGAGATTTTATGTTGACCATGAGTGAGTTGCTCATCTAAAAGTGTTTTAACTAATCTTCCTTCGCTGCTGTAAATAGAAAGGTTCATTCGTTGGCTCTTCTTTAATACAAATGCTACAGTAGATTGTTCATTTACAGGGTTTGGATAAACGGTAAGCTCTAATTCTTCTAGGGCTAATTTAATAAGAGAAGAAGTCGTGTCATTAGTCATTGTATCCACACTAAAGCCAACGTACACAACACCGCTACTTCCAACTGGAATAGCAAGCGTATCAATTTCCTTGGCATAACAAATATCAGCGGGACTATTAATAAAGGGAGTTGTAATGGTTTCTGGATTTGAAAAATCACTATCGTATTTTGTGATTCTGTCTGGATTCCAACTGGAAATGTAATAATTGCCATCATTATCCTCGTCAATTCCATCTATTCTACCAACATTAGTCGTAATAATGGTACTCACAGAATTGTCTGAAAGGTTAACTGCTTTTACTTTCGCATTACTTGTTGCCCAATCCACAAAAATCAGCCGATTGTTGTCTCCATCGAAAATAATTCCATTCGGCGTAGAACCAGTGTTAGAAACGATAATCTCTTGAGTTGGATTTGCCAGATCAGATACATCAATTTTATGAATTCGATTGTTGCTAAAATCCGTAGTGTACAAAGTGGAAACTCCATCATTGGCCAAGCCATTTAGG
>CAZDTI010000826.1:0-2210 GCA_964508085.1 uncultured Saprospiraceae bacterium | reverse complement strand
CATTCTTGGTTTTCAACTTTATCTTTTCTTCAATATTTCCTTTGAGTAGATTATAATCATACACTTGAACATTCATGTCTTGTTCTGTTGAATAAAAAACGTAAGGCTTTATTCTTGATGATGCATATTCATGGATACTGATTCCGTTAATTTCTAAAATCTCCATTCCTTTTTCAAGTCCTTGATTTTTGAGGGTATCATTTAGTATTTCTGTAATGATTACTTTATTCTCAATTAACTCCGTCTTTATCGGAGGGGCAACTTCTTTAACCTCTCTCAACTGCCAAGGAACTACTACTCTCGTATGACCGTCATTCAGTAAAGAGCAAAATTCTTGAAGTTTTTTGAAGTAATCATATGTTGAATTTGTTTCTAATACTTTTGGGATATACGCTTGATAGGTTTTGTCCCAATTCACTGACGGAATTTGGTCAAAGAAAACGAAATTTTTATCTGCCTCTTTCCAAATTTTAGACAATCCATAGATTTTCTCTTCATCTGTAAGATTTTCTGGTACTTGGGAGTAGACATTTCCAATAATTGTAACTAATCCGAATAGTAAGATGATTCTTTTCATTTTTTATTTTTTTTTAATTATTGCGACCTCCAGGATATAAGTAAATCCAGCATCATTTTCCTCAAAGGTCTTCTTTGTCCAGTTGAAGTTTGATTAGCAATCACAGTCTTGTGCGAAAGTTATAAATGGGATAGCGGTAATTAGGACTATCAGTATTTGCTTCATGTTATCTAATTGATTTTAGTGTTTAACTAAACAATTTAAAGCCACAAAGCTAAAGGAGAAAGGGGAAACAAAATTGTAAAAAACCTACACCCTACCTACTTACGATCACTTCATTGTCAATGGTAACTAGGTTATTCCTGAATGTTTTTGGCAGCACATTGCACATGGATTTCGCTTCTTTTATGAAATGGCTTTGGTCTGAGTAGCCACAACGATACGCCACTTCCGTCAAAGAAAGGAGTGGGTTATGCATGACCAAATTGATGGCTTTTCTTATTTTAAAAATACGGATATACCATCTTGGCGTTATACCAAAGTGATCCATAAACAGCTTGTATAGCTTCCGCTCACTACATTGGGTATGCTTCAGCACTTCTTTAACCGTGGTCAAACCTTCCATGGAATGGATATAGGAAATAGCGGATTGGAGGTTCTTTTTATCAAAAGACTTAAGCTTAGAAAGGAGAAATTCTTCAATTACTGCGGAGCGCTTAGTCAGATTGGTTTCGTTAAAAATATGGGAGAACAAATCTAAGTCTTCAGCCGAAAAGAAAGCCTTTGCAAAGTCTTCGTTTATAATTTTAGGTTTGCTTGGCGTATTGAAGAAGTTATAATATCCACAGGGGTGAAAATCTATACAAATCTCATCCCAAGTCTTCGAGACTTTAAATTCATGGGGAGTGGTGTAGAGTCCTGTTGTATATGCAAAAATATTGTTAGAATCGCTTTTTTTACTGACGTAGGATTTTCCTTCTGGAGATAAAATATTCTCTTTGGAGATTCCGAGGCAGATGTTTGTGTTTGGGAAAGAGACTTCGGCGTGTTCGCAATCCGTACTGTGCCTGTTGTATAGGATGTACTGGATGAATGGTTTTAGCTTTTTGGATTGTATTTTATGGACTTGTGATATCATTATTTTTGTAGTTTCTTGTTTAGACTTTTTAGTTTTAATCCCCATTCAAAACAACCCAAACAACTTCTTCCGCTTAGCAACATTCCGCCGCTTAACATCCAAAATATCATTCACCCCATACTTATCAAATCCATCGAATAAAGACTCCACTCCTTTTTCCAATTTCATATCCATCTCTTCCTGGTACAATGGAATAATTGTATAAAAATCGATGGACTTCTTTTCCAATTCTAGGGTGTGGAATGCTTGATCAAAAACGGTTGTTGGTAAAAGAACCAAGCCATTTAATTTTGTGTCATTTGCTAAAGGCATTGCCGGGTCTCCGTTTGGAATGGTGTGTCCGTAGCCCAACCAGGTATTGTATTGGTGGGGGAATCTTGCGAGGTATTTAAGCCAATAGATTGGCCAGTAGTTTCGTCCATCTTCAAAGTCTTCCTCGGATATTTTCCAATCTGCGGGCAAGCAAATACTTAGTTCAGCATAATCGCAGTCTTCTATATCTGCTGGTGTATGCATGGGTTTATCACTCATTCCAGAGGTGACTAAGGTATGAAA
>CAZDTI010000825.1:0-2211 GCA_964508085.1 uncultured Saprospiraceae bacterium | reverse complement strand
TTAAAGGGATTATGTAATTCGTAAATTATAGAAAATTATCGAGATAAGTATAAAAACCCTTGAAAACTCTTGCCCAAAGTTTTTAGGTGCACGATATAAAAATAAACTCCAACCGGCAGGCCCTTGTCCTTAAATATTGCGTTGTTCAAATTAGAATGGCCTGTAAATTCATTCGAGTAGTTTTGCTGATCGAAAACCTTTAGGCCGTAGCGATTGAATATTTGCATACTGTTAATAGGGTTGCGTTCCAATTCGGGTATTACCAGGGCATCGTTAATTCCATCACCATTTGCGGTGAGTAGATAGTCATCAAGTTTGATGATTTCTTCAGCGACAGAATTAGACCCAAAGGTAATGGCGGAATAGTCGTCAGGGATGAATCTATCGGAAATGATTACCCCTTGATTGAGGTCTCCACTAATTGAAGTTGTACCTAGGTCTGTCCAGCGTAGTTCAGTCTTGTTCCAACCCACTATCGTAATCTGGTTAACGGTTTCTGCTAAGGCGCCCAAATCGCTGTTGATATTCCATGAAAGTGTTATCGAACTAAGTGTCGGATTTTGCAGGGACCAGAATTCCACAGAACTAATGGATCTAATATCCGATACTTTGGATCGCGTATCATAAGTATCCGGTACTGAAATTGGATTATTGGGGTCTTCAAAAAAGTAAGCACATTGCATCGATTCCACATTCTGGTCGCTCGTCAAGATCAATGGCCGCACGAACTGAGCATCGCCCACAGGAAAAATAAATGATTGACTAGCACTTGCCGACACAAAGCCATTGACCTTGGTCAGATTTGATTGACCAACGTAAAACGCATCTCTTAAAAACCGAACATTAATGCTGCCATCATTTTTAGGGGTGGTAATATTACCAACCACAAAATTCACCGAATTCTCAATATTTATGGGTACCTGAAGTGCAAGGTCGTTGTCTACCAAAAGCTCGAAATCATAAAAAGTAGGTGCCAAAGCTCCGGAAATGGAAAGGGTCTCGAAACCATAAAAACCCACCAACCCTTTATTCTCATCTGATATTCCATCATTGATAAAATTGGAATGTAGCCCTAGACTAGCAGATTCGAATACCTTAAAATTCCCAAAATTTCGTAATGTATTTTGAGCACTACTCAGATTTATGAATAGTGTTACAAACGCCAAAATCAGAATTAAACGGGTTTTTTTGTGCATATTAAAGTTGATAAAAGCTAACGCACCCACAACCAAGGTCTCGACCGCCTACGGGACTGACGGGATCTCCTGTAAGCGAATAATTATGAAAAGCAACATTGGCCGTATTTACCGTAAACAGATGGTTATAGGTGCCATCGCCATTATCGATTACATCGTGGGTAACGGGAAGTGTTGTCGAATTTTCAACATGTGTTAGTTGAAGATTATTGATGGTCGCGTAAGGGGCATTTTCTAGGTAGACTTCATACGTATAGGTATTACCGGTATAATCGCCGTAGTTAAGGATAAAATCTACTCCGTCTTCCTGAAAATATGTAAAACTCATATCGTTTTGCAATACACCTGTTGGTCCTGAACCACCCCCGGCAACTGCATTCCCAGTATCTAAAATTGTAAAGTGCCAGATGGCGGCTATTCCAGTGGCTGTTGAACTACCTAGTGTTATACTCTTAATTTCAACCGTAAATCCGCTGGTCTGTTGGTCAATTACTCTTAAAGAAGTGAAGTCTCCACTGCCGTTTTGAACAGAAGTTTGAATAATATAATCGGCATTGTCCATGGCCTGGTCAAAGGTGACGGTATACGTTCCTGTGCCACTACTTGAGGTAGAAGCTACCCCTGTGGTATTGACTTCTAAGCTTCCGTTCATTTTACCCATGGCAACCACCTGATTCACTATGGATAAATCAAAGTCATTACCATCAGCAGTTACGTTAACCGAACCATCGACTGAGGAAATTTGCTGTAGCTCATTAGAAATACTATCATCTACTTCACTAGTCAAATAACCATTATTGGCAACAAAGGCATCAACTTCAGTCTCCGATAATTGTGTATCAGCGTCTCCATCTGCGATATCTGAAGGGATACTCGTAATATTTCCCCAATCTGGAGCTATGACCGAGTTATCTACCGCAAAGGTGGTCGTTGATAGGTTCAGGCCAAAGCCCGGGGTGTAAGTCGTATCATCATCCCCATCTGCCAGTCCCGCAGGTACATTAGTAAGGCTTGC
>CAZDTI010000824.1:0-2226 GCA_964508085.1 uncultured Saprospiraceae bacterium | reverse complement strand
ATACTGTGCACTCGGAACGGTAAAAACAAATATTGGACACTTGGATGCAGGAGCTTGTATTGCCGGAATCATCAAAACCGCATTGGCGATGAAGGCAGAATTCCTTCCGGCAAGTTTACACTTCAATAAACCCAACCCACAAATTCCTTTTGACCAAAGTCCTTTTTATGTAAATGGAAAAGGAAGGGAATGGAAAAAAGGAGAAGCACCACGTCGCGCTGGTGTGAGTTCTTTTGGTTTGGGAGGAACAAATGTCCACGTGATATTAGAAGAAGCTCCTTTGTTGGAAATACCGAAAAATAATCAATCTTCCGAACTGCTTATACTTTCTGCGAAAACAGCAACAGCTTTAGAGCAAGCTACAATGCAGTTGGGTGTCTTTCTAGAAAACAATAATAAGCTACCGCTGTCGGCTATTGCTGCAACTTTACAGGTTGGTCGTAAGTCATACCCGCACAGAGTAGCGCTTCTTGCTGAAAATATAGAGGGGGCGAGCAGACATCTAAAAGATAAAAATCCACAGTTTTTAATAAAGAATGAATTCAAAAATGCTACGGATAAAATAGTCTTCATGTTTCCAGGAGGCGGAGCACAGCATAGCAATATGGGATTCGATTTGTTTAATACGGAACCTGTTTTTAGAACGAATGTGGAGGATTGCTTAAGCATTTTGAAGGAGCAGCATCAATTAGATTTACGATCAGTTCTTTATCCAGAGCATAAGGAAAGTAACCCCATAACAGACCCCTTACACGGCATCACTTTATTATTCACAATAGAATGGGCAACGGCGCAATTGTGGATTTCCAAAGGTGTCCAGCCAACGGAAATGATTGGTCATAGCCTGGGAGAATATGTGGCGGCTTGTTTGGCCGGTATTTTTAGTTTGGAAGAAGCCTTGGCGATGGTGGCGACTCGTGGAAAGTTGTTTCTACAATTGGAAGAAGGAGGAATGTTGAGTATCCCGCTTTCGGAAAAGGAAGTGCTGCCTTACATGGACGAATCGCTTTCTTTTGCGGCCATAAATAAACCCGATTATTGTGTGGTGTCTGGGCCAGTGAAGGCAATTGATCGCATCAAAGAAAAATTGACCGCAGCCGAAATACATGCGCCACGTTTGCATATTAATGTTGCGGCACATTCGACGATGGTTGAAAGTATCTTGGAAGAGTTTGGAGCCTTCTTGGAAACCATAAATTACCAAGCTCCAAAGATCCCTATTGTTTCTAATTTGGATGGAAAATATATTGATGAAGAAACAATGCAAGGAGCAGATTACTGGAAAAAACACCTGCGTCAAACCGTTCGTTTCGCAGAAGGAATTTCCACCCTGCTAACGGAAGAACAAAAGATATTCCTAGAAATTGGTCCAGCCCAAACCTTGAGTACTTTTACTCGACAACATCCAAATAGGAATAGTAACCATATTGTTATTGCTTCTTTGCGCCATCCAAAAGAAGTGATTAGTGATCGTTCTTTCTTGCTGAAAAGCATGGGGCAATTGTGGTTAAATGGCTGCGCTCCAGATTGGAAACAGAATTTTGAATCTATAAACAGAATTTCTCTGCCGACCTACCCTTTTGAGCGAAAGCGATATTGGATTGAGCCTAAAGAGATGGTGGAGTCATCTAACGTAGGTTTTTTAGAAATGGCGAACAGATTTAGTAGTAATAAAGAAATTGAACAAGTAAAAAATACACCTGTCATGTTGACACGAAAAGATTGGTTGAAGACGGAGGTTAAAAATATATTTCACCAACTCAGCGGTTTGCCCGTCGCTAATATGGATGATTATGCAACCTTCCTGGAATTAGGATTTGATTCTCTTTTTCTTACTCAGTCTATCACCAAAATTAAAAAAGCACTTGGTGTAAAACTGAACTTCCGCCAACTCTTTGACGAAGCGCCAAGTATTGATGCCTTAGCTGAGTTTTTAGATGGGAAATTGGAAGCTTCTGCGTTTCAATCAGAGCTAGCGGCTTTGAATGCTTTACAACCTCAAGAGCAACCAGTCCGTACCGGATCGGGCGGGCCTCAACTTCAAAATGAAAGGCCGAGCCAGACGCAAGGTCAAAGTCAAGTAGGAAATTTGGAGCAAATCATTCAACAGCAATTGTTATTGATGCAACAACAATTGGATTTACTAAAAGCAGGCGGTCTTCCAACAACAAATTTACAAAAGTTAAATACAGCATTACCAAAAAATAGAATAACGCCTCCTCATAC
>CAZDTI010000823.1:0-2262 GCA_964508085.1 uncultured Saprospiraceae bacterium | reverse complement strand
TTCAAAAACCGATTAAACCAATCCAACACATCCTGATCCCGTTCTTCCCCAAACTTCCTCAATCCATGTCCACCACCTTCAAAAATCTTCAAACGATAAGGCACTCTATATTTATCAAACTCCAAAGCGAGTTTTAAAGAATTCGAACATTTCACCCGCCAATCCGCATTGCCATGTAACATCAGAATCGGAACATCTTTAGGAAATTGATCCGCAAAGTAAACTGCCGATCTCTTCTTCAATTCTGCCTCTTTATTATTCCAATAATCCGGAATTAATTCTGCGTATACACCAGTTTCCATATTCGGTCTATCAATTATCGTTTTATCGGCTGGCGCTCCGCCAACAACTGCGGCTTTGATCTCCGTCGTTTTTGGTAAGGTCAAATAAGTCATCATGCCACCACGACTCCAACCGTACATACCTATTTTGGTTTCATCGGCTTCTGGTAACTCCTTTACTACTTTGATAAGGTTTAAGACATCGTTTACATCTTTGCCTCCAAATTCATCTTCCCCTTCACTATTTCCACAACCTCTATAGTTACAACCGATTACAACGTAACCTTCATTCGCCAATTGAGAAAAGAAATAAGCCACCGGATATTTCGCTCGCCCTTTAAACAATTGCAATGCACCGAAATCACGATTGCCTCCTCTGTTATAAATAATCACCGGATGCTTTCCTTCCTTCTTCGGCATGGCGGCAAAAGATTCGATCTTCAATCCATCACTCATATAGGTAATTTCATACAAGTCGACGTTTTCCAAAAAATGAAACTTAGCTACAAATTTTGTCATTGTAGAATCTTTGAATAAACCTGGATATTCTTTCCAATCTACTTTTGTTTTTTCGATTATCAATGTTTCTTGGGCACTGCAAGAAGTTATTGCTATTGCAAAAAATAGAACGATTAGCTGTTTCATATTTTCGTTTTTAATGGTTGGGACATAGACATAGCGCGATCAAGTCGCAAGTTATTTTTTTATAAAACGCAAGACTCTTTTTATGTGGGGTTTAACACATAGGCACATGAGAACACATAGCCCACCAATGTAAAAGTTCACATAGTAAAAAGCTTTCCGCTTTTTTAACATAGTTCATATAGAAAAACAACCCAGATTACTCCTACGCATCTAAAATGAGAGCCTTCCTAAATACCTCAACCGTCCGCTCAATATCTTTCTCCGTTGTCACCCAGGAACATACACTAATGCGAATAACAGCCTTCCCTTCCCAGGTAGAACCGCCCACCCAGCATTCTCCGGATTGTTGAATATACTCAATGATTTGCTTTGTTTTTTCATCGTTCTCAAAACGAACAAGCACTTGATTGAACACGACATCATTGATGATTTCAACACCAAGTTCTTGTAATCCTTTTTCCAATTGCTTGGCTCTTAAATGAAAAGTCGTAACCATTTCATCGATTCCACTTCTCCCTAAATATTTCATGGTGGCCCAAAGTTCAATCGCTCTGGAACGCTTAGAAAGCTCAGGGGTGTAAAGTAGTGGATCTCTGTTGTCGCTGTAAATGATGTATTCTCCCGTTGCCTGCAAAGCACTGATCAAAGCATCCTGGTGTCTACATAAAATGATACCAGAATCATAAGGAGTGTTCAATGTTTTGTGGCCATCAACCGCCCAGGAAGAAGCTTTTTCCATTCCTTTTGTTAGGTAAGATAAGGATTTTGAAGCCGCCGCCCACAAACCAAACGCACCATCAATATGCACCCAAGCTCCGGCTTCATTTGCTAGATCACAAACCGCATCAAAATTATCAAACGACCCCGTGTTTACATTTCCAGCTTGAAGAAGCACCAGGCAGCTCTTGTCTAAAGGAGGCAAGCTGTCTAACAATAATTTCCCTTGTTCATCAGAGGAAACCCATTCGATACTTTTTTTCCCATAGCCCAAGATTGACAACGTTTTTTTGACACTTGAATGAACCTGCTCGTGCGCAACTATTCTTAAAGCTGGCGCTCCATTCAAACCATTTTCATTCACATCCCAACCCAATCCTTTTAGCAGATGAAATCGAGCTGCAGCCAAGCCACAGAGATTTGCCATAGAAGTACCAGTTACAAAACCTGCAACCGTTTCTTTGGGTAAGTTGAGAACATCCTTTAGCCAGTTTTCACAAATGGTTTCCAGCTTGGCATTTATTGGAGAAGTCAAATATAAGCCACCACATTGATCCCAAACATCAGACAACCACTTCACTCCCAGAGAAACGGGAACGGCACCACCAAGAACAAATCC
>CAZDTI010000822.1:0-2272 GCA_964508085.1 uncultured Saprospiraceae bacterium | reverse complement strand
ACCGAACGGTGTGTACTTCCATCAGTTTATTACTGAAACGGATTGGTGCGAACTGCAAAGCGGTGCATCAACCAAAGGAGGCACTTGAAATCCTAGATTCTTTTCAGCCGGATTTGATTATTTTGGATATGAATTTTGCAGTAGAAACCTCTGGTAAAAAAGGCTTGGAAATGTTGCAGTGGATTCGGGAAGTGCAAAAGCGGACACCGATTATTTTAATAACCGGATGGGCCACAGTACAACTCGCTGTAGAGGGAATGAAACTAGGGGCTAATGATTTCATCGCTAAACCTTGGGAGAACAAACAATTACTAAACGCCGTAAATACATTGTTGGATTTATATCAAAAAAAGAAGACTACAACAGATAAAGCTACTTCTTTTGAGCACATTATAGGAGAAGATGCCGATTTCAAAAACATTTTAGAAACGGCGCAACGCGTAAGTAAAACAAATGCTTCTGTCTTGGTTAATGGAGAAAGCGGAACGGGAAAGGAATTGATCGCAGAAGCCATTCATTATGAGAGCTCGCGTTCTAACAATCCATTTGTAAAAGTAAACCTGGGCGGTATTTCTTCTAGTTTGTTTGAGAGTGAAATGTTTGGTCATAAAAAAGGGGCGTTTACAGATGCCTTTGCTGACCGGATTGGGCGCTTTGAAATGGCAGACAGTGGGACGATTTTTCTGGATGAAATTGGAGATTTAGAATTGAGTAGTCAGGTCAAATTATTACGGGTTTTACAGGAACAAACTTTTGAGGCATTGGGTAGTAGTCAAACAAAAAAAATTGATATCCGCGTAATTAGCGCCACCAATAAAAACCTGGAGGCAATGGTGGCAGAAGGAACCTTTCGGGAGGATTTGTATTACCGTATTAACTTAATTAAAATTCAAATTCCTACTTTAGCGCAGCGACGTGGTGACATTCCATTGCTAGCTAAATTTTTCATCAATAACCTTGGTGAAATTTATGATCGTCCTTTGAAGATAGATCGGGAAGCGCTGAGCTGGTTGCAAAATCAAACCTTCCCAGGGAATATTCGTCAACTGAAAAACCTGGTAGAACGAACTGCATTAATTAGTCCTCAGAACACTTTGACTATTAAAGACTTCCAACAGCAGTATTCCGATAGTGAGATGCGTACTGGGAGAATTAGTCTGCCAGCTGTTGGGAGTGTTTCTTTAGAAGAGATGGAGTTGCAGATGATTAAAAAAGCGCTGGCTTTTCATCACTATAAAATTAGTCCAACTGCTAGGGCTTTGGGAATTACACGAAGTGCTTTGTATCGGCGATTGGAAAAGTATGGAATTGAAGGGAAGGATTAATAAAAGTCAATCATTTAAATGTCTCTAAAAGTAAAATACACCCTCTTCATCATCACCATACACGCGCTGATTGGCTACCTCCTTTTTCTCCTCTTAGAAGAACAAAAATTATATTTCCTCCTTGCCGAAGTCGCCATCCTCCTCTCCTTATTTCTATCATATTTACTTTACCGCTCTTTCATCAACCCACTCAATTTCATTGCAAGTGGAACTGACGCCATCCGAGATAAAGATTTCAATGTCAAATTCCTTCGCACCGGCTCCAGGGAAATGGACAAACTCATCAACGTCTACAACGACATGATTGACAGCATCAGAACGGAGCGCACCCAGGTGGAAGAACAGCATTACTTTCTAGAAAAACTGATACAAGCTTCTCCAGCCGGAATTATACTGTTAGACTATGATAATCGAATTTCAGAAGTAAACCCTAAAGCAGCTGAACTACTGCAATGGAAAAGCGAATGGACACAGCAGAATATTGAAAACATCGACCATCCTTTATTACAGCAAATAGCGATATTGCCTTCCGGAAAAGCCAGCATTCTACAACATAAAGGAATCGAACAATACAAGTGTGAGGTCTCTCAATTTATGCACAGAGGTTTCCACAAAAAATTTATTTTAATTCAGGAGTTGTCCAAAGAAATTCTTGCAGCTGAAAAAAGAGCTTATGGAAAAGTCATCCGAATGATGGCCCATGAAGTAAATAATTCTATTGGTGCCATCAACTCCATTCTGAACTCTACACTGGATTACAATGAAGAAGCTGAAGCAAAATTAGATTTGGACATCCAACAAGCCTTAGAAGCTGCGGTGGAAAGAAACGACAGCCTGAATAAGTTTATGAGCAATTTTGCAGCGGTAGTTCGATTACCCAAACCCAACTTCGAACGTTGTGATTTGAACGAAATAACCAAAGGAATTTGCACGCTATTAGCTCCACA
>CAZDTI010000821.1:0-2295 GCA_964508085.1 uncultured Saprospiraceae bacterium | reverse complement strand
GTACTAAACAAGGGATCTATCTCCCCATTCCAGCTAAATACCGTCATAGGTCTCTTCTTATTTAGAACTATTTCTATTGAATCAGAATCTTTGTTGAACGCTTTTACAGCATTTTTATAGCCTCGAGTCTTCTTGATCGCATCTTCTAAGTACCCTTCTATTTCATTTCCATCACTATCAATCCATGGGTTGCTACCTAGGGTGTACCAATGTCTATCGAAAATTTGCTGTAACGTATCCATATGATCTGCAACAGCCTGTTCTGCATAGGTTTGCATTCTGCTATCTATGGTAGTATAAATTCTCAGTCCATCTTCGTAGATATCATATCCGTGATCTTTCGCCCAATTTCTGAGGTATACTCCAATCACTTTTCTGAAATATGGAGCAAGGCCCTCGTTGTGATTATCGACCTTGTAATTAAGTCCGAATTCCGTTGCTTTTAGGCTATCAAAATTTTCACGACTGATTAAGTCGTTTTTGTAAACGTTGTAGAGAACTTCTGTGCGCTTTCTCATCGCATTGTCTGGATTGAGAATTGGATTCCATCTTGTTGGGGCGTTTATTGCCCCGATTAATATTGCTGCTTCGGCATAGTTGACTTGCGCCGGAAGCTTATTAAAAAAAGTCTTAGCGGCAACCTTGATACCATAAGAGTTGCTCCCAAATTCGACTGTGTTAAGATACATTGCAAGAATTTCCTCTTTTGTATAAGATCTTTCTAGCTGCACCGCAATAGTCCACTCTTTAAGTTTTGTTATAAGAGGCCCTAGGGATCTATAATCATAAAGTGATCCACGATTTGCAGAAGATGTCTTGAATAAGTTTTCTGCCAATTGCATGGTTATCGTAGATCCTCCCCCATTAAACTGGAAGGTAAGTTTTCCAAATATTGCTCTTGCTAGACCTTTTAAGTCGATACCGGGATGTTGCTTGAATCGTATGTCTTCGGTGACTAAAAGTGTATTTACCAATTCTGGTGATAGTTCGCTGTAAGTAACTGGAGTTCTGTTTTTTCTGTAATATTTCCCAAGGGTTATACCATCTGCACTCAAGAGCTCCGACGATAAATCCGGGTCTGGTCTCTCTAGGTCAGTCAAGCTCGGGAGACTTCCAAACCAGTCATTTGTATCATTTTTAACCATATAGAAAAGGCCTGCAATAGAAACAAAACTACCTATAACCGCCATCCATAGGAGCACAACGATTATTCTATAAACCCTCTTTTTGTTCATGGTTAGTAGTGTTTTTCGAAGAAATTAAGATAAGAAGAAACATCTCTAGTCTGATAAAAAATGTCGAAATTATCCTCGGTGATAACAAAGCTGTACAATTTTTCCCCTTTGTGAAGCTCTTTTAGGTTGAGATCAGTATTCATGGTATTGAGAAACGCGGCAGCACTCCCTTTTGCAGGAAATTCGTTTACGAGGACAAGGGCATTTTCCTCATCGAGAATTAGATTTCCCGTAGTTAATTTGAAACCATTTTCGGCAATGAATTCTTCTACTTGAAGCGGTATCTTCTGGGTCAACTCGTCACTATTCGGATAGACAAGAACTAGGTAGTGCTTTTGGGCAAAATAGGCAACAAACTGAGCTTTTGCACTATTATAAAGGTTAAGCTTGAAGTCTTCACTAGCTTTTTCTAGTTGTTCTACATATTCTAATAGTTCGCTTTCAGGATATATTTTTGCAAAATTGCTCAGCTCGAACTGATACTTTATTTGACCATCTAGATGACCTAAATTTATGATATTCAGTAACGCTAGGTTATCGCTAAACACATTATCAGGATGCTCAGATAAGGTGCTGTCTATTAAAAACTTACTTTCTTGAAATAGTTGTGCTTTATTTAGAGCGTAAGCTCTCGCATAAACTTCTTTAAGTTGCTCAGTAGTTGCATAACTCTCTTCTCGATAGAAAGGATTATCGATGAGTTTAGCATATATCGACTCAGGATATTTTTCCTTGAGAGTGTCGGCACGAGATAGAGCTAAATCATCATTTGCAGCCTTATATAGAAGATATAGTTGATAAAGTACTTCTGGTTCATACTCACTTTCGGGAAATCGAACGACTACACTCTCAAAACTGGCGATGGCATTATCTTTTTCCTTGAGCTGGAAGTTGTAAATACTCCCAAGATTGTAAAGTGCTACTTCTACTTCGGATAATAGTTGATCAATCTGCTCTTCAGTAACCGGTATTGCAGACATCAATTCTGTTATTTCCCCCGCGACTATCTCATCCTCACTTACTTCTTCTTGGTCTACGGTTATGTCATCTCCCTCTGTAT
>CAZDTI010000820.1:0-2298 GCA_964508085.1 uncultured Saprospiraceae bacterium | reverse complement strand
TTCATACGGAACACCACCTTAAGATTATACGCGATATATTGAAGAATAAGGAAAATATAAAAATAACTATGGATAAGTTTGAAGTCGTGGAAAATGATAAAACACAAAGACTTGATTCGCTTTATACAGAGCTATACAAATACGGAGAATTTAATGGAAATATATTGGTAGCAAAAGACGGCAAAGAAATCTACGCTAAAAGTTTTGGAATTTCTGATAGTGATAAAAACATAGCATTACAACGCAACTCTATTTTTTATCTAGCCTCAGTTTCTAAACAATTTACGGCATTCTCAATTTTTTTACTTCAAAAACAAGGCGAACTTTCCCTTGATGATGCAATATCAAAATATCTTCCGCAACTAGATTATTACAATGACATTAAAATAAAACATCTAGTTTATCACACCTCAGGTGTAGCAGACTACCTTGACCTTTTTAATGATGAAAAGTATGATTCACTAAGCATAACAAATGATGCTCTGATTAACTTACTAGCAGAGACAAAGCCAAAATTAAAATTTGACCCAGGAGAAAAATTTGAATATAGTAATACTGGGTATATTTTATTGGCTTCAATTGTTGAAAGCATTACAAATCAAAAATTCGGAATTTTTCTAGATGAACAGATTTTTGAACCTCTAGAAATGAATAACACAAGACACTTAATGTACGATGATACTGATACAAATTGGAAAAAAAACCAAATTGCGAAAGCATATTATCAATCTACCGAGGAAGAAGAATTAATGCAGACTTGCAAAGGCGTTTATGGTCATTCAAAAGTATACTCTACCGTAGTTGATTTACTTAAATGGGATAAGGCCTTAAAAGAAAACACTTTAATAAGTCAAGAGGAAACAGACTTTATATTTTCTCCAGGAGTTCTAAATTCAGATGAAAAGACTCGCTACGGGTTTGGTTTGTTTTTAAAAGATAAAGAACCTTATGGGAAATTTATATACCATAGTGGTTATTTCCCAGGTTATTTGACTTACTTAAGTAGACATATTGAAACGGGTTACACAATCATCGTGCTTCAGAATAACGATAATAGAACAGGAAAAAGAAGATTAGCAGCAAAAGAGACACGAAATATAATTTACAATTTACCTATTGAAAAAGACATTAGAATACCAAGCACAATACTTCAAAAATATGTAGGAAATTATATTTCTGAAGAAGGTAGCAATAAAAAAATAAAACTACTCCACCAAACACTCTGGGCAGATGACTCTGAACTTATTCCCATTAACAAAACAAAATTTAGGGTAAATGGATTTTGGCCAGAAGTTACTTATACGTTTAACGTAAATGAAGATGGCTCTGTAAAAAGTTACAGAGTACAACAAAAAGAACATGATTTAGATAAAACTTATTTTCTTAAAAAATAACAGTGTACAACAATGGCTATAACCAATTAAGAAATCAAAAAAACAATCTAAAAATGAAAAAATTAATTACATTCTTAACTGTACTATCTATAATGGTAGCCTGTAAGAATAAGGAAAACACAAAAATAACTTCGGATAAGTTTGAAGTCTTGGAAAATGATAAAACGCAACGGTTAGATTCCGTTTATTCGGCACATTTTGAAAGAAATGAATTTAATGGAAATGTACTGGTGGCAGAAAAAGGTGAAATTATATTTCAAAAAAGCTATGGAATTGCCAATGAAGAGACCAATGAAAAATTGAATATTCAGACCTCTTTTGAATTGGCTTCAGTTTCAAAACAATTTACTGCGATGGGAATCGTACAACTTCAAAAAGATGGAAAGCTATCTTATAGTGACCTAATCACTAAGTACATCCCAGAACTTAAATATTACGCAAATGTCACCATAAAGAATCTATTAAACCATACAGGTGGTTTAGCGGACTATATGGGTATTATGGAAGAGAATTGGGACAAATCTAAAATAGCTACCAATGACGACGTAATTGAAATTTTTGCACAACTAAAACCTGAAAGGGAATTTGAGCCAAATCAAAAATATAGTTACAGTAATACAGGATATCTACTACTTGCTACAATCATAGAGAGAGTTAGCGGACAAACATTTGGAGACTATTTGAAAGAAAAGATATTCGAACCACTTGAAATGGAGAATAGCTTTGTTTACAGGAGGAGATTTAATCCAAAGAAAGTCAATAATTATGCACTAGGCTATATCTATTCAGATAGCTTAAAGCGAAATATAGTACCAGATGAATCGCCTGAAAATAGTAAAGTCATTTATTTAGATGGTATTGTTGGTGATGGAATGGTTAATTCTAATTTGATAGACTTATATAA
>CAZDTI010000819.1:0-2311 GCA_964508085.1 uncultured Saprospiraceae bacterium | reverse complement strand
TCTGAATAAATTAATCTCGACATATTCGCCCAAACCACTTCGTGCTGGGTATAGTTAGAATGAAATGATAAATTAATCTACCAAACCATAAAAACGTTTTAGAAAAACATATGGGGGATCTTTGGTTTTGGAGTTTCTGGATTTAAAGTTCTCATTTGTGTGCAGACTATTTTTTAGGCTAACGAGCATCCATGCTTTTGGAATTTCACCATAAGACTTATAGGTTTTGATTTTTGAGTTGGTATTCATATTGGTATTTTTAGGTGTTTAAAAATTGTTTTCATTTGATACTTCAAAGATAGGCCTGAAATTTATTGGCTTTCCGGTAGATGAGGGTTTGCCTATTCTGAATGAGTCAGTTGCTACTTTTTTCGAGTAAAAGCAACTAGGGGTGTTATTGTTTTATTCCCTTTCGATAAAGTCCCCTACCGCCTTCAAGACTTTCACCTCTTTTACCATTCCAAAATGCCCATAACCTTCGGTTGTCAAAAAGGTGGTCTCTGGCCAATGTGCCGCTACCCGTTCAGACGATGCAAAAGGAATAATTCGGTCCCTTTTATCGTGTATCAACAATGTTTTTTCGACAGCTACTTTATCATGCATGGTAGCCGTATCTATTCCCTTCAACGGAACAGAGAATATTGAATTTGACAACTTATAAAATTCGTCTTTCAGTTTTTTTGATGCTCGAATCGACTTCAAGAAATTTCCCATCCCAGTCGTCATTCTGGAAAGGCTGGCAATTAGTACCAGACGCTTCAATGGTTTTATTTGTTCTAAGTTGCTTAAAGCATAAACGGTGGATGCACCACCAAAAGAGTGCGCAATAATCCCATATACTCCACCAACCTGGTTGATTATCGCTTTTATAGCTCCGGCAAATTCTAATATGTTGGTCTGTTTTCCAGCAGAGTTTCCGTGTGCAGGGCCATCGAACGCAACTATTTTATATCCTTTTTCTAACAATGTGGGTACAAAACTTCTAAGTGCAGTTCCTCGCGATTCCCAACCATGGACGAGAAGTATCGTTTGGCTACCACTCCCCCATTCATAGCCTTTTAATAATTTTCCTTTAAACATAAATTCAAAGACCCTTGCCTGCTCAATAAGTAAATCAGACGATTTATGTTTGGCCCTTTTCAGTGGTGTAACAAAAAGGTCGAATGCTTTTCGAGCTAAAAATTTTGGAAAAACAGAACCGAAAGTAGAGAAACCAAATCTCATCAATCGAAATCGCCAAGGTGGCTTTGGTGTTTTGTCTCTTTTAGTTCGAGGTGAAATTGCTTTGTTTGGACGCTCAATTATTTGAATGCTTTTAAGCACAGCATATTCATTTGTCGTTTGCATAATAATAATTTTAAAGGGTTGAAAAATCATTTCAATGATGGGACAAATGTAAAAGCAGTTTTCTAAGAAGGAAATAAGAAATGAGTCAGTAGCCGTTATTCTGAGCGGATAGTATTTCCTTATGAGAAGCTTAAAAAACAGACCCTCTTGTTTTCTTACTCATTTAAAAAGACCTGGTACTCAATAACAATATCCCAACACTAATTTAAGGTGACTGCTTTCTTAAAAATGATTCAATTTTACTAATAACTTCATATCAATCCGTTTCTTCCTCTATGATCAATTTCACTTAAGAAGAAGCCCTAAAACCTTTAAAATGAAAAACAACCTATTAAATCATAGTTTTATTTCCAGCACTAAGTCTACTTGTAAAACAATTGTTATTTTTGCAACTATAAATACACTACTATTCAGCATGGCATGTAATCCCCTACACAATAAACCTAAAGCACTAAAAGACTTAGAAGCACCTGAGTTCATCTCTTTTCCAAATAATGTAGTTGACACCTGTGGTTCTAGATTTGACTTTGGAACACCTGTTGCACAAGACAACAGTGGGAAAGTACATCTATCTTTCATGGACAGCAACAAAGGAGATTGTGATCAGGGATTGGTTATTACTCGGATTTGGAGCGCAGTTGATAAGGCTGGTAATCAAAAAACCAGAAAGCAACGTATTCAACTTTTAGCAAGTAACAAAAACAATCAAGATCTTATTTTTGATGATCAACTTTATTTGAATCTTAAAGGGAATAAAGAGCGCGTAGAACTAAAAACGTTATTGCAGTCAGCACAAAAAGTAAGCATTCGAATTTCTGATTTGGCTGGAACGGAAATGTATCAACAGGAAAGAATGTTTTCGAAAGGTCAATTATTGGAATTAGTCGATATCTCCGATTTTCCTAAAGGAACTTATTTTGTCATGTTGCAATATGACGGAAAGTGGTTGAGTGGACAGTTTGTG
>CAZDTI010000818.1:0-2312 GCA_964508085.1 uncultured Saprospiraceae bacterium | reverse complement strand
GAAACCAATGATAAGTTGATTCCCTTACTTTTGCTTCATGAAAAAATGGAACGCTATAGTATAAGCAGAAATTTAAACTAGCTATTGGGGATTGACCTCCTGCCGTTGTTAAAGGACGCAGCTTAACGAAATAGGAAAACATGAGTTATCCTATATGTAAAGTGTACACGTATTGGTTTTGCGTTTTTTTTAGGTATTAATGGGGCGGGAAGCCGATCTATAGTGTTTGAGCATTCGGAAGAATCTTCCGACCCGCTTGCGGATAGGCAGGCCAGTTTATAGATCTTGGGTTTTTTGTTACTTTTTTTGCTAAGAAAAAAAGTAAGACGTAAAAAATCTTACCGAAAAGTCTATTTCTACTACGTGCACGTATTACTTATGAGATGACTCATTTTTTTTATTATTAAGCAAATGATACTATCCTTAAAGTCGAATAAAGTAAACATCTGTATCATTTCTAACAATACTCTTCGCAGAAAAACGTCCAGGTAATGGAATAATTTCTTCCAAATCAAAGACAGTGCAACTTTTGGGTAATCCAGAAAAAATCAGTGAATAATTTGCCATTGTTCCAGCTGGAACCAATTGCCACATTGGCGCCATCACTACCTTCTCTACATGGACCAGATCACTTCTATGTGATGAATGCTGATCTAACAAATAAGTCGTTGGCCAGACGCGAATATAATGATCGTAATCTGCTGCGGCTGTACTTATACAATGTACAACAACTTGCCCTTCTTCTTGTATCAGTGATTGCAGGTCTACGAGAAGATCCGTAGCTATTTCTACTTCTGGTTTTGTTATTACCTCACTCATGGTTTGTTTTTTAAAACGGTGATCGGTGGTCGGTAGACAGGCCTACGATCACGGGAACCGTCTATCGTTTTTCCGTCTACCGTTCACCGTCTCTATTGCAAACTTAATATTTTTATTTCTACTCTCTGATTTTTTGCCCGCCCTTCTTTATGGTTATTAGAATATTTCGGTTCTCTTTTTCCGTACCCTTTATATAAAACTCTGGTTTTGTCTATCCCCCCTTTCACAATGAATTCGGCTACCGCTTTCGCTCTGGCAGTGGAGAGTGCATCGCAAAACTCAGGAGCAGGAATATTATTGGTATGCCCTCCTACTTCAATGACGACCAAAGGATTGTCCTTTAGAAAGCTCGCAATCTCATTCAAGGTTGGATATGAAGCTGCTGTCATGTTTGTACTGTCTGCTTCGAAGTACAAATTGGAGACCTGTAATGTCTGTCCCTGCTTCAAGCGACCAGCAGTCAAAGCCGGAAGTATCTTCTTTTTTGTTTCCATTTGCAAAGTCGTACTACAAGCATTCGCATCTGAAACCGTAACACTGTGATTTCCCACGGGAAGCTTCCTCGCAGCTTCTGTCGTCTCTCTCGAATCCCAATTATAGCTGTAGGGTGTTGTTCCTCCACTTATGTTAAGACTCACTTTTCCATCTCGACTATTTTCATTGGTAGCTGGTATATTTTTATCGACTGTTACCGTCAATGCTTCAGGTTCTTTTATCTGGATACTTGCCGTTTTACTGAGTCCACTGGCATCCGTCAAGGTGAGTTCATATTTCCCCCCAGCAAGTTGAGTTGCTTTAGCTCCTGTTACTGTTCCTTGACTCCATTTATAATCAAATGGTGTTTTTCCACCTTGTACATTGACTTCTAAAGCTGCTGTATTTTCACCATGGCAGTTGATAGTAGCCGTTTGTTTAATGCTTAGATTCAGTGGAAGAATATCTTCTGTAATCTCAATGTTAGCAGTAGCCGTACAGCCATTTCCATCTGTTACGACTAGTTGGTGATTTCCCGGAGCTAGTTTAGATGCTTTTGCTGTATTTTCATTGTTATCCCAAGCGTAACTGTATTTCCCGGTTCCTCCTTTTACTTTAGCGCTGGCTTTTCCGTCTGAGTTATTAGTCGTAGCTGAGGCTTCTACGTTGAGACTAACTTCAAGTGGATCAGGTGCTTTTATTTTTGCATTGGCAATTGCCGTAGTACCGGAAGCATCTGTAATGGTGAGGCTATAATCACCGGCGGATAAGTTAGAAGACGATTCGCCTGTTGAACCTCCACTGCTCCATTGATACGTAAATGGCGACTTACCTCCGCTCACTTCAGCCTTCAACCCTCCTGTATTATCCCCAACACACTTAATAGCATTTGAACTTTCCAAACTAAGACTAAGTGGTAAAATATCTTCTGTAATCTCAATGTTAGCAGTAGTCGTACAACCATTTCCATCTGTTACTACTAGTTGGTGATTTCCCGGAGCTAGTTTAGATGCTTTTGC
>CAZDTI010000817.1:0-2316 GCA_964508085.1 uncultured Saprospiraceae bacterium | reverse complement strand
TCGTTGTTGATGGACAAATAGATATCAACGATAATAGTTTAGGCAAAAGAGATGCAATAGGTGTTTATGAGGTAAAGCAAGTTTCTATAACATCTAAAACGAATTCAGAATTGATAATTGTTGAAGTACCAATGAATTAGACTGTTGCCAATTGGTTAATGGTAGAAAAGCATCTTAATTTTAAGATGCTTTTTTAGTTTATTTCATGAAGTTTAAAGTTACTTCATCGGGATGATATTTCTGACCTCAACAGAACCTCCCATTTTTAAAATAGGACATTCTTTAGCCATTGTTACCGCTTCATCTATTGAGTTTGCCTTAACAATCATATTTCCGCTAATCATTTTACTTTCGGAAATTCGAATTCCGTCAGATACGCTTAAGTCCGTAGAAATCTGTTTTCCATCATGGCCTAGTTGATATGTGCTCTCCAACTTTTCTTGAATTGCAATATGTCCTATAAAACTACCCCAATCTTCCTTTATTTGTTGTAATTCTTCGGGTGTAGGATTGTAATTAGGGTTAGGACTATACCTAAATATCATCATAAATGTTTGCTCGTTTGTCATTTTTTTATTTTTAATTGTTAAACAATGCATCAAAAGTAGGAGAGTGAAAACAGAAATGTCTTTGCCTATGACAAGAAATGAAAATCGCACTATATGTTATGAAGATAACTTTCGATATACTAAAAGATGCAGAAATATAATGGTAGGAGGTGCGAAAGCTGGAATAAAACAGAATGGAAATTCTGCTAATATTTCTACACCCTGGACATGGTTATCAATACTTATTTTTGTGAATATAATTGCCATGCAAGAGGTAATTAAGATATCCGCAAGACCAAAAGTATTCCAGATGTAAGTGAGTCGTTTTGCATAGTTTTTTTTATCTCGGATAGCTTTCGCTATAAAAACACTAGACGTTGCAGTTAGAATATCTCCAATACCAGCGAAAAGAGCAAAAAAAGTTGGTAGTAATTCATAAAATAAAAGAACTATGAAAGTGCTACCAATTAAGCGAAATATGTGAATCTTCACTAAATCTTCTAACTTTAAAATAATAGTTATTTCTTTACAGACTTTTGTGCCATAAATTATGGTTAGGAATATCGCTAAAGGCAGTGTAGTAGTCAAAACAATTTTTGGCGGTAGCATAATGTCATCAAAAAAACCATTAAAACTCACTAATGCTACTAAAATTAGGTATGACATGTAAAATCCAAGTACTATCCAAAATCCGTTTTTGACTTTACCTTTTCTAGCTAATTGTGCTACCATTAGAATTGGAAATAAAAATGCAAACAAGAAAATTATTGAGAAAAAAGGTGGCACTTGTTGCGAAAACATAATTGATATTATAAAGTGATTTCTTTTCTAATTCTACTTAACGAAGTGTCTGTGATGCCTAAATAGGTAGCAATATGTTTTAAAGGAACATTTTGTATTATGGAAGGTTTTTCCTTTAAGAAATTCAAGTATCTACCTTTTGCATGATCTTCTATCACTGATATGGAGTGATTCTTTAGTTCAAAATAGTTGTTAATTAATCTTGTTCTGCCAACTTCTCTAAAAGCTTCGATATGAAATAATCTCATAAAGTTGTTGAAACTGATTTTCCAGCATTTTCCTTTTGTTAAGGCTTGGATCGATTCTTTACTGGGTTTCTTTAAAAAATAGGCATGCCAATCTATTACGATATCATTTTTTGAGTAGAATTTAGTTGTGATGTCAGTTCCCTGCATATTTATAGAAAAAGAGCGTAAAAATCCTTTTTCTAAAAAATAGTAATAGCTCGATACTTTACCCTTTTCTATGAGGTATTCGTTCTTGTTGAACTCTATTTCTTCAAACAACATCATTATTAATGCGAGCTGCGAGGAAGTAAAACTCTCTGGTTTAAAAATACTTTTTAGAAAATGAGTTTGATTCATTAGTTATCTTCTTCATTAGACGCCCAATTAACAATGTTTTCGAGTACGGCAACTTTAAGATTGATTCTCTTAACGCGTCCATTTTCTAATGTTTCATTTTCTAAGTAGTGGTTGGCATTTGGGTAAACTTTATAGGTAAGGTTTGTTTTTCGTTTTCTTATAAACTCTAGTTGTATATAATCCGTATTCATAATATTAGAATTCCACAAATCTTTTCCGCTAGCCACTACATATATTGGGATTTTTAACTTTAACATATTTTCTAAAGGAATATCTTCTGCAAAATTGGACCAACGATAATAGGTTTCGTTATTCCATTTTTTATCCGTTTTTAATGGATTTGAGAATATATCTTTGAAAATGGCGAAGTAATAATCTATATT
>CAZDTI010000816.1:0-2329 GCA_964508085.1 uncultured Saprospiraceae bacterium | reverse complement strand
CCATGCCCTCTTGTCTCGAGGGTGGAGAGCTCAGCATAAATCCTATGAACATAATTTTAGGACTAACTGCTCCTTGAAGGTTCGAGTCCTTCTCTCACAGCTAGAGCTTAAAAATTAGAAAAGCGTTTCTTTTACGAAAGAGGCGCTTTTTTACATTTGGGTATACCCTTAAAAAGATCATATCGAAATTTCAAAGACAAGGTTCTATCTAGCTAGATTTCCTCGCTCTAATCCAACTCAACAAGCTAGTCTCAGCTTGGTCAGAAGAAAAGAATAAACATTACTAGGTCCATTGATGGAAAAAATAGAGCAATTCGACGAAAAGTAAGGGAAGAAAAGAATAAAAGAGAGGATATTAAGGTTTGTAAGAAATAACGTGTAAAATAAGCAGCCCCATCTTAATTCGCATTTCCAGTGAGCGTAAAACGGGGCTGCTTTCTTATATTAGCGTTGAGTCATTAAACCAATGCAAATACGTTTTTGCATCTCTATTCGCTGCCTTTTGGCGAAAAAAAAATCAAATTATTTTCTGGAGCTTATTCGACTGTCTTTTCAAAGACATAATACATATCCATTTCCCCTTTATTTTTTGCTTCTAAACGGCCTCGATACCTACAATTAAAGTGATCTTTAACCAATTCATAGGTTGCTGCGGAGATATTTACTAAACCAACCTCCCCTGCTGATTCTATGCGAGCTGCGACATTCACCGTGTCTCCCCAGATGTCATAGGCAAACTTTTTACTACCAACCACTCCTGCTATTACAGGGCCGCTATTGATTCCGACCCGCATTTCTAAGATAGCTTGTCCTTTTTCTGTTCTAAGCTTATTGAGCTCTTGCATTTTCTTTTGCATAGCGAAGGCCGTCTTAACTAAATCCAAAGCATGCCTTTCGGAGACTTGAGGAAGACCTGCCGCGCACATATAAGCGTCACCGATGGTTTTTATTTTTTCGATTCCATTTTTGTCAATAATTTCATCAAAAGCACGGTAGTACTCATCTAGTAGATCAACCAATTCATCTGCTGTCATTTTTTCGGTGGCCTGCGTGAAAGATTTGAAATCTGTAAATAAAACAGAGACAGATTCATATCTCCGGGCAGTAGTTTTTCCTTTTACCTTTAACTCCTGAGCAGTTTCTTCCGGCAAAATATTGAGTAATAGACC
Source organism: uncultured Saprospiraceae bacterium (assembly GCA_964508085.1). Lineage (GTDB taxonomy): Bacteria > Bacteroidota > Bacteroidia > Chitinophagales > Saprospiraceae > CALGLS01. The sequence goes on along the minus strand of CAZDTI010000816.1, from coordinate 1,160 downwards.
TTCTGATTTTTGGCGTTCCGATTCGATGATTTTATTTTTTCCTTCCAATGCCTTATTCGTCTTACTTTTAATTCTACTTTGATTAAACAACAACAAGGCCAACAATAACAATGCTATTCCGCCGCCCATCAAAGCCTTTTGCTTAGTAGCCGCTTGCCGTAGTTCTGACTCCTTTCTTTCTATTTCGAGTTGCTTATTAAAGTCACCATAAAGCGCTTCTCTTTTACTATTCATCCTCGATCGATCTTCGTCTAATCTTTCATAACGAAGCTTGTCGTATTTTTTTTGAAAAACCAAAGCCTCTTTATAATTCTCCATTGCAGTGTATACTTTCGACAAATCCTTATAGGCTCCTTGTTCAAATTTTCCATCCCCAATATCTTTAGCTACTGCTAAACATTTTTGAGCATAATTCAATGCCTCTTTCAAACGGCCTTGTCGCCTTTTCACATCTCCCAAACCATTGTAAACTTCCATGATTCCCTTTGAGTCTTCCTCTGCTTCGCGAATCACTAAGGCCTGATCAAAATAATCCAACGCTTTTTCAAAACAAGACTTTGCCGAAGCTTCATTATTTTGCTTTTCGTAACAACTCCCAAAGTTCTTATACACCACCCCCATATTATTATAGCTGTCACTAATGCTACTTTGATCGCCTTCCTTCTTCCTTATAGCTAATGCTTTTTCATGTAGGTCTATCGCCTTTAAAAAATCTGGGAGTGCACTTTCAAAATCATCATTCTTGTAGGCTTTTTCAGCCAGATCGTCTTTATGATTGGCCAGGTTGTTATAAGCAATAGCCATTTCCCAATCATCTTTTAATTCTTCTGCCAGCGTTACTGCTTTGTCTTTATTTTCTCCTGCCTCCTCCCAGCGCTCTAATTCTGACAGGATATTTCCCATTAGGTTATATGCATTCAGCAGATTATAGGGATCGTCTGTAAGCGCAGACCATTCTTGGTAATCAAAGGCGTGATCTAATGCTGTTCCATAATCACCCCAAGCCTCGTAAGTGTTGGCCATGTTATAATAAACCCTTGCAATACGGACAGTATCATTCAACACTTTTCGAATTTCCAAAGATTGCTTTAAGTTGGTAACCGCTAAGTGAAAACTATCTTGCTCTGAACGTAGGTTTCCAATATTATTATAAAGCGAAG
>CAZDTI010000815.1:0-2336 GCA_964508085.1 uncultured Saprospiraceae bacterium | reverse complement strand
ATGGCAGAGCAATTCGCTACTCTGAACCTTTTCGAAAAAATGGCATCAATGTCAACTTTGTAGAAAAAACAGACCAAGGCATCATCGTCGCTACTTACGAACGCGGTGTGGAAGACGAGACTTTTTCTTGTGGCACCGGCGTAACTGCTGCTGCAATCTCTTACTACCTTAATCAAAACTTAACAACACCTACACGTGTTCCCATTCAAACAAAAGGAGGAAAGCTAGAAGTTCATTTTTCTCCAGCAGGAAATGGATTTAAAGATGTGTGGCTCTGCGGGCCGGGGACATTGGTTTTTGAGGGGAATGTGAGGGTGGATAATCTGGGGGTAGATCAGGGCGGATAAGGGTTTCCCTAAATTGCGAATTTTGCGAAAGTGGGAAACCCTCATCCATCCTTATCTACCATTATCCACCCTTTTTAATAAAAAACATGACTACACTACAAGAAGCATATACAACCATTCTTAATCATACCCTTCCCGCGAAAACGAAATTAGTTTCCATGGCGAAGGCTTTGGGCCAAGTACTTGCAGAACCTCTTTATGCAGATCGCGACTTCCCTCCTTTCAATCGGGTAACTATGGATGGAATTTCCATTTCCTATAAAAGCTTTGAAAATGGACAACGTGAATTTCCTATTGCCGGAATTGCTCCTGCTGGTGCTCCGCAAGAAGAACTTAAGGACCCTAGCCATTGCTTAGAAGTAATGACGGGGGCAGTACTCCCCAAAGAAACAGACACCGTTATTCGCTATGAAGATCTTGAAATTAAAGATGGAATCGCGACCATACAAGTCGATCAATTAAAATTCCAACAAAACATTCACGGAACTGGAAATGACCGTTCAACCGGAGACCTTTTGGTTTCTGCTGGAAAAATCATCGGTCCTGCTGAAATCGGGATTGCTGCCACTATTGGTAAAAGCGAATTACAAATTGCTCAACCACCGCGAACCATAGTAATCTCTACGGGAGACGAGTTGGTGGAAATCGACCAAAAACCGGAAGCTCATCAAATAAGACGTTCCAATGTGCATACTATTATAGGTGCTTTAGCCCAACGTGGTGTTCCAGCTGACGAACTTCACCTCACTGATGATCGACCAACGCTTGTCCGAAAGCTCCAAGAGGTATTAGACAATTACGAAGTTCTGATTTTGAGTGGTGGTGTTTCTAAAGGAAAATATGATTATGTACCAGAGGTGCTTGCAGAGTTAGGAATAGATAAACTCTTTCATGGCGTCCGCCAAAGACCTGGGAAACCATTTTGGTTTGGCGCTCAGGAAAAAAATGTAGTTTTTGCCCTTCCTGGAAATCCGGTTTCTTCGTATATGTGTACAATGAGATATATTCAACCTTGGTTTGACAAGACCTTGGGTTTAGCGGAACGAAACATTCCACATGCTATACTTAACAATGACTTTACGTTTAAACCAGATCTGACTTATTTATTGCAAGTACGAGTTAGTTATAATTCAGATGGTCAGATTCTCGCCACTCCGATTGAAGGCGGTGGTTCTGGAGATTTAGCGAATCTGGGGACAGTGGATGCATTTTTGGAATTACCGAGGGGGAAAACTTTATTTGAGAAGGGAGGGGTTTATCCTTTATTTATGTTTAAGTGATTTCTATAAACTAAATGAGACAGATATATCTAAACTTAAGTCACTAATTTCGCGCTTACAAGGTTAATAGCAATAAAATATTTTGCTATAAAAAAAATGAAAAATGAGATCCTTATTAATATTGATACTATCATTCTTTTCTTACCAGACTATAGAGGACAACAAAAAAGAAAGTTATTTTGAAGGAGTAATAACATACTCGGTAGAAACTAACATTAAAATAAAAGATAAGTACAGTGATTATGTTTCTCAAAAATATGGTACTCAAATGGACTTCTTTTGGAATCAGAACGGGGATTTATTACGGCAAACAACAGGAAATAAGTCTGGCTTAGAGTACGCATTGCATAAACATGATGAGAATATTAGTTATATGAAGTTTAAGACTCTAGATACATTATACTATTATCCATCATCTGAATCTTTTGATGAAATAATCGAAATAAAAGAGGGGACAAGCGACGTAATACTAGATCATGAATGTAAATCTTTGACTTTTCTAATTAGAAGTCCAAGTCAACAAGACACTATAAAAATGTATTATTATTACTCTGGAAAACCATTTATCAATAAGGAACTCTATAAGAATTTAAAAGATGGATTTGCTAATATTATTTATGAAAAGACAGAATCTCCTTTTATGAGGATGACACTAGACTTTAAAACATATTCAATAACTTATGAAGCAATTAAAATCGTTGAAAGAGAG
>CAZDTI010000814.1:0-2339 GCA_964508085.1 uncultured Saprospiraceae bacterium | reverse complement strand
GGGAAGATTTGCAATGGACAAAGAAAGGCAATTACCAATTGGTATTGAATATCAACGGTAAAACATCCGTTTGCAGTTTTAAACGATAATAGTTAGACATGTTCAAGTTCTTAAAATTAGTATTTAATAAATTGTTGTATGAATTTATTTAGAAGTATTAGTTATGGTTTTCTATTGTTTGGAGTATTGATTTTTACGACATGTTCCCAAAAGCAATCGGAGCCACTTTTATCTAAAAATCCAGTTACAGACCAATGGATTAATTTGGATGAAGATGAAAATTATACAGCAAGACATGAATGTTCCTTTGTACAAGCAGGGAGTCATTTTATTTTGTTTGGAGGTCGAGAAAAATCAACGCAATTGGAGATCTATGATTTTAAGAAAAATGTCTGGGAAATTGGCACTACTGCACCAAAGGAATTCAATCATTTTCAAGCGACTTTTTATGAAGGGTTTGTATGGGTAGTTGGCGCATTTAAAACCAACAATTTTCCAAAAGAAGCTCCCGAAGAAAATGTTTGGCTATACCTTCCACCAACTGGTCAATGGATTAAAGGACCAGAAATTCCCGCAGATAGAAGGAGAGGAGGAGCAGGTTTAGTGGTTTATGATGACAAGTTTTATTTGCTCGGAGGAAATACGATTGGACATAACGGCGGATACGTGAATTGGTTTGATGAATATAATCCCTATCAAAATTCTTGGACCCGGCTCGAAAATGCCTCAGAAGCTCGCGACCATTTTCACGCAAGTGTGATGGATGGAATTTTGTATGCTTTTGGTGGACGTCGTTCGGGTGGAGAAGGTGGTTTTTTTGCTCCATTGGTCAAACCTGTCGATGCCTATGATTTTAAGACAAAGCAATGGTCGGTATTAGCTGAACCAATTCCTACTCCAAGAGCTGCACCTGGAGTCGCCGTTTTTCGAAATGAAATTTTCGTGATGGGAGGAGAAGGGTCAGAACCAATGGGAACGCCTGCTTTTAAATTGGTAGAAGCCTATAATCCTTCTGCAAAAAGTTGGTCTCGAAAAGCAGATATGAATTATCCTCGACATGGCACTCAGGCGATTCAATCCGGAGAAGGAATTTTCATAACAAGTGGGTCACCTGTAATAGCTGGAGGAAGACAACATAATATGGAAGTGTATAATAAGAACCGGCCATCTAGTTCGGTCATTAAGCATTCGAAAATTGTGACCCAGTCATTGCTTTCCTTTAAATCTAAAAAAACGCAAAAGGTCATTTTAAAAAACAAAGATGGGAATACAGGATGTTTTATTACTTCTGTAAATTTAAAAGGAAGAGGAAAAGATCAATTTGAAATCTTAAATAGTCCTGAATTAAAGCTAATCAAAACAGATGGTGAATTAGCATTTTCAATCAAACAATTAGGCGCTTCAGCTGAAAGAACAGAGTTGGAAATCATTTATAATGGGAATGAAAAAGTGGTCATTAAATTAACCGAATGAATGGACTTCGAACAAAGGATAATAAACGATCATTTCTTAGTAAAATCCTCGAAAGAATGGTGAACTCATCTCTGGAAAACCGCAATTAATCTAATGATCATTTAGATTATGTGTTTTGATAAAAGTGACATCCTAATCACGTAGACTTCCCCTCTAATATCCTAAGATCTTAGGATAATTTTTCATTTTTATTAAATATAGAAATTCAGAATAAAAGATTGTAAAAAATATTTTCAACCGAATTTTAGATATTTTAAATAAAATCAATAAAAATAAAATTCTTCTAAGGTTCATAAAACCAAAGCAATTATGAAAGAAAACATTTTTTCTATCATTCCACCGAGTATGTTTAGAAAGCAAGTGATGAGCATGATTAAATTAATGTTTATTACCCTTATTACTCTGGCCTTTTCAATAAATGAAGCCAGCGCACAGAATGTCACTGGTCAAGTGAAAGATATCAATGGGGAAGCACTCATTGGAGTAAATATTCTAGTAAAAGGAACTACCCGCGGTACCATTACTGATGTAGATGGAAAATTTACCTTACAAGCCAGTTCAGATTAAACCTTAGTATTCTCTTACACAGGATACTCCCCACAAGAAATAGCCGTAGGAACTACTGGTAATTTTGAAGTTGTTTTGGATGACAACATTAACTTAAACGAGATTGTAGTAGTGGGTTATGGCTCACAAAGAAAAGCTGATGTGACAGGAGCTGTTGGTTCTGTTTCAGGAGAAGAAATCAGTAAATATACAACAGCAAATGCGACACAAGCCTTACAAGGAAGAATGGCTGGTGTTCAGGTAGAAAACAATGGAGGTGCGCCAGGTGCTAATGCATTAGTCACCATTCGAGGTGCTAG
>CAZDTI010000813.1:0-2364 GCA_964508085.1 uncultured Saprospiraceae bacterium | reverse complement strand
GGTATTTCGAGCGCAGCCGAGAAATCTATCTCAATCATGGAGTTAGATTTCTCGGCTGCGCTCGAAATACCTGTATGTCAATAAGTTACCTTTTTATTCCTCGACTCCTTTCAGTCGCTCGGAATGACAGGACAGTTAACGTGCACATATTACATATGGGAGGACTCATGTTTGATTTTAATTGCGTTAGAAGGCAATTGAGGTTGCAGTTGAGGTTGCAATTATAGTTGAAAAAGCTACCTCTCCATTGCCTTCACTCCTTCACTCATCCATTTCGGCATTGGCTTCCCTTTCAAATAATGATCAAAGAAAGCCAGCATCCGATTCTGAAAATCAATCCTATTCTGACGTTTCACCGGCCAATGCGGTTCATCATTGTAATTCAGTAGCCACGCCGGTTTGTTCAATCGACGCATTGCCACAAAGAATTCAATACCCTGATACCAAGGCACCGCTCCATCTTTATCATTGTGTAAAATCAAAACGGGCGTATTCACTTTATCCATATTGAAAAGAGGGGAGTTCTTTTTGTACAAATCGGGACGTTCCCAGATCGTAGCGCCAATTCTGCTTTGGGTGTGCTCATACTGAAACATTCGACTTAAACCTGAGCGCCAACGAATGCCACCATAGGCTGAAAACATATTGACAACCGGAGCACCAGATTCAGCACAAGCGAATAGATCGGTTTTGGTAATGATGTGCGCTACCTGATAGCCACCCCAACTGTGTCCTTGCAAACCAATTCTATCTTTGTCGATTCCTTTGTTGTCCACTAACAATGACTCTACGCCTGAGACGACTATGTCCAATGCATCATCTCCGGGATTGCCTTCGGTGTAAATAATATCAGGATTGAAAACCCAGTAGCCTTGATTTGTGTAAAAACTATAATTAATAGTAGAGCGATGCGGATAAGGCGCTCTGTGCCGATGCAACCGATCGGAACTTCGTTCATAAAAGTTAACAATCATAGGATGTTTTTTGCCTGGATCAAGATTAGCCGGTTTGGCGAGCATCCCTGTATGTTCTTTGCCATTCTTATCTGTCCATTTGTATAGAGAGATGGATCCCCATTTGTAATTCTTTTGTTGAGGATTGGTGTTGCTGATTCGTTTGCTACGTTTTATCTTATTTTTGAAATAGTAAAGATCAGGGAAAGTGTTGAAGTTTTCCCTGGAATAGACAATAGTGTTGTTATCTCTTGCTTTGATTGGATTGCGACTGAATTGGTAGGCATCAATCGTTAGCTTTTTGATTTTGCCATTTTTTAAATTAAGACGAGCGTAGCCAGATTGTTTGTCCTCTTCTTGAAAGAGACGCAACAGGATGGTTTCATTGTTTTTGATGAACCGCTCTTCCTTGTCCAGGTCAATGTGTCTATGAACGGTTTTTGAATTTCGGCCATTTGTAATATTTTTGTTAGGTTGTTTGCTTTTTGGATCTATTTTCCAAATGTCATAACGATCGTTAATGTAAATAAAAGCGTCATTTTCTCCCCAGCCAGCGATGCCATAGCTACCAGGTAAGCTAGGAGTATCATGTCGCTCATAGTAGAATGGAGTAATATTGTTATCAGTCAGTTGCAAAATACTGCTTTGTGCAATATTGTAGCAGAACCAAGCGGCCTCCGTATAGTTATACCAATAAACAAATTTCCCTTCTGGGGATAACCTTGGAGACGCCTTCAGTCCACTGGCTACCAGTTGTTTACGTTTGTTTTTTGCATTGATAACGTAAACGTCTTTAGGTACGGGAAATCCTTCCCAGGACATGCTTTTAAGGTACGGTTCCTCTGTATATGCCAAAACCCAATCCGCATTTCCCTCGTCTCCAATTCTACTCTCCGGAAGCGATTGATCTTCCAATATCTGGTACTGTCCCGTTTTGGGAAACCAAACAGAACGATAGCTCTTTTTCTTATCTTCTTCTAGTCTAACATTTTGCTGGGTCTGCAAACGGCTGTCCTGATAACTCCAGATTTCAACGTTGACTTTTTCTTCCTCCAGTAAAGAAGTATCCGGCAAGAAAGGAGGCGGCTTTACACCGAAAAATAATTTATTTCCGTCTGGGGAAAAAGAAGGTGCATAGCTCGAACTGATGTTCCAATCCTTAGGCAGGAATGAATCGCCAGGAGCACCAATCAAAGCTGCTTCTTCACTAATCCCTTCTTCAAAGTAAAACAATTGGTAGGGTCTGATTCGGTTATCTGTAGTATCCAAATCCGCGATAAAAGCGGCTTGCCTTCCATTTTCTGAAAGGCAAAGCTTGTAATAGGTCCCTTTATATCTAAACAATGGTTTTAGAACTTTCTGATTGCCATCAAAAAGATAGATGCCCGGTATGAAATCCGACTCATTACCG
>CAZDTI010000812.1:0-2367 GCA_964508085.1 uncultured Saprospiraceae bacterium | reverse complement strand
AAGGAAATTTAAAAAACTTGTTGGTTACTATTTAAAGACAACAAATCTAGTTCGATAAGAAAAATGCAAATAAATACTAAAGAAACACGTTAGCAACAAGCAAAAAATGAATGTAAAAATTTTAAATACTCAAATAGAACTTGAAAACAGCAGGGTTAAACTCATCCCTTTTGATAATTTTCGAAATCAAGAACTTAAAGAAATAATCTTTGATGATGAAATTTGGAAGTTTATGGGAATGTTCATACGAACTGAATCTGACTTTGAGAATTATCTGACAAGTACTTTAAATGCAAAGAAAAATGGTATATGTTACCCTTTTCTAATTATTGATAAATCAACTGGGCGAATAGCTGGAAGTAGTAGATATGGATATTTGAATACTTCAAGTGAAAAATGTGAAATTGGTTGGACTTGGTACGGAAAAGATTTTCAAGGAACTGGATTAAATTCAGCCTGTAAATATGAATTGTTAAAATTTGGATTTGAAAGTATCGGATTCCGAAGAATACAATTTAGTGCTGACCAAGAAAATATTCGTTCGCAAAAAGCCATTGAAAAACTTGGAGCAATAAAAGAAGGACTTTTTAGAAACAATTATATCGATTCTGAAGGGAAGAGTAAAAATGATGTTTACTACAGCATAATAAAGGAAGATTGGAATGACATAAAAAATGAACGATTTAATGAATTTGAAAAACAGCCAGTTGCTAACAATGTATATAAAAAATAGGCGGAACAGTAATAGATTAAAGACTTTTAGCTCGTATCAAACTTTGTGCTTAACCGAAAATTTAGTGCCTCGAAATCGCCTACTTTTCATATACGAACCGATGAAACATATGAAAAAAATTATAATATTAATTATAGGAGTGAATATTTGTATTTCCTGCAATCAAAAAAAACATCGTACAGATGAGTTGTTAGATTCTATGGAAGTAGTTCGAGATTCTCTAACAAATGAACTGGAAGATATATACGCGCAAGGTCTCACAAACGGATTTGGAGTTGCTATAGTTAACGAAAAAGGAACCTTGTATAGCAATGGGTTTGGGTGGGCTGATAAAGCAAATCATATTGCATATACAGAAAATACAATTCAACATATAGCTTCTATTTCTAAAACCTTAATCGGATTAGCACTAATGAAAGCACACGAATTGGGTAAATTAAATTTAGATGACCCTATCGAGAAATACCTGTTATTTGATGTGTCAAATCCGAATTACCCCAATGAAAAGATTACTATAAAACATTTAGCTACACATACTTCAACAATTGTTGACACAAAACATTATATGGAGAATGCTTGGATAATAACACCTAATCAAGATTTATCAAATGTTTATGAAAATTATCCATATCAGCGTTTAAATTCTTCAACTTCAGAAATATCAATGGAGAGTTTTTTAAAAGAAATTCTTACAGTTAAAGGAAAATATTATGACAAAGAAAATGGTTTTTTGAAGAACAAACCGGGAGGAAAATTTGAATATTCTAACATCGGAGCAACTTTGACTGCCTTGATTATAGAAAAATCCTCTGGTATACCGTTTAATGAGTTTACAAAGAAATACATACTCGAGCCCTTAAAAATGAACTCTTCTGGGTGGGCATTAGAAGAAGTTGACATATCCAAGCATTCAAGATTGTATTATGATTTGAATATACCATTACCATTTTATACGGCTATAACTTATCCAGATGGAATGCTTATAACTTCGAGTAATAATATGGCAAAATATCTAACAGAATTAATTAAAGGATACTCAGGCAAAGGCACTCTGCTCAACAAAAAAAATTACGAGAAATTGTTTACTCAGTATTTAAGTGAAGAAAACTTCGATAAACGTAATGAAAAACATCCTTATAACGATGAATATAACACTGGAATCTTTATGGGCTTTAGTGCTAAAGGATATATTGGTCACACAGGAGGAGATGCTGGAGTTGTATCTTTTATGTTTTTTAATAAAGAAACCAAAACAGGGAGATATTTAATACGGAATACAAATAGCGATGATGAAAAGGGACCAGATCAATTTTATGATATTTGGAAAAAGTTAGGTGAATATACCTCTAAACTGAATCAATAAACCTGCTGGTAATAATGTGTATAGCCCATTGTATATCTTTCAATTTTGTCGTCTTAACCTAGACTCAACGAAACCATATGCGAACACATCAGTCAATAATTTGACTGCTTAATAAAAAAAGCCCCAACTTTCGTTGAGGCTTTTACAATAATTTAGTTGGTTTAAGGGATAACTATCTTATTGTTTAATAAATTTTCTAGTTTCTAATTTATTATTCACATTAAATTGAATCATATATAAACCAGCATCAAGACCACTAACATTAACACCA
>CAZDTI010000811.1:0-2380 GCA_964508085.1 uncultured Saprospiraceae bacterium | reverse complement strand
TGTCCAAAGAAATACCAGTATACAAAAAAGACATCTATTCCACCAAGTCACTGAAGGCTGGAAATTTACTCTATAAAGAAATACAGGATTTAGGAGAAGTGGTGTATCACAAAAAAAGAAAGTTATATCTCCTCACCAGCTATGAGGCGGTTACTACTGCTTTAAGGGATGCTAAAGTGTTTAGTTGTGAAGGAGGAGTTGCCTTGACAGAGGCGACCAATAAAGCGCAAGATTTGTCTCCGCTAAGTATGGATGGAACTTATCATGCAAAAATTAAAAAGTGGTATATGCGGCCACTCACTCAAAAAAAATTACGAGGCATTAAAGATCAAATTTCAGACTCTTCTGAGCAATTGGTAAAAGAGTTGTTAGAAAAAGAAAGTTTTGATGTGGTTAAAGATTTTGCAGCCCATTTGCCTATGTCTATTGTCAGCGAATTAATAGGGTATCCTGAAAAGGGACGAGCTAAATTATTGGATTGGGCATTTGCCTCCTTTAATACCATGGGGCCGTCCAATTGGAGAACCATCAAATCATTACCCTCCTTAATTTTTGGCTTATCAAAATATGCAAAATCCCTAACGGAAGAATCTGTTGCACCTGGAAGCTGGTCTGCAGCTATGTTCCAAGCGATAAAGCAGGGTGATCTAACGGAGAGAGAAGGTAAGTCTATTGTTATGGGCTACGCCATTCCAAGTCTGGATACGACCATTGCATCTGCTTCCTACATGTATTGGGAATTGGCAAGAAACCCAAAACAGTTTAAAGAAATCAAGTCCAATCCCGATTTAATTCCAGGAGTAATAAATGAAATACTTCGCCTTTCCTGTCCGGTAAGAGGATTTAAAAGAAATGTTACAGAAGATTATAATTATAAAGGCTATATCATACCTAAAGGTGCAGTTGCAATTGTACTCTTACCCGGAGCAAATCGAGATCCTAAAAAATATCCTAATCCCGATGCATTTGATGTGCATCGAAATCCCAGAGATCATGTGGCCTGGGGATTTGGATCCCACTTTTGTGCAGGGGCACACTTGGCAAGATTGGAATTAGAAGAATTACTAAAGGCATTGGTCAAGCATGCAGATCAATTAGAGATCGGGGAACCGAACTATTTTTTAAATAACACCTTGATGGGGCTTAAATCACTTTCAGGGAAATTGAATTAATGAGCTCTTGGTTTTTTGGAGAGGGTGGATGGGTAGATGGGTGGATAGGTGGATAGGTAGATGGGTTTTCCTTCTTTCGCACTTATCTTACGTTAGTGGGAAGCCCATCTACCCATCCACCTATCACCCATCTACCTTATAACGAAACCGACAATATTTGACCTAGAACCAATTAGTGATTAATTAAAAATAAAATAAATAAAATTTTAAAATGAGTGAAATTATCTTAGGACACGGTGACTACCAATACAAATTAATCACCGATTGGGCTAAAGTAGATCGTGATAAAACCCCTTTAATGAACTGCCATGAAATGCAAATGGATAGTAAAGGTCGATTGATTATGATGGGAGATCATCCTAAAAATAACATTGTGATTTTTGACAAATCTGGTAAGGTACTAGATGCCTGGGGGACTTCTTTTCCGGGAGGCCATGGCTTAACCATCAACAATGAAGGTGGGGAAGATTTTTTATATTTAACTGATAGTGGTTGGTTCGTAAATGAAAAAGGGCTGAATCAGCAAAATGGAAGCGTTAGTAAAACGACCATGGATGGAAAAACGATTTTCAATATCGAACATCCTCATAAAATCGGAGAGTACAAAGAAGATGAATTGTTCTGTCCTTCAGAAACCGCTATCGGACCAAATGGCGACATCTATGTAGCAGATGGATATGGACAAGATTACATTTTACAGTATAATTCAAAAGGAGAATTTATTCGCAAATGGGGAGGCAAAGGAAACCCAGATCCGAATTACCGACTCATCTCTGTTCATGGAATTGCCATAGACAATAGAGACGCATCGAATCCCTTATTGATGGTCACCTCAAGAATGGAAAACGCTTTCAAATTCTACACCCTCGATGGACAATACGTGAAAACGATTCAACTACCCAACATGTTCGTTTGCCGTCCAGTAATAGATGATCAAAATGTTTATGCGGGTGTCTGTTGGTCCCTTCCAGAAGGCGGTGGCGAATTTAACCCAATGGCGGAAACTGGTTTTATGACCATACTCGAAGGAGATAAAGTGGTCTCTAACCCAGGCGGAACTGCACCGACTTATGTTGACGGACAGCTGCAACCTTCTTTTCAATTACCAAGTAAGCCAATAATTCATGGCCACGACGTATGCGTAGATGAAGATAAAAATTTATATTTATGTCAATGGAATGCAAGAGGAGTTGCACCATATAAATTAG
>CAZDTI010000810.1:0-2392 GCA_964508085.1 uncultured Saprospiraceae bacterium | reverse complement strand
TAATTAAAATTAGGATATGCCAAAACTGGATTTCCAGTTCCTGGATCATAAGCTGGATCAACCAAGCCAAATCCCGACTGTCCCCAATTTGGATCATAGTTGGTCGCTATAGGAGAAGGATAAAAATCACCATATATTGAAACCACATCAGCCGGATCGCATGTTGGTTCTGGTGCATTAGTTATAGGTGCAGTAAGTCCAGCTGGTGCACAAGTTGAGAAATAAATATTATCTAAATAAATATCTACTGGAGTTGAACTATTAGGTCCATTTGCAGCAAATTTCATTTGGAATACATCAGTCCATGACATACCTATAAAACTACTCATTGGTAATGTTATAGTCGTCCACTCACCTGATACATATGGTACATCAACTAAAAATTCTAAAGGTCCCATTTGAACAGGACTTACTTGTATAATAGTTGCAGATGGGTCAGCAGAAGTCCAAATATCAAAATTCAAATAATCCATACCTGACAAATCAGTTGTAATCAACTCTGTCCCTTGGTAATTAAAATTAGGATATGCCAAAACTGGATTTCCAGTTCCTGGGTCATAAGCTGGGTCAACTAATCCAAATCCAGATTGTCCCCAATTCGGATCATAATTAGTAGCTATATTAGTTGAATAAAAATCTCCATAAATAGAGACTACATCTGACTCAGGACATGTAGGCTCTGGTGCATTTGTAGTTGGTGCATCACCTGAACATTCACCATTAACTGTAACCGTAATGGTTTCAGAATTGCCTTGACCGCCTGCAGCCCAATTGAAAAACATATCTACAACAAAATCACCACCAACCGTTTGACCAGTGAAGTTGTACGTAAACGTTCCTGATGCATCTGGAAAAGATATAGGATTACCGGCTCCGCCATAGAAGCCAACTAACCCTGCTGGATTATCCACCACTGTAAGGGATACGTCAACATTTCCAGTAGCATCACTAACTATTGTATAATCCATTCCATTAGCCAAATTCTCTATTGCTACATTGCCTGTACAAGTCACTACAGGAGGAGCACAATCACCACCTACGGTGATAGTTATAGTTTCTGAATTACCTTGACCACCTGCGGCCCAATTAAAAAACATATCTACTACAAAAGCTCCACCAACAGTTTCGCCAGTGAAATTGTAAGTAAACGTTCCTGAAGCGTCTGGGAATGATATTGGATTACCAGGTCCGCCAAAAAAACCAACCAATCCAGCTGGATTGTCGACTACGGTAAGAGTAACATCAACAGTACCATCGGCTCCACTAACAATAGTATAATCCATACCGTTGGCTAAGTTTTCTACCGCAACATTTCCTGTACATGTAGATGCAGAGCTACAGTTGCCTATAGTTATTGTTACAGTTTGTGAATTACCTGCTCCACCTGCGGCCCAATTAAAAAACATATCCAAAACAAAAGGGTCGCCAATTGTCTGTCCAGTAAAGTTATATGTAAATGTTCCTGACGCATCTGGAAAAGATATTGGATTACCAGGACCACCAAAAAAACCAACCAATCCTGCTGGATTGTCTACAACAGTAAGGGTAACATCAACAGTACCATCAGGTCCACTGACAATCGTGTAATCCATCCCATTCGCTAAATTCTCTATAGGTACATTACCAGAACACTGGTCTTGCCCATGAAGAGCGGTTGCACCAAACATAACGAAAGATAGAATCATCATAAGCGTTGATGATTTTATCCATGAAGTTAAATTTGATTTTAATTTTTGGTTTATTCGTTGATTGATGTCTTTAGGGGATCGTGACATCAAATCACTAAATGGCAAAGTTATGCCATCGGGCATGATTTGTTTCATCATTCTCATGAGATTTAGGTTGGTTATAATTATTTTCAAAAAAAAATCAATTACGTAAAATATATACATAATGATGATCGAAATACGCTCAATTTTAAGTCCCAAAACGAACACATCTAATAAAATTTATATGTATTACCCCCTGTAACAACCTATTATTGGCTAATTTCTACACAAATAAAGTAAAAACTATTCAATTCATATGAACACAATGGCAATGATGTAGTGTTGATGTAGTATTATTTTCAAAAAAATTGAATAATAGAGCTTAATATTGTTGCATCTAAAACTCTAAAAGGTTAATCAAAATAAAGTGTGTTTTACGCGCCCACTTTTCATTTTCTGATTTGGTTTAATACTAAAAAGCAATAAAATTGATATCTAAAACTTTCATCCTAATCTATTCTAATATGAAATACACAATTACAAAAGTTTTATGTTGTCTTTTATGTTACATCTCAATTATAAATATTTCAGAAGCTCAAATTGTCTCACTCGGCTGTCAAGACGAAACAGTAGGAGTTGAAGATCTTGAGAGAAAAGATTTCGAAACTCCTTCAGGTAGTACA
>CAZDTI010000809.1:0-2392 GCA_964508085.1 uncultured Saprospiraceae bacterium | reverse complement strand
ATTTATTTAAAAAGTCAAAAATAAAAGGAGCTGTTTTTTCACTAATGTATTTTCTCTTTTTCTGAAAAATAGGAGCTAATAAATCTACTCCATTTTGGCCGCATTTTTTATCTAAGAATTCAATTTGAGTTGCAGAGAGATAATTAGTCTTGTCTAAATATTCCGAAAAGGTTTTTTCAAACTCCGCTGGACTCTGCTTATAGATGAAATCAAAAATGGAAACACTCATAGGCACTCTGTCTCGACGAACATCCCAGAAATAGTTTTTGTCCTCATAAAACCTATTAAGATATTCGTGTCCAGCCTGTAGCACTTCCTTAGAAAAATCTATACTTGTTTTTTTATGCAAGTTTGAGAACAATGTTACTTTACTCTCATTTCGCAATGGATACTTTGAAGCGACTTCTACTATTTTAGGGCCATAATATTCCGCATTTTGACTCAGTAAGAATTCTACGAAATGAAATTTAATGTCAGAACCGCTACTGCCATGTAGCATAATAAATTTTTCAAAATGTGGTTCGATCAACTTGGGATTGATTAAGTAAAAATAAACCCCCAAGCTAAAAACCAAATTAAAATTAACTCCTCGATTGGGGTTTGCTAATAGCGCACCAAGACCGCGACCAATATTATGACGAGAGTCGGAAGAATTTCCTCCAAATGCAGCATTCACTAAAGCATCATAATATCCTTTCTTTTTTTTCAAACCTAAAAAGGAATTTTTATCTTCAATTTTATCCTTAAAGTATTCGCCAAATCTGGAAATACTAAAGCCATCCTTTGTTATATTAATAAGTGCATTCCCGGAGTAGGTACAACTTTCCAGCAACAAAAATTCTTCTCCATATCCTTGCTCCAGTAGTTTATTAAAAAAGGATAAATTGTCCGCGTTATTAATTTTATGAAAAATAAAATTCCAATAGTTTCTAATAAAAGTATCTGGTATTTTTTCTGAAAAGAGGGCCTTTACTAATTCGTTGTTTTCATCCCAATCCGTAATATGATGCGACAATATCAAGCCCAGAAAATTTTGATAGCTGACATTGTAAATTAGCTTATCCAAAGAGACCATTTCTTTACGGAAAGGTATTTCCCCTATTAAAGCTTTTCCCAATTCTTTGATAAGAGGTTCACTTTGATCGCCGGTATTATTTAATAGGGAGTTGAATCCTTTTATATACCTTGCCGCCCAGTCTTTAATTTGTGCTTTTTTATTTTCTGCAACCATCTTTATATTTCTTTACAAGCTCTATAAATATCGCGGTAACCTTCTCGCGGTTTCATAACGTTTTCGAGATACTCTTGCCAAATAGCAGCATCCTGAACGGGGTCTTTGACCACTGCGCCCACTATGCCCGAAGCAATGTCCATGGCACTAAGGTTCCCATCCCCAAAATGAGTAGCTAGTGCCATACCATTATTGACTACAGAAATAACCTCAGCTGTACTCATGGTTCCCGTTGGAGATTTGACTTTGGTTTTGCCATCGTCCGTAAGTCCGTGCCTCAACTCTCTGAAGATCTTAACGATTCTTTCAATCTCCTGCAAAATCGGAACTTTGGGTGGAAGCTTCTGTGCCTTCGCCTGAGAACTCACGCGGGTATGTACGATGTTGACCTCTTCCGCAGAAGTCTTTGGCGTGGGTAAAATCACGGTATTGAATCTTCTTTTTAAAGCTGAAGAAAGTTCGTTAACCCCTTTGTCTCTGTTGTTCGCCGTTGCGATGACGTTGAATCCGGTGACGGCATTGTATTGAATATCCAACTCCGGAACGGGTAACATTTTTTCTGATAAAATCGTGATCAAGGTATCCTGTACATCTGCCGGCATTCTGGTCAACTCTTCTATGCGTACACATTTACCGGTTTGCATTCCTCTGATCATTGGCGTTTCTACAATGGCATCTTTGCTTGGCCCTTCGGCGAGGAGCTTGGCATAATTCCAACCATATCTAACCGCTTCCTCGCTAGTGCCGGCAGTGCCTTGTATGAGCAAAGTACTGTTGCCACTTACCGCCGCCGCGATGTGTTCCGAAACCCAGGATTTACCTGTCCCCGGAATTCCATAAAGGAGTAAAGCTCGATCCGTGGTCAGTGTAGCCACCGCAATTTCCATCAACCGTTGATCTCCAATATACTTGGGGCTGACGACAAAGCCATTCTTAAGTTTACCTCCCATCAAATAGGTGACCACCGCCTGCGGGGACATATTCCAATTTTCCGGGACATCCGAATTGTCTTGCTTCTTGAGTTCTTCAATCTCTTCTGCAAATTGATCTTCAGCTTGTTTTTTTATGATATTCATGATTTTTGATTTTTATGATTTTTTTTTTAAAAGGGTAGATGAACTGTGTTCAAAACCAAGAAAAACGAATAAACATTGAAAATAA
>CAZDTI010000808.1:0-2395 GCA_964508085.1 uncultured Saprospiraceae bacterium | reverse complement strand
CACACATTTTCAGCTGTGAAAACCACCTTTTCGGGTTAACTTTACTCCGGAAGTAGTAACCCCATTTTTACCACTAATTTAAGCTATTTTCTACCTTCTTTTTGTTATATTTGCGCAAAATTAGAAAACCAAAAATAGTAGATGAGCAACGACAGAATTATCGAAGTAGGGATCACGGAAGAAATGAAATCAGCATACATTGACTATTCAATGTCTGTTATCGTTTCCAGAGCATTACCTGATGTAAGAGATGGCTTAAAACCCGTTCACCGAAGAGTACTTTTCGGAATGGATGAATTAGGACTTCCTTATAACAAAGCACACAAAAAATCTGCCCGTATTGTTGGAGAAGTACTTGGTAAATATCATCCTCATGGTGATACTTCCGTATACGACTCCATGGTCCGTATGGCACAGGAATGGTCACTTCGATATCCACTCGTTGACGGACAAGGAAACTTTGGATCGATGGATGGGGATAGCCCAGCAGCGATGAGATATACAGAGGCACGGTTGGAAAGAATTTCTGATGAGCTTTTGGATGATATAAAAAAGAACACCGTCGACTTTCAACTGAATTTTGATGATACGCTTAAAGAACCAACCGTTCTTCCTACTAAAGTACCTAACCTCTTGATTAATGGCGCTTCTGGAATTGCAGTAGGAATGGCAACGAATATGCTTCCGCACAATTTAACGGAAGTGATCGACGGAATCAATGCTTGTCTCGAAGATCCAGAAATAACAATAGCCGGTTTGATGGAATTCATTAAAGCTCCTGACTTTCCAACGGGAGGAACCATTTACGGAACTTCAGGGGTTCGCGATGCATTTGAAACCGGTCGTGGGCGTGTTGTTGTTAGAGCTAAATCTAATATAGAAGAAACTTCCTCTGGAAAAGAAAGAATCGTTATTACCGAAATTCCTTACCAGGTCAATAAAGCGAACTTAATTATTAAAATTGCGGAGCTGGTAAACCTCAAGAAAGTAGAAGGAATCAGTGACATACGAGACGAATCAGATAGAAAAGGCTTGAGAATCGTTATTGATATCAAGCGAGATGCAATGGCTAATGTGGTGTTGAGTAAACTGTACAAATATACAGCACTCCAAAACTCTTATGGTGTTAATAACATTGCTCTTGTAAAGGGAAGACCAGAATTGTTGAATCTGAAGCAACAGATTGAGTTGTTCATTGAATTCCGTTTGGAAGTCATTGTTCGAAGAACTCAGTTTGATCTGGATAAAGCAGAAGCTCGAGCACACATTCTTGAAGGATTGCTTATTGCTTTGGATAATTTGGATGAAGTCATCGCTTTAATTCGAGCTTCTAAAACAGTACAATTAGCGAATCAAGCTTTACAAGATACTTTCTCTTTATCCGAAATTCAAGCAAAGGCCATTCTGGAAATGCGTTTGCAGAAGCTAACAGGTCTTGAAAGAGATAAGGTAAAGGAAGAATACGAAGCTTTGCAGGTTCAGATTGCAGATTATAAAGACATTCTTGGTTCAATTGATCGTCAAAGAGGGATTGTAAAAGAGGAGTTGGCAGAAATTAAGGAGAAATTTGGTGATGAACGTCGTACTGACATTACCTACGGAGATGATGGAGACATCAATATAGAGGATATGATTGCAAATGAAGATGTAATCATTACGATCTCTAACTTAGGTTATGTGAAAAGAACAAAAGCGACAGAGTATAAAACACAAGGTCGTGGCGGTCGAGGATCGAAAGGTTCGAAAACAAGAAATGAAGACTTCATTGAGCACATGTTTACTGCTACTACGCACAATTACTTGTTGCTCTTTACTGAATTAGGTCGAGTCCACTGGTTAAGAGTCTATCAAATCCCAGAGGCCACCAAAACCTCAAGTGGTCGAGTGATTCAAAATATCATCAATTTACCTAAGGAAGATAAGGTTAGGGCTTACATCAAAATAGAAGACTTAAAAGATAAGGAATTCCTTGATTCTCACTTTATAGTATTATGTACTCGAAATGGTGTCATTAAAAAGACTTCTGTGGAGTCCTTCTCTCGTCCAAGAACAAATGGTATCAATGCGATAACCATCCGTGATAACGATGAGCTTTTAGAAGCACGTTTGACTAATGGTAAGCACGATATTCTCATTGGAAACAGCAATGGTAAAGCCATTCGATTCCCAGAAGGAAAAATTCGTGCAATGGGACGTTCTGCTGCTGGTGTAAAAGGAATTACACTAGGGGAAGGAGATCGTTGTATCGGTATGGTGAGTTTGGATCCTGAAGATACAAGTAAGACGATTCTGGTTGTTTCTGAAAAAGGAAACGGTAAGAAATCAAACCTTGAAGAATATCGAATCACTAACCGTGGAGGAAAAGGAGTAACCTCTATGAAAGTAACTGATAAAA
>CAZDTI010000807.1:0-2400 GCA_964508085.1 uncultured Saprospiraceae bacterium | reverse complement strand
TGAATAAGACAACATGTAATCATATGCTTCTTTTTCTTTAGGATTTCCCCACTCATCAAACTCACCAGTAGTCAACGGAATTGTTTCATCTAACATTGTAGTTACAACATCTACAAAAGGAACCGCAGCTACCACACCTCTCCACATATCCGGCCGCATATTGGCAACAGCTCCCATGAGCAAACCACCAGCAGAACCGCCACTGGCAAACAAGTTATCCTTAGCCGCATATTTATTTTTCACAAGGAATTCTCCACAATCAATAAAATCAGTAAAGGTGTTTTTCTTCTTCAGCTTTTTACCGTTTTCATACCATTGTTTCCCCATTTCCATTCCACCCCTGATATGCGCAATGGCATAAACAAAACCCCTGTCGAGCAAACTCAAGCGCACAGAACTGAAGTATGGATCCATACTATTTCCATAAGAACCATAGGCATAAAGCAAACAAGGCGAGCTTCCATCAATCTTCGTTCCCTTACGGTAAACCAAAGAAATCGGCACTTTTGCCCCATCTCTTGCAGTTGCATAAACCCGTTCGGTTTTATAGTTCTTAGAATCGAAATCTCCAACTACTTCCTGCTGTTTCAAGAGCTTCATGTCCTTAGAAGTCATGTTGTAATCGTAGGTGGAATTCGGAGTAGACATAGACTGGTAACCGATGCGTAGGATGTCGGTATCAAAGTCACGGTTTACAGAAACGTAAGCAAGAAAAGCATCTTCTCCAAAGTCGATGTAGTGATCCTCACCGCCTTTCCAGGGCTTTACTCGAATTTGAGTAATCCCTTCTTTTCTTTCAGAAAGCACCAAATTGTCTTTGAAAATATCCATGTCTTCTAACAATACATCTTCCCGATGTGGAATGACTTCTTTCCAATTGGATTTTGCCGTCGCATTAACGGAAGTTTTCATCAAACGGAAATTTTCTCCATTCCAGTTGGTTCGAATATAAAACTGATCACCATAGTGAGCAATAGAATATTCATGCTCTCCTTTTTTATCACGAGGCACAAACATTTTGAATTTTCCATTAGGATTGTTGGCATCCAAAATTTTATACTCGGAAGTCAATGTATGGTAAGATCCAATAACGAGGTATTGTTTTGATTTAGTTTTGTAAACGAAAGTCCCAAAGGTATCGTCTTCTTCATGCCAAACCAATTCGTCCTTAGACGCATCAGTCCCTAAAGTATGTTTGTATATTTTGTAGGCACGGAGCGATTCATCTTTCACCGTATAGAACAAAGTCTTATTGTCATTTGCCCAAGTGGAACCACCCGTACAGTTTGGAATTTCATCTTTTAGAAACTCACCCGTTTCCAGATTTTTGATTCTAATTGTATAGATACGACGGCTTAAAGTATCTTGCCCAAAAGCCATCAATTTATTGTCCATACTAACATTCAAGCCCCCAGCAGAATAATAGTCATAACCTTCCGCCAACGTATTGACATCCAGTGTCACCTCTGCCTTTGCATCTAAGCTTCCTTTTTTACGGGAGTAGATCGGATATTCCTTTCCATCTTCATAGCTGGTGAGGTACCAGTAACCATTATCCTTATAGGGTACAGAGCTGTCGTCTTTCTTAATTCTCCCGACAATTTCATCGTAGAGTTTCTCCTGAAAAGCTTCTGTATGTTTCAACTTTGCTTCCGTATAATCGTTTTCTGCATTGAGATAATCCAATACTTCCTGGTCTTCTCTTTGGTTCAACCAGTAGTAATTATCCACACGAGTATCTCCGTGAATCGTCATTTCTTTAGCGACTTTTTTCGCTGTAGGTGGGGTAGCTTTTACCGAGTTCATTGTCATTGTATTATTGGTATCAGTGGCAGTGTCATTGCCTTCGGTTGGTGAGGTACAAGCAGTCCATATGAGCATACTGCTGGCAACTAGGGTGTAAAAAAATGGTTTTAATGTCATGATTACGTTTTAAATGGTAGAAAAGTTATAAAGAGGGTCTTACTTTGCTGTGCGAAAGTAGGGTATTCTAGGCTAAAGACAAATTTATTCTTTGGTGGATGCAAGGTTCTTTTGGATTGTTTTAGACGTTTCCTTGGTTTAGTGTAATTGCCCACGCAGAAGTCGTAGGGTATGCGTACCAATTTAGTGTTTTTTCTCACGCAGAAAACGCAGAGGGCGCAGAGCTATCGTGGGGTATGCGTTGCCAATTTAGGGTAATTGCTCACACAGAGTTCACAGAGAACACAGAGCGATCGCAAAGAAAATATTGATACTTATCGCTCTTGCGATAAAATGGTACAAGTGCGTTAGCTCTGTGGCCTCTGTGGCCTCTGTGGCCTCTGTGTGATTAAAATCGCATCTAGGCGCGTTAGCTCTGCGTTCTCTGCGTTTTCTATGGTTTTTCCAAACTAAGGTTAAGAAATATTATAATTTCGA
>CAZDTI010000806.1:0-2411 GCA_964508085.1 uncultured Saprospiraceae bacterium | reverse complement strand
CTTCCATTAAAAACACAATGTAATTATATTGTTATCACTTTCGTGAAATCTGAAATTCTACTCTTCTGTTTTGACGTCTTCCTCGATCTGTGCCATTATCTGCTCTTGGGTTCTCTGGGCCTAAGCCTTCGAAAGACATGTTGCGTGGAGAAACACCAAGGTTAGCTAAATACTTAAAACAACGCCTTGCTCTACGCATAGATAAGTGTTGATTAACTTCATAAGATCCTGTATTATCTGTATATCCTTTAATCGCTAGGAAGTAATTAGGATTTACTTGCATGACGTTTGCAATCTTATCTAAGATGGGGAAAGAACTAGATTTAATACTCGCACTAGATACATCAAACTTCACCTCTTCTATCGCATCTTCCAAAAGCTCAACCACTTCAACATCATAAACTGCATAAGATGCTTGACCACTGTTTACTGTTGAACTAGAACTATAATTAGAACTTGGAGTTGTCGTGGTTACAGGAGGGGCAGGTTCTACTATAGGCTCTACTGGAGCAGGTTCAGTTTCTACCACTACTTCTGGACAACCACTATTACTTCCTACTCCCATTTCGTCAGGACAATTATCATTCTTATCCGCTATCCCATCATTATCTCTATCGGGACAGCCATTCAATGCTATTGCTCCTGAGAGGTCTGGACATTCATCATCTTTATCCGCCACTCCATCACTATCTGTATCTGGGCAACCTGCGAAGGCTTTAGTACCTGCTATCTCTGGGCAACCATCGTCTTTGTCTGCTACTCCATCACTATCCGTATCCGGACAACCATTAAATGCGGCTAGACCTGCCTCCGTTGGACAGACATCATCAAAATCAGCCACTCCATCTCCATCTCTATCTAGTGGTTCTTCAACTTCTGTGATCGTTTCAGGTGCTTTGCTTTTTCCAAAGCGACCCGACAAGGTAATACCTCCAAAGCTATACCAATCATTTAGATCAGGATTTCCAGATTGCGCTACACCATCTAGTAAATCAGACATGGTAGGACGGGCTCCTAACTCAATGCCCAATGTTAGTTTTTCATTCATGTCAAATTTAAGTCCACCTCCTATTGGAAAGGAAACATTTATTTTGGATGAAAGACTTGATTGGTCTTCTTGTGTTTTTGCTAACAAGGCAGCAGAAATATCATTTGTATTATAGTCTGTATTGGGGTTAGTATAGTTACCTCCAAAACCTGCAAACAAATAAGGCGACCATCCTTTCTTGAAAGTTCCATCACTATTAAGTCTTGGCTTTCCTAGTAATGACCATTCTAAATTTAAGGAAGCCTCAAGAAGTGGAGATTTGAAGTTGAATCCTCTACCTACTTTACTATCAAAATTGGCATCATCTCCGGAGATACTGCTTACCAAAAAATTAGTTCTAACAGCTAACTTAGGATTAATATGATGACGAAGAAATAACCCTCCTGCAAAATTAGTTTCTTTAAAGTCAGGGAGATTCGTACCCACCATATCGCCCATATAATGAGAGGCGCCTAGAAAAATTCCTCCTTCTAATTTTTGTGCATTGGTAATTAGAGAAAGGAAAAGCAAAGGAATTAAGAGTTTGATTGCTTTCATGATTCAGTTGTTTTGTCGATTATAATTTGAAAAATGTAAATATAACCTGTTACGTGAAATTATTGTTAAATCTTATATTAAAAATATCCATCTAAACTAACGTGTCTTAGTTGCATTTGTTTTCATGTGACACGACTTTTTAGAAAAAAACGTGAACTGAAAGCTTTCAAAAGTTAATTTTTAAACTTTCGTTAAATGTAGATTTAAACTTTCCCCCTTTTTCTGAGTCAAAGTAAGTATTGACTTTTGTAACAGAAAAAAACGTTACTTCGTCTTTCCCATGTTAGCTTTTGGCAACAAATTAGCAACCCTACTTTACCTATAATGAGTAGCATAAAGTAAAACCTCAAAACAATAGATGAATATGACTAACACTAACTGCGCAACTGGAACCATTACTCCATTTGCTCCTTCCAGTGAAATGCCTTGGAATAGAGAACGGGCATTACATCTTTTTCGTCGTATGGGATTTGGCGCAAGCCCTAATGAAATTGAAGCCGCCCTTCAAAAAAATCCTTCGGTCTTGGTGGATGAAATTATTGATGAAGCTATCAACTTAGCCTTGCCCGATGAACCTGAGTGGGCCGATTGGGCGCTTAGTGATTACCAAAACATTGAAGAAGCAGTAGCACAAGCTAATGGATGGAAAAATCAATGGCTAGATGATATGATTCAAAAAGGCTTTCGGGAAAAGCTTGCCTTATTTTGGTCTAACCATTTTGTGACCCAAGCTGAAGTCTATAGTTGTCCTTCCTATATGTATCAGTACCATAAGCTCTTGCAGCAACATGCCTTAGGCGACTTCAAGGACTTTGTAAAAGCGATG
>CAZDTI010000805.1:0-2412 GCA_964508085.1 uncultured Saprospiraceae bacterium | reverse complement strand
AGGAAATAATTCCTTAAGCTCTAACTCCACTTGCTTCTGCTGGTAATTCTAATGTTGCTTTATCACTATCTACTTCAGCAATGGCTTGATCTTTTTCTACATAGTCACCATCTTCTACTAACCATTCTGCAATTTCTACTTCTGTAATTGATTCGCCTGGCGAAGGCACTTTCATTTCTAAAATCATGCTTGTTGTTTTATTAAGCTCTAATTTGAGTTGTTTTATTTCTTTCTTTGATTGTTTTTGCTCTTATCAAAAACGTAATCTATAACTTGTTGATGTCTAATTTTTGAGCGCACAGAACTACCTGCCGCAGGAGCACCGTATGGTCTTCTCGTTGCTGCTCTCCAATTTTTGGCATCGTCAAAATGCATTAACATATGACTGTAAGCTCCCATATTACGTGGTTCTTCTTGTGCCCAAACTATATCATCTGCATTTTTATATTTTTTAATCGTATCTTCAATGGCTTTACTTGGAAGAGGGAACAATTGCTCTATGCGAACTAAGGCCACATCATCTCTTTTGAGCTCTTCTTTTTGTTCTAATAAATCGTAGTAGAATTTACCTGTAATGAAAACTAGTGTTTTTATCTTGTCAGCTTTAGCGATTTCGTCATCAATCAACATTTGAAAGCTGCCATTAGCGAATTCTTCTACTTCAGACACTACCTTTGGATGACGTAACAAACTCTTAGGAGTAAACACAATTAAAGGTTTTCTGTAATTGGCTACCATCTGTCTACGGAGCAAATGAAACATGTTCGCAGGCGTTGTGCAATCAGCTATAAACATATTATCCTTAGCACACATTTGTAAATAACGTTCCATGCGACCAGAAGAGTGCTCAGCACCTTGACCCTCATATCCGTGAGGTAATAGCATTACTAGACCGTTTGATGTTTTCCACTTGTCTTCACCTGAAGAAATATACTGGTCAATCATAATCTGGGCACCATTGCTAAAATCTCCAAATTGCGCTTCCCAGATGGTTAAAGTGTTTGGACTTGCCATAGCATAGCCATAGTCAAAACCTACAACACCATACTCTGACAATAACGAATTAAAAATATTAAACTGCCCTTGATTTTCAGCAACATTTTTAAGTAAGATAATTTCTTCCTCACTATCCTCAACTTTTACAACCGCATGACGATGCGAGAATGTACCTCTTTCAACATCCTGTCCTGAAATCCTCACATTATAACCTTCAGCTAACAGTGATCCATAAGCTAAATGTTCTGCCATGGCCCAATCTAATCTATCTTCATCGAACATAGTTTGTCTAGACTCTACTAAGCGCTGAATTTTTCTAATGAACTTTTTATCTTTTGGAAGATTAGATATGACTTGGGTTACATCTTTCAAAAGCTTTTTGGAAACCTTTGTATTGGTAGGCTCCATCATTGCAACTTCAGTCACCCGTTCTAAACCTTTCCACTCTTCCTGCATGAAAGCAGTAATCTCTGTCTTATCCTCCTTACGGGAATCTTCAAGGTTTTCCTCGAGTTGTTCTTTGTACTTCGTTTCGATATGTTTCACATAACCTTCATCAATCACACCCTCAGCAATAAGCTTTGCTGCATAGATATCCCTTGGGTTTTTGTGCTTTGAAATAGCTTTGTATAATAATGGCTGCGTAAATTTAGGTTCATCCCCTTCATTATGACCGTATTTCCTGTAACCTAATAAGTCTATAAATACATCACGCTTGAATTTCATTCTAAAATGAAGGGCAAAAAGTGCTGCATGAACTACGGCTTCTGCATCATCTGCATTAACATGGAGTACTGGTGATAAGGTTACTTTTCCAACATCTGTACAATAGGTACTTGACCGACCGTCAAGATAATTTGTAGTAAAACCAATTTGATTATTGACTACAATATGTATGGTTCCATTAGTTTTGTAACCATCTAATTTTGCCATTTGTACAACTTCGTATACTAAACCCTGACCAGCAATAGCTGCATCACCATGCACCACTATAGGAAGGACTTGAGAAGCATCGGAAATATCATCTTTGTCTTGCTTGGCCCTAGTAATACCTTGTACTACGGCACCTACAGTCTCCAAGTGAGATGGATTAGGTGCAATATTTAAGTTTATTCTTTTCTCGTTATAAGTTTCACGATTACTGGTCCATCCGAGGTGATATTTAACATCTCCATCAAAAATTTCTTCTTCGTAATCCTTTCCGTCAAACTCACTAAAAATATCCTTAGCAGACTTTCCGAAGATATTAGTTAATGTACTTAAACGACCTCTGTGCGCCATTCCCATAACAAACTCTTTCACACCTTCATCTGCCGCTCTCTCAATTATCGCGTCAACAGCGGGAATTAAAGATTCGTTACCTTCTAAAGAAAAACGTTTTTGGCCAACATATTTTGTATGAAGAAACGATTCAAA
>CAZDTI010000804.1:0-2431 GCA_964508085.1 uncultured Saprospiraceae bacterium | reverse complement strand
TTTATACAAAAAATAAAATTAGTCTATGAAAATTATTCATTTAGTATTGGGTAAAGGAAACCCAGAGCGGATGAACGGTGTAAATAAAGTTGCCTACCAATTAGCAACAACACAGACTCAAATGGGGCATGATGTATACCTATGGGGTATTGCCAATAATTTGACGAAAAACTATCCAGCACGTAATTTCAAAACCATTTTATTTCAACAAAATAAAAATAAATTAAAAATAGATTCTAATTTAATTTTAGCCATTAAAGAATTAGACAAGGAATCCATTGTTCACATACATGGATCGTTTATTCCCGAATTTTATCATGTTTCTAAACTTTTAGCGACTCAACAAACACCTTACGTATATACCCCACATGGCGCATTAACAAAAGGAGCTATGGTAAAAAATAATTTTATTAAAAAAATGTATTTCGAATTATTCGAATCAAGTTTAATAAAAAAAGCGAAGGTCATGCAATTGTTGGGCATTCAGGAATTAGAGTTTACAAAAACACTAATTAATTCTGACAATAAATATTTAATTCCCAATGGCCAAGACTTAAGTTCGATCCCTTCATTTGAAAAACGTGAACGAAAGAATGAAAATATTGTGTTTGGATTTTGTGGTCGTCTCGCGCGTTTTCACAAGGGGCTTGATTTAATGATAATGGGATTCAAAGAATTTATAGATCGAGGAAATAAAGGAAGTATAGAATTTATTGGTGATGGAGGAGATCGGCTGGAGTTGGAAAACTTAGTTGAGGAATTGAATCTAACTAATTTTGTCCTATTTCACGGAGCGCTATTCGGGCAACCAAAATATGAGCGCATTAATGACTGTGATGTCTTTCTGCATACGTCACGAATGGAAGGTTTTCCAACTGCTGTTCTGGAAGCTGCCGCTTTAGAAAAAGTATGTATAACCAGCGAAGCGACCAACATCAATGATTATCTTAGAAACTTTGATGCTGGATTGCCGATGAAAAACAACGAAGTAAAAGACATCGCCGATATGATGGAAAAGGCAAACGAACTCTTTAAGAATGATAAACTAGAACCCATTGGCAAGCGAGCACGAAAAATGGTAGAAGAGGAATTTAGTTGGATGAAGGTAGCTCAACAATTGGTAGACGTATACAGTGCATGAGTTTAACAACGGACATATCAACGAATAGGAGTAAGTGGTTTCTTATCCTTATCACTATCATTCTGCTGTTGCGGATCACCAGTTACTTCACCTTATTTCCAGGATCCATTGGGATCACTAGGGTAGTTAAGATTAGTCTTCGTTTTCTGATGACTGGGGCTTCTTTAGGGATTTTACTATGGATTATTTCAAATAACAGAGGTTTAAAATTTGTTTATCAAAATATCACAAGTGGTTTACTTTATCTGGCTTATGCCCTTCTGGGTTTTGCTTCGATTCTTTGGTCAACAAACATTCAATTTACGGTACTTCAATTACTGATGTTATTTGAATCCATCGCTTTTGTTTATTTCTTTTATCACTTACAAGTGATGTATAATTTCAAGAGTAAAGGGCATGCCGATTTCAGCCAGTTGATGGCGGTATCTATTTCAATTATATCTGTTGCTTTTTTGATTGGTTTGTATGTTGATCCTGACACGTTTTTCCGAGACACTCACGGTGGCGCAGTTTCGAGGCTCGGAGGATTCATTATCAATCCGAATGAGTTGGGAATGTTAGCGGCGATTGGAGCTTCAATGAATTTTTTAGAATTATCCAGAGGAAAATCGAAATTCTGGAATATTTTGTTTGTTGCCATTAATGTCGGAGTTTTGCTCTTAACTCAATCAAGATCATCGCTTGGTGGCTTTTTAATTATCTGCTTATTATTTATTTACAAATCAGGAAATCGAAAATTACAGTTAGTAACTTTCATTGGAGCCATATTTGTTTTACCAGTATTAGTTCAGACAATAATCATAAAGGAAGGGGACGTCAGTGAAGTCATGAGTATGACAGGACGTTTACCATTCTGGTCGGATTTGATCACCTTTGGTTTTCCCGACAAGCCAATTCTTGGTTATGGTTTTATGAGTATCAGCCCCTCCCCTTTTACCGATAAGTTTGACAGCATCCATGCGTATGCGGCTTCTATGACACATAATACTTTTGTGCAAGTTTTAATCAACCTAGGTCTTGTCGGCGCCTTCATCGTCTTTTTTCAAATGATGAGTACACTATTTGCTTTTTTCATAAGCAAAGACGAGTATCTAAAACAATTATCCGTTGCACTTTTTATTCCCGTAGTTATCAATTCTATGACAGAATTTGGCATTTTCGGAGAAGCAAATTATAGCATAATGTTTTATCAATTTTTGATTCTATTTATGATCCTTAGTATAAAAAAAGCAAACCCAAAAAAAAGGATTTCGATTTTAACCACCAAATGTAAACACAAATGACACACAA
>CAZDTI010000803.1:0-2435 GCA_964508085.1 uncultured Saprospiraceae bacterium | reverse complement strand
AACAAGAAACCCAGAAACTAAAAGGCTACATCCAGCGTTTATCCGACATTGAAAACCAAATTCTAGAAACAAAGCTCTCCTTCAAACAAGCACGTAGACCGACTTTATTTTTTAACCCCACCGAAACAATTAATTAAACCAAATTCTTACCCTCCAGCGACTTTTTCAGCTTTGCCTGATTTTCCCAGAACCGGTCTTTAATCTTTTGCATAATGCGCTCAAACTCGGGATGACTTTTTAACGGTTTAATCAGTGGATCACCTTCCATTAACAAAAACCAGTATTGGTAACTTTCTGCTTCGGAAAAAATTTCGAGTTGCCTGATGGCCTCATCGATTTTTCCTTCATAGGCATATTTCCAAGCCAGATTAACACTTTTGTAAGCAGACTGATCCGTTTCGCAATATGCTGAAAAATCATTAAATATTTTCTTTGCTTCTACGTCCAAGCCCATTTGTTTATAAACCTCCGCAATTTTGATGTCTTCCTGCCTGTAAATATCGAGCCCCTTATCTTCCCGGGCTTTGACGAATTTTTTAAAATATAAATAGGAGCTGTTATAATCTTCCGCTATATAATACAACTTGGCGATATCCTGCAAAATGTCAAGCCGGGTGGAATCCTTATCCCATTCCTTTATCAGCAGGTTTCTGGTTCTTTCTATATCACCATCCTTGGCGAAAAGAATAAATGCTTTTAAATGTGGCGCAAAATAATTTTCTGCACTGTAATCCAAAGACCTATTGATGTATTGTAAGGCCTCTTCTACAAATCCGGATGACATCAGCGCATTGCTCAACTGTAAATAAGTATAGCTCTGGGTGACAGAATCACTGGCCACATTAAGCTGCACTCCTTTCAAGGCATACTCTAGGTATTTGTCCGTATCGGGAACCAAACGAAAATAAAAATCTGCAAGCATTTGCACTACCAGAGATGAATTGGGGTTATACTCTAGGGCCTTGTCAAAATGGGATAAGGCTAGTTGATACTCCTTTGTTTGTATGTAGTAAAAAGCTTTGGCGGTCAAACTCTCGGCAGACTTTGAATCATAAAGCAAGGCCTTATCTGCATAAATATTAATCTTCTCCGTGTTTTGTTTCTCGAGTTGCGCCATTTCGAGAAGATAGTATGATATAGCGATATTGGCATAAGCCAAGGCGAACTCCGGATCCTGCTCGATCGCCTTTTCAAATAATGGAATGGCCTTTTCCCAACCGACCTTGGGCCTAGTGTGAAAAAGGTCAAGTCCTTTGAGGTAATAATCGTAAGCTAATAAATTTTCTGTTGGTAGTTTTTCAATTTGTTTTAATTCAGCAGGGGTAACAACTGCCTTAATAGCGGCTGCAATTTTCTTGGCCACTTCATTCTGAAGCGCAAATACATCTCCTACCTCCCGATTATATTGCTCCACCCAAATCGGCCTATCACTGGAAGCTTCAATTAATTGGATGTTGAGCAAAACCTGATCTCCAACTCGCTGACCACTACCCTCTACTAAGTAATTCACATGGAGTTCTTCCGCTATTTCTGGAATACCTTTATTTGTATTTCTATATTGCTCCACCGAGGTTCTACTGGTAACGCGTAGATCTCCAATCTTCTGAAGGTTGTTCAAAGCCGATTCCATAAGACCATTTACGAAATAGAGGTTCAAAGAATCACTGCTCTCATTTTTGAAAGGTAATACTGCAATTGACTTGTCAACGATTCCCGCTTTGGAATAAGGGGCTGATTCTTTATTAAAGAAAACGGAGAAATAAGTAAAGATCGTAAGGCAGATTATAGCGACGGCGATTAAGGGCCATTTTATAAATGAACGACTTGTTGAACCTTCTGCGACGCTGGTCCCTTGGCTGACAATACCACTAAGCTGCTTGTTGAAAACCGCATACACTTCCATGGGTTTTGTAACATTCTTCAAGGTGTGAACACCCATAGAGGTCGTTAGCAGCTCAGGTTGATTTTTTATTTCATCATAGACCTTTTCAGAAATGTAAACACTTCCTGTTTGAGCCAATGCTTCAATACGGGCAGCTACATTAACGGCATCCCCAATGATGTCTTGATCCGTCACAATAATATCACCCGAATGGATACCCACCCGGATGGGGATCTTGAGTTTTTCCTTACTAAAAGCAAACTGCATTTCAATTCCACACTGTACAGCGTCTATGGCACTAGGGAATGTGCTTAAAGTGCCATCACCATAATACTGAAGAATACGTCCGCCAAATTTTTTAGTGGTCGAATCAAATATCTTTCTGTGCAGGTCTCTGTAAGCAATGGCTTTATTTTCATCCTTTTGCATGAGCGCAGTATACCCCTGTATATCGGTGAACATAATGGCAACCAACTGCCGCTGTCTTTCAGAGGAGACGCTCTGGTTTTTATCAAGGCTAATTACCTCACCAGGTGGGTACCCATAATGTTCG
>CAZDTI010000802.1:0-2449 GCA_964508085.1 uncultured Saprospiraceae bacterium | reverse complement strand
CATTTGGTGGAGTTTGGAGCGTATAATTGATTGGGAGTTTGAGAATAATAAACTTGTACGCTTTTCAATTTGTGAAGGTAATCGCAACGGCTTGCCTTAGCTTGTAAAAAGAACTGAACGACTGTTTTTTTTAGGAATGTTCAATGAATGGTGTCCGAATTGTAAGCGTAAAAAAAGGTCAATATTGAGGACTTTGCGTGCTTAGCGAACTTTGCGTTCACCAAAAAATGAAGACTCCCGTTTTTTTGAACCGTATTTAAACCAATTGCTATGAACCACTTTCCCGTATCTTCCTCCATAGTTGCACCAGCTCACTTGCAGGCCTACCTTCAGGATAAATACGACTTCGGACAAACCGCTTCTGTAAAACTCTTAAAGGCAGGAATCAACCACAACTATTTGCTTTCTGTCGGAAGCCAAAAATACATTTTTCGAATCTATACCTTCAATTGGCGAACGGTAGAAGAGATCAAGGCTGAGCTAAGTCTGCTACTCAAACTCAAGTCAATCAACCTTTCCGTTTCCTATCCTATAAAAAATCGAGATGACAAATACCTTATCGATATTCCTGCTCCCGAAGGCTTGCGCTATGGAGTTTTATTTTCCTTTGCAGAAGGGGAGAAGCGGCTCCATTTTGAGGAAGCAATACATGAAAAAGTTGGTCGAATGATGGCCCAATTTCATCAAGCTACTGAAGGAGATCAAATGGACCGAGTGAATTATGATGCTCAAGGAATTCTCATTGATTCTCTCCCGAAAATTCAGCAAATATTGCCCAAAGAAACGGCTGAAATGCAATGGATGATAGAGACACAACAACAATTATTAGAACTTTGGAAAAGCGCTGATCTCAGTCAGATACGTCAGGGTTCAGTACATCTGGATATTTGGTATGACAATTTTAATATCACGGAGGAAGGGGAAGTAACTTTCTTCGACTTTGACTTCTGTGGGAATGGCTGGCAATGCCTGGATTTAGCGTATTACATGCTACAATTGTATCATACAGAGAAGGAAGAAACCGCACGGACAGCTAAGCTCGAAGCTTTCTTTTTGGGCTATGAAACCATTCAAAAGATCAGCGAGGAGGAACGTCGTTTGTTGCCGATGTTGGGAGTGTCCTTGTATTATTTCTACCTCGGAGTCCAAAGTGAGAGATACGAGGATTGGTCCAATGTATTTCTGACAGAAGGTTATCTCAAGCGATATATTGAATTATTGGTCAAAGGATACTACTCAAATCATTTTTGACACGTCTCAAATCGTGTTTTGGGGCGATTGAAGCCTCTTTTCCACTCATATTTGCATTGTATTCAAAATTAATCACCACAAAATCAACTGATTATGAAAATCGTGCAAATGCTATCCTTTTTACTTCTTTTAAGCTTACAAAGTCCTTTATTAGCGCAGAACACCCATCTGGGCGCCTATAATATCCTCGAAACTATGAATGAAAATAAGGTTCGAGCGGTCTCCATAGCGATTTATAAGGAGCATGAATTGGATACCTTAATCCAATT
Organism: uncultured Saprospiraceae bacterium; assembly: GCA_964508085.1. Lineage (GTDB taxonomy): Bacteria > Bacteroidota > Bacteroidia > Chitinophagales > Saprospiraceae > CALGLS01. Next base: position 929 of record CAZDTI010000802.1, on the reverse strand, counting down.
TGGAACACGAGACGAAGCGGAAAAAATTGCTGTAGATGAACATACTCTTTTTCAAGCGGGGAGTATGACTGGTGCTGTAACTAACTTTGCCATTTTAAGAGCAGTTCAAGACGGCAAGATAGCACTGGATAAACCGACAAATGATTATTTGAATAGTTGGAAAATACCTACTAAGAAATATACGGCTGAACGACCAGTTACCATCAGGGATCTAATGTTGCAAAGAAGAGGTTTCAATGGTGGCTCTAAGCCAAAAGGCTATATTCCCGGCGAGACCATTCCAACCTTACAACAAATTTTAGAAGGCAAGTCTCCAGCGAATTCCTCCGCCGTTCGATTAAAAAAAGATAAGAATACATCAGGAAACAGTGCTTATAATAATGCTGTTATTTTGCAACAAGTGTTGGAAGAAATTTATGAGATACCTTTTTATAAAATCATTCAAGAATTGGTTTTCGATCCCATTGGAATGAAAGATAGCTATATGGTTGCAGAATTGACTGCTGAAGCGAAGCAAAACGCCGCTGTAGGATATACTAAAAAAGGAGAACTCATAGAAGGCTTGCGTTGGATTCATCCGGAACTTGGAAGTACTGGATTGTGGACAACACCTAAAGATTATGCTGCTTTTACGAATCATGTTATTCAAGCTGCTGCAGGAATGAACAACAACATACTTACGAAATCTTTTGCTGAAGGAGGTCTAAACCCAATCGGTGATGAATACAGAGCTTTAATTTTTTTGAAAAACAAAAATAGAACCTATTGGGGCGGAGCAAGTATGGGATTTAGAACGCAAATGACTGCCATTGCCGAAGAAGGATTAGTGTATGTCGTCTTCATGAATAGCCATCAAAATTGGGAGTATATGAATGAGGTCAGTGGAAAGGTATCAGCATTTGCGAAAGGAACACTTAAGTAAAATAAAG
>CAZDTI010000801.1:0-2495 GCA_964508085.1 uncultured Saprospiraceae bacterium | reverse complement strand
GCTACAACATTATGTCGCAAGACACTTCGGTCGGGCTGGTTCGCAGTTCTTTACGATAGAGGGAACCAGTCCGTACCGGAACGGGCGGGGCCCATCCACCTATCCACCCATCCACCCATCTACCCTCTAAATATCAAAGCCACTACATGACCTAGAACCATTTAATCTTCCCTATCAAGTGTAATGAGATCAGAAAACACACTATTGTTATTAGTGGTAACCACAACTAAGTATTCTCCATTTGCAAGGTTGCTCAAATTTGACAGACAAGCTTGTGAACTACATAAATTATTTGTCCAAATGGATTGTCCTTGAAAATAAATTTCTACCTCAGCTACAGGATCATTTGGGTTTCCACTATCCACCCTAAGGAAAATATCATCTTCCATAATAATGAATGCTGGACTGCTGTTGCCACAGACTTCCGGGATAACCTTCGAATAACAAAACCAATTTCCAAATGCAGCTTCACTAACGACTAAACAACAAATTAATACCATGATTTTTGAAAACTTCATAACGATAAAATTTTAATGAGTTATGAAGAGCGCTCTTCTTAAATACGGCCAGTTGATTTAATCATTTGTATCGTTACTCCGATATGGATACTCACTTTTTCAGCATTATTTTTTAAAACCATAAAGAATTTCGAATTGTAAAAAAAACGGCCACTTTTTTTTAAATTTGACTGCAAATAGTGAGTATCAACTACCCAGAATTAATACTAAGCGATGAATGACCATCAGATTATAACTGCGATTAAAGAGGGCAACAAAGAGAGGGATAAGGCGCTGAAATTTCTTTTCCTAAATGAGCCACTGCGAAACAATGTCTTTGGCACACTCCATAAAATGGGTGCTCCACAACAAGACAGGGCCGATATTTTTCAGGATGCCTTAATTACTTTTGACAGAAATGTGATTGAACATAAGTTTAAAGAAGGGAGTAGCATCTCGACTTATATTGTAGCCATTAGTAAATACGGTTGGTTAAATCTGAAAAAGAAAACGAGCAAAATAGACTACGCTCTAGAAGGACAAATCAACATAGAAATTGCGGATGAACAGACACCAGAAACACTCTACTTTCAGTCGGAAGGCATGAAGCTAGATGCGAACATCAAAAAGATACTTCAGGAATTATTGAGTCGATTAGACGAAGGTTGCCAACAAGCTTTGCGGATGTGGAGTGAAGGGCAGACAATGGAAAAGATTAAGAAAAAACTGGGTTACAAAGAAGAACAGGGTGCTAATAATAAAACGTACCGTTGTCGAAAACGATTAAAGAAATTAATCCAAAACGATCCTACTTTACTGGCGTTTTTAAAATCCAATATATAATGAGTGATTTTACAAATAAAATAGAAGCCTTTGTCAAAGGAGAATTGACAGCGGAAGAAACGGCAGCCTTTCGACAAGAAATTACTAGAGATAAGGAACTGGCCTTACAAGTACAAGTACATCAACTTGAATGGGAAGCTGCTCACCTCCTGAGAGAAAAAGATTTGCGAAATAAATTTAAACATTGGGAAAAAGAAGAAAGAGCTCCTAAAGCGGAAACAAGAATAACGAATGCCACTAAACAAAAACCCAAGGCGGAAAGACGTTTTTCATACAGGCAATTGGCTATTGCAGCAAGTATACTTTTTATTATAGGTATTGGTAGTTTGTTTTTAAAGTCCCAACAATATACAAACGAAGCCCTTTTTACAGAGGCCTACCTCGAACCTACCTATACGAATCGCCTTAGATCCAGAGGTCCAACAAGTAACAATTTAAATAATTCAATCCAGTCTTTGTTTGACAAAAAGGATTACACTGAACTTATTAATCAACTTAAAACCATCCCTGACAACGACCCAGATTATGTTCAAGCGCAGTTACTTATGGGGCACGCCTTTTTTCAAAAAGGAAAAACAGAAGAGAACAATGATGATTTTTTAACTGCTATTCCCTACTACCAAAACGTATTGGCACAGCAAGCGAATTATGAAATAAAAAGTGAAGCAGAATGGTATATATTGCTCAGCCAACTTAAAAACAACCAAGTAGATAAAGCCTTTCTAAACAAATTAGACAGTATATCAAAAGACGTTGATCATGATTACAAACAAAATGCAAAAACATTGTTAGATAATACGGAGTCGAATTGGTATAAGTGGAATGCTCTGTTTTAGAAAATGGGGTTGGAAATTTTACACTCATTTTTATTTACTTTCCATTTCCCATAGTCACTACCATTAAATAACGATTGCAAATGAGGAAGCTATTTTTTTGTTGTTACTTAGGATTGTATGAGAAATTATAGTATTTTCGCATCCGAATTTGTATTTTTTGATGTCACTATAGTCCCAACTTAAACGAAAGTTGCATTTTTACGATCCCCAATTCAATCGAAAAAGAAGGAAGAAACATTGATAAAATACAATACATGTAAGAGGCTGTAGCTCAGTTGGTTTAGAGCATTACCTTGACAGGGTAGGGGTCGGGGGTTCG
>CAZDTI010000800.1:0-2498 GCA_964508085.1 uncultured Saprospiraceae bacterium | reverse complement strand
CATTCCGTACAGGTGTAACTTTCTAAAATATTTTTCCAACTTAAACTGAAAATATCATTAGCTCCAAAAGTTGGTAATTCTTCATCCATTCCTACTCCACTTCCGTCGTCTTCTGTAAGTCCCATCATACTTTTCACTTCATCCATAATGGCCGGCATGTTATTCATCTCTCCTTTTGGTGACAATCTGGAATAGTATGTATTAGGAAAGGCTAACATGATATGTAAGTGCTTAGAGTAAGCCAGATAGTTTAAGAAGGCAAAAACCGTGAGGATATGCAGCCACCAACCGGATCGTTCCATCAACATCAAAAAGCCTTCACTTACATTACTCAAAAGCAAGGGTCCCATGAAACTACTAACAGCCAAGAAACCAGTATCAGGGTAATGTGCCGGATCTAGTTTTTGTAACATTACATCAGCGCCATTCATTGTAAAAATACCTACCAATAATAACAACTCTCCTAACAGAATTAGGTTACCATCTATTTTTGGCCAACCCGTCATTTCATCCATATGAAAACGTGGTAGTTTTAGCATATTTCTTCTCCACAAAAAGGCAAAAGTAGCCACAAAAGCACCTAGTGACAATAATTCAATTGTACTAATAATGATCGAATACAAAACACCAATATACGGTGCAAAGAAACGATGGACGCCGAAGAAGCCATCAATGAAAATTTCAATCAATTCCACCTGAGTGAATAAGAATGCGACATATATAAAGCCATGCAAAACCGCAGGAACTATTCTTTTGAACATCTTCTTTTGTCCAAAAGCGATTAGTGCCACGTTTTTCCAACGTTCACCTTCATGATCAGTAAGATCTTCGTCTTGTCCTAATAAGATGTTACGGCGAATGGTCATAAACTTGCGCCAGGCCAGACTAAAAGCGAGAATCGTTACGATTGCGAAAAAGACTTGTTGTATCATCGGTGAAAAAGGTTATTTTTGGCGAACAAAAGTGAAATGCTTTATATATAGCATTTCCTAAAGCCAATGTAATGCCTTTTTTAGAATCTACAATCATTCTGAAGTCAAAATTTGAAAAATGAAATTACTTAACGAAACACAGATTGGACGGAAAATAGAACGACTAGCCATCGAAATCCTAGAAAACAACTATAAAGAGAAGGAGATTATCTTGGCAGGAATTAATAATAACGGCTATAGTTTTGCTGAGTTGCTACAGGAAAAACTGGAAAAACACGATGCTAAGAAAAAAATTAGCTTGACTCGCATTCTTTTGAGCCCGGCCAAACCACTAGAGGAAGATATTGATATAGAGAAACCCGCTAAAGAATTGAAGAACAAGGTCATCATCATTGTAGATGATGTAGCAAATACAGGTAGGACCATTTTCTATGCATTTAAACCATTAATGGAAATTTTACCAAAAAAGGTGGAGGTTGCCGTAATGGTAGATCGGACTCATAAGTCTTTTCCTATTAAAGTTGATTATATGGGAATGTCTTTGGCAACTACTGTAGAGGAAAATATTGAAGTGCGAATTAGGGGTAAAAGAGAACGAGCTGTCTTTTTGAGGTAAGCAAAGCCCCTACTCCCCCTCAAAACACACTTCTACTTTCGTACCTGCTCCAAGCGTGCTTTCTATATTGAGTTTTGCGCCATGCAAATCCAACATTTCTCTTATTAGAAGCATCCCTAATCCGGTGCCTTTTTCTCCGAAGGTTCCTTCAGTCGTTCTGGATTTATCAGGACTAAAGATCCGTTTTATTTGTCCTTTCGTCATCCCAATTCCATGATCCTCAATAATCAAACATACATTGTTGACGGCTTCTGTATTTTGTTTTTGAAATACCTTAATTTTAATAATACCATCTGGAAAAGAAAACTTTATGCCATTCTCAATAAGATTACGGATGATTGTTCTTAGCATTTGGTAATCGCCTTTGACTATTAGATTTAGGTCTCCTTCATATTCAAACCTAATATTTTTTTGTTTTGCAACTATCGTAAGTAAACTAGATGCCTCCTCTAGCAATTTCTTTAGTTCATGTTCTTCGCTTATAAATGGAAGTTCCCCTTCTTGTTGTTGGGCCCATTCTAAAAGATCGTCCAGTTGGTTATTGAGTTTTTCTGCAGAGTTTTCAACGAATTCAGCTAATTCTAAGGCATGATCCATGTCGTTTTTTTTCAACAAATAATTGATTTTACTAGCCATCCCCCTGAACGCATTAGCAGCTCCTCGAATGTCATGACCAATAATTCCATATAGCTGAGCTCTGGTGGCACTGAGCTTTTCCAGACGTTCCTTTTGTTCTTTTATTCTTTTTGTTCGTAGCTGTACTTGTTGTTCCAACTTTTGAGCATCTCTACGAAGGCGTTGAGTTCTCAATCGAATATAAGAAAACAGAATCAACGCCACTAATGAAATCAAAAATAGAATAAAGGTGGTGGTCAGGTAAAAAGGCTTCAGCACTTTTATTGGAAGTTCAATTATGTTTTTTGTCCATAGTCCGGTGTTTCCTTTTGCTT
>CAZDTI010000799.1:0-2500 GCA_964508085.1 uncultured Saprospiraceae bacterium | reverse complement strand
TTTCAATTTTATTTTTTATTCGTTTTAAAGAGGTTTTTCTGGTGAATTCTTTTGTGTTTATTTTGATGGTTGGTTTTGTATCTTTTTTTAAATCTTCTTCAACAGGTGCAACCTCAAGAGTTGAATTTACTTTTGGCGTTTCAGATCCGCAAGCAAAAAAGAATACTATGACTATTAATGGTTTTATAGATTTAATCATTTTTTTTAAAAATTATTCCTCATACTTCTTATTCAATTTCATCAGGGCTATTTCTCTATTCTTCATTTTTTTCTTTGACTTCTTATATTCCTGAATTATTTCCTTTTGTCCTTCGGCAATAGCATATAATTTAGCTTCTGTCAATAAAGAAACCTCTCCATTTGTGGTATCCAAAATTATGGCCCTCTTTTTATTAGACATTGCTGCACCAAGCAAACCAAAAGCCACGGTAGCGTTGGCATTTGAAAATTGATCTTCAAAATAAATATACTTCCCTATGTGCCTGGCTTTAATGAAATGATTTTGATAACAATATCTTGACGCATGCATATACACGCCCTCTCCGTCTGATACAAACATGACCTTTTTATTTTTATTTTCCCTATCAACCGCTTTCAAAAAATATTGCTGGATATATCCACTTTCCCGAATTCGTTGGAACGTTTTTTCGAATTCTTCCATTGGCTCTCCTTTTCCCATTTTTGCAAAGGAAGAGTACATCCCTTTTGGTGGAATTACCTTGTAATCATAAGCATAAAATATTTCCTCCTCTATGTCTATTTCCTCTTTTAACCTGTTATTCATCCAATCAGATTCCGTGAAATCAATTATACAATTTTTCAAACATTTTGATATTCTTTTTCCATGTTTTTTCGTCACATCCATTCCTCCTTCTTCAATTTCATCAGAGAAAGTACCCAAGGAATAATAAGTCGAATCCACTCGTTTAACAAATTCAATTTCCATTATACACATTCCTCTTTCAGACATAGCAGTCGTTCTTTCACTTACAGTTAATTCATGAATAATGAAGATTATATTATCTGGTTTTTCATCTTCTAGAATTATTTTATTTGCATTGTTTTTTATTACCTCTTCTATATCTCCATCTAACTTTGCAATTACTTTCCTATTCCCTAATCCTTTTTGAGCAAAGCCAATATTATCTTTAATCAACCTTTTATCAATAACTTCTGAACATACAAAATTAGTTTCCACCGGCACTATATTCTGATTTAAAACAACGGTATGCTCTTTATTTTGAGCGTGACTTATTGTAGCAAATAGTAATAAGCAGGTGATTGTAAGTAGCTTTTTTAAATTCCTAGTTTCTCTTTTTGACATAATTCTATTTCATTATTTATTTATTCACAAAACGCCTAAAACGTCTAACGTTTCAAGATGTAAATTTCCGATTGGCAAATTATTCTCTTTCTGGATTACTACTACTTCTACTTGTAGTGTCTTCGTATTGAAATATCTTACATTGACAAAACAATCCAAGTAAAAAAATACAGGCTATAAATACTTTTATATTTATTATTGACATAATGTCTGTTTTAGTCTTTTGCAATATTATTGTTACAATTAACACTTTACCACCTTAAACACCTCTCGTTAATAGTCTATCTATTCCTTCTCTTTATTCTGCAATTGCCCCCTTACATCCATTTGCATTGTCCACACCTCTCCAACTGGTACATCCTGTCTACTCAATTTTTCCAAATCATCATACTGCACCCAAAGGAAAGGATAAAAATTCATAACTCGATCCGGGCCCATTTTCTTGACTTCTTTTTTCCACTTTTTCCATCTTAAACCCTCATAGAACAACTTAATATTCCCTGTAAAAGTCCAATAAATAAAATCTGAATAACTAAGCCCTAGCGGCTCCCATTCTAAAAGATCTGGTGAAAAATAGTAAATCTTTCCAAGGTCTTCTTTCCCAAAACCTCCACCATTTAGCGCAAAGAAACCGCCAATTGCATCATCTGCCACTAGTAAGAAGGAAGGCGCTTGTCCGTATTTTTCAAACGACTTTCCTTTGTTCCATTCAGGCAAACTCCTTTTCATTTTAGTTGAACCTGACCCTAAGATTCTGATCCAGCCATTATCAACTAATATCCCTCCTGTTTCATAAATAATTGCACCCATTGGTGATCTAGTTGTAACTTGCGTTCGAAACAAAGCGGTTTCTGCTTTTTTAGAATTTCTCTTTAGAATTTCTACTTTATTTTTGGCTTTCTTTTCCCATTCTTCAACTAGTTTAAAACCAGAGTCTTCCTTATTTATCAATTCTTCGATTGGGCGCATTTTCATTTCTTGACTATATCCGATTTGGATTTGGATTAGTAGCAGAACCAGACTAAGATACTTCATTTTATTTTGTTTTATTATTTCCATTCTCCATACAAATGAAAATTCATTTCCCACCCAAATCCATATTCGGCACCCCCTCCCCATTCTTCAAAAACCGATTAAACCAATCCAACACATCCTGATCCCGTTCTTCCCCAAACT
>CAZDTI010000798.1:0-2504 GCA_964508085.1 uncultured Saprospiraceae bacterium | reverse complement strand
TCGTTTGGATCCCAAGATCCAACATTAGCTTGGCACTCTTCTGCAAAAGTCAAATCTTCTCCAGTAAATGATGGAGGCGTACAAGTTGTATCTGGGTAAAACTGAGCAGAAAAACAGTGTATTTGAGCAGTGTCCGCATCACAGCTGACATTGACAGTCATAAAGATAGCACCACATTCACCAACGCCAACTGTTCCTAAATCATAGGTAAGTACATTTCCAGCTTGGCTACTAGGTGCTGGGGTAGAGTTGATAAAGGTTAGAAAAGGGTCTAATGTAATATCAATAGAGGCATCTTCTGCCGGAACTGTACCAGCATTGCAATAGCCCGCATAAATATAACTATCAAAACAACGAACCAAGGCTGGAGAAGAAATGTCTACAATTCCGTAAGGACAATCAATAAGCGCATCCGCACCGAAATCCAGGTCAAATGAATCTATATTGTTGGTTGTTTCAATGGTTTGATTGTTATTACAAACCGTCCAAAGAGCGTTAGGCCCGGAAACGTTTATGTTATAAGTTCCTGAGTCGAGTAAGCTAAAAAATTCGCCATTGAAGTCGGAATAACGAACTATATCGTAGTTAGGTCCGGTAATGTGGGCAGCAAAGCCAGGAAGTCCCGCTTCGTTAGCATCCGCTACACAATCACCATTTTCGTCATCATAGACAAAGCCATTTACAATGCTGCGATTGATGGCAAAGCCACAGTTTTCACCCAAACGTTCTTCCAAGGCAAATGGGTTGTCCATTAACTCCCCATAAAACATTTCCTCATCAAAATTTACGACACCTGGTGCTTGAAAATCGGCATAGCCCTGACCATCAGGACAAATCATTAACATGGCTGGGAAAGCATTAATTTGAAAAGTATCCATGAACCAACTATCTGGTGTATTAATAATTGGGTAACTGGTTCCTGTTACAAAATCACCGGCACTTCCAGCGTTAGTTCCATCTAAAAAAGAATCGTCTGTGAATGCGTCTACTTCTATCATAAATACCTGTACATCGGGTCCGTAGGCCTGATAGAAATTTTCCAAATAATCACTTTCATGCCAAACAAAATCCCAAGGGCCCCAAGCTGCTGCTACATGAATAACTACAGGAATTCCTTGATCCAAGTAATCTGCATATAAAGAATGGGAGTTTCCATTGAGGTCATCATAGGTGAAATCAGGAACGATGGATTGAGCATTCATACTGAAATTGCACAAGAGTGCGAAAAGTACGTAGTATAAGGTTTTCATAAAAAGTTAGTTTTTATTTTTGTTAAATGGATAAGGAGGTTAAATGTGTTGTAAACTAGTTTGTACTTTATAGACTGGACAGCCCATTAGAAGTGCTGCACGGATAGGATTTTTTTTTCAAACTATTTTACGATTCCATTCTTTTTTAGACTTTCAATAAACGTGTTCAACTCCTTATTCATCTTATCTATTTCCGAAAGGTTCTCCATCTTCAAGCCTGTTCGTTTATTAGATAATTGTTGGAACTGCATCCAATATACTTTCTTATCAAAATCTACTCTGACTTTTTTAAGAATGGGTTCTAATTGATCCATTTTGGCTTGGTAAGATTGTAATGCTGGCAGTACCTTTTCTATCTGTAACTGAACCTGCCCCATTTCTAAACTGGCCTTCCCGTTCTTAAAAACTAGAGAACGTAGGTCTCGATAAATCACAGGGAAAAAAGTTAATGTTTTACGATGTATTTCTGAAAATATCTCTAGGTCCTTAGCCGATTTTGGAGTCACTTCAGATCCTACCTTCTTCTCTCCTGCTCCCACCAATGAAGCTGCTGCTGAAGTGTCGTCAGTAGCTGGAGTTTCCTCTTTGGTCGAAACTGTCAAAGTCGTTTTTTCTATACTTTCTTCCTCAGCGACTACTTTCGGAATTACCCGCTCAGCAGGTTTAGCCAAACTGGCTTTTTCCTTCTTTAAATATTCATTGAGCAGAACATCATCAGACTCTTGTAAATCAGTACTTTCTATGTTGTCAATTAATTGAAAAAGACTATTCATTATCTGATTCGTTCGCAGGTCCCGGTCAGGTCCTGCAATGATCCCTTTCATATCATCTGCCTCAAGGTTTTGATAACGGGCTTGTACCATTATTATGGTGTTTTTCAAGGCAGAATCATCGGCAATAATATTGAAAATTTTGGTGATGGTCGCTTCTAGATGCTGGGTAGCTTCGAGCTTCAATCGAGTGCGGTATCGCTTGAGAAAATTCTTCATTTCGTTGGTTTTGTCTTGCGAAGATAAGGTTTAGCTTTTGGAAACCCGCGAGATGGCAAAGTACAAAATAAGGTTTCTGAAAGCGGAGGGCTATAGATCCAGTCTTTAAGAAGCTTTCTCAACTCTGCCCCATCACCACGAAGTTTCGAAAGCCTTAAAAAATCGTATTTACGTAAAAAATACACTAAGGCCCCATTCTATATTTTGTAAACACAGTCATTTCGTTATCTTTAAGCATTTAAAACAAAAAAGGAAACCATATCGC
>CAZDTI010000797.1:0-2507 GCA_964508085.1 uncultured Saprospiraceae bacterium | reverse complement strand
CTTGCTCTTTGGCTAGGAGCAAGATTTCTCGACTCCGCTGCGCTTCACTCGAAATACAAAAAGGAGGTATAGCCTCCTGATCCTTCGACTCCCTTTGGTCGCTCAGGATGACAGGAGTCAACTCAGTCAAAATGACAGAAGAGTCACATTATTTATTTTATCATTTTAAGGAAGGTACCCACAAACCAATTGGCATCGGCACGGGTAAGCGTCTCCAGGGCGGAGTCTGCTTTGCAGGAAAACATTTTAATATCTCTGATCACTTTACAGAATTCTTCAGAATGTTCACATTCTCCTTCGACTCCTGTTATTTCATCCAGCACCTTTAGCATAGGTTCCAGTTCTTTTTTCTTACGTTGGATGATGATTTTTTTAATGACATCCCACATGTCCTTCTCCGCTACAAAGTACTCTTTTCGTTCTCCGGGTTTTAATTCTTTATACACTAGCCCCCAATCCATTAATGCACGGATATTCATGTTGGCATTACCTCTGGAAATTTTCAAATCCGCCATAATCTCATCAGCGCATAAGGAATACTTTGATATCAATAGCAAAGCATGCACTTGAGCCATCGTTCTATTGATGCCCCATTGTGTCCCTAGTGTGCCCCAAGATTGTACGAATTTTTCTTTTCCTTCGTGTACGTCCATTGTTTAGATGATTTTGATGTTGTACGCAGTTCAGAGAAATAGGGTTCCTGCTTTTTATAATGCCTATATAATATTGTGAGTACTTAAGTATTTGGACAAATTTCAACTTATCCAATTCTATACAAGTACTTATTACAAATAGAATATTAACGTAATTGTTCGCAGGAAAAGGGTTTTTCCTGCAAATGAGTCGTTCTGAGGGGCTAATTCAAGTATAAAAGAGAGGTAAACTCCAATTAGTTAAGCTTTCACCTTATAAAAAGGCAGCTTCACGATAGAGGCTTCGAGACGTTTTTTTCCTGCCACCACTCTTATCGAAGTATCTACTTTGGCATAAGCGACATCTACATATCCTAAGCCAATGGGGATATCTAATGATGGAGATTGCGTGCCGGAAGTGACTACGCCAATGGCTTCTCCATTTTCATTTTCTAAAACATAATTTTGACGTGGGACTCTTCGATCTTTTACAACGAAAGCCACTAATTTTTTAGTCACTCCTTCTGCTCTTTGTTTGATGAATGTTTCGCAGGAATTGAAAACACCTTTTTTGGTTTTCGTAATCCATCCTAAACCAGCTTCTATAGGAGAAGTGGTCTCGTCGATGTCATTGCCATAAAGACAGAATCCCATTTCTAGTCGGAGGGTATCTCTTGCCCCCAGGCCAATAGGTTTTACATCCATGCTTTGACCTACTTTAAATAAGGCTTTCCAAAGCACCGCCAATTGTTCATTTTTCACATATAGTTCAAAACCACCTGAGCCGGTGTAACCCGTTACAGAAATCAATACATTGTCAATTCCTGCTACATCTCCTTTGGTAAAGGTGTAATATTTCATCGCCGACAGATCAATGTCTGTCAATTGTTGTAACAATTTAACTGCGTTCGGGCCTTGCACCGCCAACAGTCCTGTTCGTTCAGAAATGTTATACATGATGGCATCGTGATTAGGAACATGTTTCATAATCCATGCCCAGTCCTTTTCAATGTTTGAGGCATTGACGACCAACATGTAAGAACGTTCTCCTTCCGCACATTTATCTTCGTCTAAACGATAAACTAACAAATCATCTACAATTCCACCTTCATTGTTTGGCAAACAAGAATACTGAGCATCTCCGATCTCTAATTTAGAAGCATCATTTGAAGTTACTTCCTGAATCAGATCCAGCGCACCCTTTCCACGGACGATAAACTCTCCCATATGCGAGACATCAAAAACACCTACGTTTTCACGGACAGAACGGTGTTCTTCTTTTATTCCTGCATAAGAAATCGGCATATTGTAACCTGCGAATTCGGCCATTTTTGCACCGAGTGATTCGTGAATTGGAGTAAGAGCTGTTTGCTTCATTTTGTCTATAAGTTAAGTATCGTTTTGCTAAAGAATCGTAACACTTTCGATCACATCGTCTTGTTCTATTTGGTGAACGACGTCCATTCCTTCAATTACGCGTGCAAAAATAGTATAATTTCCGTCTAAATGTGGTGTTGGAGAGTGTGTAATGAAAAATTGAGTACACTCCGTGTGGTTTCCGGCAGATGCCATCCCTACCAAACCGTCTTGATTAAAATGAACTGGAGGAAGTTCAGAACGGATGGTATAATCCAATGCGCCGAATCCGTCTCCTCTTGGGCAACCCCCTTGAATAACAAAGTTAGAGACCACTCGATGGAAAGTCTTCCCGTTGAAAAAACCGTTCTTGCCAAGCTGTACAAAATTAACAACAGTTCCCGGTGCGACATCTCTCCACAATTCTAAAGTAATGGTTCCTTTCGCCGTTTTCATTTCTGCTTTTGCATTTTCATTAATCCCATTAAAAATTTCCCAATCTATTGGATGGTTAAAGGG
>CAZDTI010000796.1:0-2508 GCA_964508085.1 uncultured Saprospiraceae bacterium | reverse complement strand
CAATGGACATTTATCTGGGGGAAGCACCCGAAAAATTCTCATACCAAGGAAAGTCATACAATCCTAAATCCTTTGCAAAAGACAATGGTATAAATCCCGACGACTACATCAGCTTGACTTCTTACACACATCATGATTTCTACGATGAATTCATTTTAGAAATTCCAGACAACTTCTCTAATGGTGCTTTTCACAATCTACCAATGGATGAATTAATGACTGTATTTGATAATGCAATTAAAAATGGTTACTCTGTTGCCTGGGATGGAGATGTGTCTGAAAAAGGATTCTCTTCAAAAGAAGGAATGGCTATTTTGCCTGTTGACAATAAACGGAAAGATTTGTTTGAGCAACCGGGTAAAGAGGTAGAAGTAGATCAAGCACTTCGTCAAAGCACCTTCGAATCTTACGCCACGACAGACGATCACCTCATGCATTTAACTGGAATCGCAAAAGATAAAAAAGGAACGAAATACTATCTTATCAAGAATTCGTGGGGAGAAATAGGGCCTGAAAAGGGATACTTATATATGTCAGAGGCTTACGCAAAATTGAAGACTGTTGCAATAATGGTTCATAAAGATGCGGTACCAGAAAATATACGGAAGAAGTTGGATATCTAATGCATAACTTCATTCGAAGTTGTTCAATATTGTCAATTGAACTTGTTCTAAAAGATAGCCTTCATACCTGAAATAGAATAGCCTGAGGCAATCACTTGCCTCAGGCTATTTACGTAATTTAATTGTTGAAAAATCGCGAATCAAGTTGCAATGCTCACCCCGCTAATGCGAGACTCGTGCATTCTATACTTACGTTTACTAAACCTTCAAGGTTTAGTAAACGTTTACTGCGTGTTCTAACGCAACACTGTTACATCCCCCGTCTCGCTCAGCTCCACCTGTCTATGGCAAGTCTCCACTTTCGCTTTGTACATCCAAATATAAACCCCAGGGTTTGTCTTCTTGCGATCAAAGAAGCCATCCCAACCTTTGTTGATGTCTTTGCTTCTGTAGAGCGTAGTTCCCCAACGGTCAAAGATGGTAAGTTCCCATTCTATGACGTCTACCTCTTGGGAGTGCATACCCGTGAAGAAATCATTCGCCCCATCTCCATTTGGAGAGAAAACATTAGGAACATAGAAAATGTCTTTTCTGCCATCCAATTGTAAAGCTACATCTACTATCTGATCTTTCACCTCACACTGGTTCTCAAGACGCAGCATAAACTGCCCCGGATCATAGGCTGCAAACTGATCGTCGTTTTCGCCATCTGGCCAAAACCAATTTACTTGCTCTGGGTAGTTGCTCGTCAAAATTGGATTAATTTTAACGCTATCCTTACTACATTCTAAAACAACTTCATCCAGAAAGAATTCGATAGGCTCAATTTCTTCAATACTAGTTTGTAAACTTTGAACACAGCCATTATTGTCTTGAACATAAACCATGTGCTCGCCCCCTGTTAACTGTGGAATAGAATCGGAGGTTGCAAAAGTTTCTCCATCAGTAGAGAACAGATATGGTCCGGCACTGCCAGAGATGTTTTCAACTTTGATGTATCCGTTATTAGTGTTAAAACAAATTGGATCACTAACAGCAGTATTGAAACTGAAGGACGAATATGCGTCTACAGTTACACTCACCGTTGAATCACAACCCAAGCTACTGGTCAAGGTCACTTCATAGCTGTCGCCAGGGGCTAATGTGTTTCCATCGTATTCTACTGTTTCGTTCGAACAAATTTCCAAGGGAAGAGCGGTACTAAAAATAGGGATGGTTGCTACATTTATAGTAACAGTACTATCACATCCATGTTCACTCAATAGATTCAAGACCGTTTGACTGCCAGCTGCATAAGAATTTCCTTGATACGGTGCAAAAGAGCCTTCACAGGATTCTAAATCAACAAACATGTCGTAAACTGGATTCTCTATTACCGTTACAATAACAGTTGAGTCACAACCATCTTGATTGGCATAAGTGAAATCGTACACATCACCAGCTAATAGCTGATTGCCTTCATAATCTATCATTTCTCCTACACAAGCATCGAACATCAGCATCGTTGTGTCAATTGGCAAAATAGTCAGATGAAGCCCATCTGAAAGTGCGGTACAACCATTTCCATCCGTTAATAAAACTTGGTAGTTTCCGGTTGAATCAGCTACATAATTTGCGATGGTGCCTTCAGGAGCTGGAATTAGATTTCCATCTAAAAACCACTGATAGCTAACCACTCCAGGAATATTTGGCAAACAAATTTCATCAGGAGCACATCGTTCATGACAACCATCGGGAACCAATGTAATATCTGGTGCTGCAAATATTTCCAAGGTGTTTGATTCGCCCGAGCAACCAAATGGAGTGATGGCAGTTACATAATATTCGCCTGCAATACTCGTCTCCATAGTTTCTCCTAGAGAACCATTACTCCAAAGATAGGTATAACCCACTTGTGGATTGACCACAGAAAAAGTCGTCATTTGAGGTGCACAAACTGGAATTG
>CAZDTI010000795.1:0-2515 GCA_964508085.1 uncultured Saprospiraceae bacterium | reverse complement strand
TCGAAATTATAATATTTCTTAACCTTAGTTTGGAAAAACCATAGAAAACGCAGAGGCCGCTGAGGTGGTTCGTGAAATACACACGTTAGCTCTGTAGCCTCTATGTGAGTATTCGCGTAAATTTGCGATAAGATCCACACGTCTCGCTCTGCGCTCTCTGCGTCCTCTGCGTGAGGAAAAACCGCATACCAAGCGCTACATCTTTGGAATCTTCACAAGATACTCATTCCCCTTAGACACGGTCAACTTCGAGCTAATCAACCAAGGATTATAAACCTTTAGCATTCTATAACTTATTCCGTGTTCCTTTGCAAAATCGCCCAAGTTTGGAATAGACTTATCCACCACTACATTGACAAACTCCAGCGGCTGATATTTATAATCGTCTTCGATGTAAAAACCAAAAGCCTCCGGATGCATCATCAACTCCTTCAGTGCAACGATTCGGAAAACGTAAGCTCCGGTTTCTCTGTTAAGATTCAGGTCGTAATAGCTGTCCATCTTTTGGGCTTTCATTTCGTTGGAGAGGCCACGGCTACCCATATTGTAAGCAGCGGCTGCAAGTGCCCAAGAACCGAATTTTTCCTTTTTAGCTTTTAAATATTTACAAGCTGCTCGGGTCGCTTTTTCCAGATGGTATCTTTCATCCACTTCTTTATTTATTTCGAGTCCGTATTCTTTTCCTGTGCCAGTCATGAATTGCCAAACCCCTTTCGCTCCTGAGGGAGAGACGGCATTGGTCAAACTACTTTCCGCTACTGCTAGATATTTCAAATCAGAGGGCAAATTGTTTTCTGCTATAATATTTTCGATCTCCGTAAAAACGCGTTTCGCCCTTTTCATATTCATCACCGTGCTGGAATGGTAATAAGCGTTTCGAAGCAACTGGGCATCCAATCGTTCCCGCACGTCAAAATTATCCATAGGTAATGGTTCGCCCGCAAAATCAAAGGGACGGTTGAGATCTATCGCAGCTACTTTTTGAGGAAGCAGTGGCTCCTCTTCATTACTACTGCCAGCAGTGGTTATTGTTGTATCCTGATTGGTATAAGAGCTAAAAATAGCGATAGAAAAGAAAGCCGCCATGGCTAGGGTGTAAACAGAAATGGACTTTTTCGAAGTCATAGTATTTTTTTATTTATGGGATTTGGGGGTTCCCTGTTTTCTTAGCACTTGTCTAAGTATGAATGTTCTATAATAAACGCGAGTGACTCCAAGATTATTAGAGACGCTTTAATTTGTACTGGATTTGGGAGTGATTTGTTGCCTTTTTAGAGGAGATTAAAAATACGGAAATTATTGGACTTTAAGGTAAAATAAACTTTCTTAGTATCATACATCTTTTTCCTATTCAGAATTAATTCTATCAAAAGGGATAACTCTACTTTTTTCTAACATTAATTTGAATTCATCGGCAAACTTATGAGCATATTTTTCCTTAATAGATCTTTCTAAATTATGATACTTTGCTTCCCTTTTTCCATAATCCTCGTATGTCTCGGTGCTTGGACTATCTTCAATTTCACCAACAAGCTCAAGAAAATGCTTATAATGTCCAATCTCGTGTGGTAAAGTCCTATATAGTTGAGTGTTCCGAACAGACTCTAAAGAGCAATTGATCACATGGCTCCTCTTGTTAGTATTAATTTCATGTCCGTCACTTTCAAGTCTTTTCAATTCTTTCATTTGCTCTGGGCTTAAACTCTTTGACCATTTTAATTTTTTATTGGTCGCTATTGATTCCAGAATTATTGCAGGACGATATTCATTTTCAAAACGATATGAATAAATCAATCTTCCCCATACAGGTGCAAGTATTTCTTCTTTCCGCTTTGGTTGCCTTAGAATAATTAAATTTAACCTTCCATAATCTTGAGGATTTACATGTCTCAATATTTCGGCAATATCCTCAATTGTACAAGCGTGTTTCGATTCAACCCGAGTCTCTTCAACTATAAACTCAAACCTATTCCCGTTTATAGTTCTAAATTCCTTAGTGTATCTCTCTAACCTTTCATGAAATGATTTCATTGCATTCGCAACCCATGGAATTACCAATTCGTTGTTTTGACCATGGCCTTGCTTTCCTGTTCCTATATTCCTATTTCTTCTTATGGGGTTCTTCATTTCGTTTTTTATATCCGTCATTTAATAGCAGCACATAATCTCTATTAACAATTTTATTGGTTATTAATTATTCGAGTTTTCATGCTGCGTTCCATTGGATTTTTTCTTTTAACCTTGGATTCCAATCTCTTCATTTTCATGATAGCTAACTCCTAAATATACACCATCTATTCAATATGTCCGCCTAAACCTCATTAATTTCCCATAAAGCCTAAAAATCTTTCCCTACCTTACCCTAACATTAATAAAAAACACACCATGAAAAAACTACTTTTTTTTCTACCACTTCTCCTTACCCTCTCTTGTCACCAAAAAAATAACAACACACCCACTAAACCAAAATCCGAAGTCCTAGTCCTCGGCACCATCCACAGCGGCCACCTAACGG
>CAZDTI010000794.1:0-2518 GCA_964508085.1 uncultured Saprospiraceae bacterium | reverse complement strand
GCCTGAATAGGAATTTTAATGCCGAGCTTTTTTGTGATTAAAGCGCTCCAACTTCCTGCGGATAAGATAACCTCCTCTGCTTTGATCGTTCTTTTTTTAGTAACCACTGCTGAAATTATTCCCTTGGAAATGCTTAAGTCAGTTACTTTTTCATTCGTATAAAAAACAACACCTTTTGCTTTTAAATAAGCCAGCATTTCTTTCATGAAATGATTTGGAGTCATATGGGCATCACTGTCATAATAAACAGCGCCTTTTATATTTAAGTTAGCTTTTGGTTCTAATTTTTTAACTTCCGCTGCCGATAAATTTTCAACCCCTAAGCCTTCTTGAATACCTCGTTTCCCAATTTCCCATTCTTCCGCTCCGGCCTTATCAGATTGGTAGCACATTAGGAGGCCTTTGCGTTCGTAATGAAAATTAAATTCGCCTGCTTGTTTTAAATTTTCATATAAATCTCTAGAAAATAAGTTCAGATCTTTAATGGCTGAAATGGCCTTTTCTACTTTAGTTTTAGTGGCCGACTTTTTAAAAGCTAAAGTCCATTTTAAGAAGTCCATGTCTAACCGGGGCTTTACATAAAAAGGACTGGAGGAATTAAACATCCATTTGATTCCTTTAGTAATCATACCTGGTGCGGCCAATGAAATAAAATGGCTCGGTGTGATGTAACCTGCATTTATATAAGAGGCTCCGGTCTTCATATTGGATTGATCAATTACTGTTACTTGATGCCCCTCTTTTTGAAGGTAATAAGCAGTACTTAATCCAATGATTCCTCCTCCTATGACAATTACGTTTTTACTCATTTTTAAATTACTTGAAAGCCATGTGCATACGGATCATCGTCATCGATAATGATATTGTTGTAACCGTATACTTTTGCCCAACCTTGAATACTCGGGATAATGGCTGATCGACCATCTAATGTGGTTTCTTCTTCTACACAACCTATAAATTTACTACCAATAAAACTTTCGTGAATAAATTTCTCCCCTTTTTTTAATTTTCCTTTGGCGTGTAATTGTGCGATCCTGGCGGAGGTGCCTGTTCCACAAGGGCTTCTGTCAATAGCTTTGTCTCCATAAAATACCGCATTTCTTCCAGATGATGTTGGATCAATTGGATCTCCGGTCCACAACAGATGTGTTACATCTCTAATGGTTTTATTCTCCGGATGAATAAATGCATCTGGATACTTTTCATTGATTCTAGCACGAACTACTTGAGAATATTGAATGATTTTAGAAGCCGTAAAGTCCTGTACGCCAGAAAAGTTTTTCTGCGGATCTACAATGGCGTAGTAGTTTCCACCATAAGCCACATCGATCATAAGTTCTCCTAATTCCGGACAATCAATGGTTAAATCAGAGGCAGCTAAATAACTCTTCACATTCGTTAATTTTACCCAATCCACTTTCTTACCGCTTTGTCCGTATTCTATTTGCACTAAACCTGCCGGTGCTTCCATTCTAATTTTCCCAGGAGTTTTTGGCGTCACTAAACCCTCTTCTATGGCAATGGTAATCGTACCTATTGTTCCGTGTCCACACATCGGCAAACATCCTGAAGTTTCTATAAATAGGATGGCAAAATCATTTTCTGGATCGTGAGGAGGAAACAAAATACTACCGCTCATCATGTCATGACCACGGGGTTCAAACATCAATCCCTTCCGAATCCAATCGTATTCTTTTAAAAAGTGCTGACGTTTTTCACTCATATTCGCACCTACTAAATTTGGTCCACCACCCACTACAACCCGTACTGGATTTCCACAGGTATGCGCATCTACACAAAAGAAAGTTTTTCTTGCCATGTTGTAATTTATTTCGTGAGGAGATGAGGTGGATAAGGTGGATGTGGTAGATGAGGATTCCCTCTGTTCGCACCTTATTTGCGTTAGAAGGAGACCTCATCCACCTCATCCACCCCATCTACCTCATCCACCTTTTTAAAAATACTAGAAAAAACCAACTACTTCAACGATTCCGGAAGCAATTCCGCTGGGAATGATTGATAACTTACTGGCCTCACCCATCTGTAAATTGCATGCGTTCCAACTGAGGTGTATTTTGAATTCGATGAAGCAGGGTAGGGGCCTCCATGGTGCATTGCCGGGCAAACGTCTACGCCTGTAGGAACGCCATTAAAAATAACCCTTCCGACCCGATTTGCCAAAGCATCAACAATACCATCCAGATTTGCAATGTCCTCTTTTTCAGCAATGATGGTTCCGGTCAACTGTCCTTCCAGTGCTTCAATAATTTCGATTAATTGTTCGTCATTTTTACTTTTTACCACTAGTGAAAACGGACCGAAAACTTCTTGTTGGATTTTCGGGTTTGCTAAAAAATCGGCTCCGGAAACACAAGCTATTGTTGAAGCTGCAAAGTTGTCTTTAACAGCTCCCGAAATTCTAGCGACCGTGGCGACCCCTTTCTGGGAGATCACATTTTCTCCATGTTTTTCAAATCCACTTTTAATATTTGGATGCAGCATACATTGTGGAGCTATA
>CAZDTI010000793.1:0-2544 GCA_964508085.1 uncultured Saprospiraceae bacterium | reverse complement strand
GTTATTTTTAATGCTTTGTCCTCTTTGCGCCAATATGTTGAGCTCAGGAAAACCCGGTTGATTAGGGTTAGGTTCTGATTGGTTAAATTCCCAGGGATACATTCCGTTGTTTCGACCAAGGTAGACATCGTAATCTTCCAAAAAGCTAGCTTGCTGCGTTGGACTATCCCATTCATTCTCCGTCAAAGAAGCATGTAAAATGATGTATTTACTACGGTCAAATTCATGAAAATCACCTATGGAGTGTTGCATGTTAAGGTTGAAATCTATCGTGGTTTGAGCGAAAAATAGATTTGGAAAAAGAAGAAACAAGCCTACCAATCGGGGGATAACATTGATTTTATGGAACATGATAAATTTACAATTTAGGTTTCATCAAACAATCAAACTAAACATACTGATAAAGTACTTTCATTCCGTAATTTAGGGTTGATTTCTTTTTTAAAAAATCATTTGTGGTAGGCTTCAACCCAATGTTTTTAAAGGTGCAATAATCAAAAAGGTATTTTTAGAAGGTGAAAATTATTGGTAGCTGTTCAGTATATTAGCAGTTTGCTTTTGGCAGTTAGGGATGAGATATAAATAAATGTCCGATTTGAGTTCAGAATATTTGAACTATTTGATTGAAAAAATTGCAGACATAGCGGGTTATATCAAGATTTTTTTGAGAAAAAGAGATCAAATGGTTCCCACTCAAATCGGACAGTTATTAATGTTGAGTCCCTTAGCAGTTAGCTTTCCCTATAACGCACGACAGAAGGAAGCTAACTGCTAACGGCTGAATTTTTACAATAATTAATCTATTGCAATAATCCGAGAAATCATTTGCGGTTTTACCGCGATAGTACTCAGTTGATAAAAAAAAACACCACTATGAACAAAAGAAATTACTTCCTTTTACTCCTGCTATTTCTGATGGCTTTTCCATTGTTTTCTCAAAGTCAAAATACCAACCTCTTAGTATTCTCAAAGACGAATGGTTGGCGACATAAATCCATACCCGCAGGAGTTTCAGCACTTTGGAAAATGTCGAAAGAGAATAATTGGACGGTTACTTTTACCGAAGATTCCACCCATTTTTCAAGCACCAATTTAGAACAATACCAGACCATCATCTTCTTGAATACGACTCAAAATATTTTAGGAGAAAAAGAAGAACTGGCTTTTGAAAAATACATGAACCAAGGTGGTGGTTTTGTCGGTATCCATGCCGCCTCTGATACAGAATATGGATGGGATTTTTATGCAAAAATGCTCGGAGCACAATTCGCAAGTCATCCCAAAGTACAAGATGCAAAAATGGATGTGCATCAGGATTGCAGACATCCATCCGTAGCACACCTTGGAACAGAGTGGGTCAAAAAAGATGAATGGTATAATTTTAAAAAACCGGTTGCCAACTATGTAAATGTATTGTTGGATTTGGATGAGTCTACTTACGAAGGAAAAAGAATGGGAGGCTATCATCCGATTGCCTGGTATCATTATTATGAAGGTGGAAGAGCCTTTTATACTGGATTGGGACATACAAAAGAAACCTATACCAATGAAAAATTTCTTACCCATATAAAAGAAGGGATTCAGTGGGCCGCAGGAATTACGCATATACCTAGTCCTAAAAACTGGACAAACTTATTGGATGAAGAATTGACGCATTGGGATAAATTCATCGGGGTTCCGCATGTCACCGTAGAGGGAGTGGGGGAGCATCCTAAAAGCGAGAATGTACATGTGGGTACGCCGCTTGGTGTGAATAACGATCCTAAAAATGTATTCACCATGATTAAAGAAAATGGGGAGGATGTACTTCAGGTAAGTGGTGAAATATATGGGGGATTGACCACTAAACAAACCTATCAAAATTATCACTTGAAATTGCAATACAAATGGGGCGATAAAAAATGGGAACCTCGATTGGAAAAAAAGAGAGATGCTGGTTTGTTGTATCACTGCACAGGCAAACATGGGGCCTTTTGGAATGTATGGATGCGGTGTTTGGAATATCAAATTCAAGAGGGCGACACGGGAGACTTTTTTGCTTTAGCTGGTGCTAATGGAATGACTTTGACCCAACCAACGGAGAAAAATCTAAATTATAAATTCGACTTATCAGGGGAATGGCTTGGAGTGGGAGAGCATTACAAAAATTGGGTTTGCACCAAAAAAAGTACCCACGAAAACCCTCATGGAGAATGGAATACCGTAGAATTATACGTTGTCGAAGATCGGGCGATTCATGTAGTCAATGGTCAAGTAGTGAACGTGGTAAAAGAGGCGCACCTTTTTAAAAATGGAGAAAAAATACCCTTAGTCAGCGGCAAGTTGCAATTACAATCTGAGGCGGCTGAAGTTTACTACAAGGATATAAAAATCCGTGCATTGGAGGCCTTACCGGAGGGATTAAAAGAACAAGTTGGGTTGTGAGAAAAGGGTGGATAGGTAGATAGGTAGATGGGTAGATGGGTTCTCCTTCTTTCGCAGTTCTTTACGTCAGAAGGAAGCCCATCCACCCATCTACCTATCCACCCATCTACCCAACAACCA
>CAZDTI010000792.1:0-2548 GCA_964508085.1 uncultured Saprospiraceae bacterium | reverse complement strand
CTAATGAATATTTTTCTCATCATTTTTGATTTTGATTATGATTATTTAATTCTTTGAGTTGAAAAGTTATTTTAAAAATTTTATTCCTAATTAGGACGATATAAAAACGTTGAATGATGCTTACAATTCGTTAAAAAAAAGATTTTTTTGTTAAAATTTGTTAATAAACATCAAAGTGTGCTTAAAAAAAGTCCTTGTCATCAAGATCTAATCTGTAAAAATTCTATTCTTCTTCCGAAGAAGCTTGTTGGTCACCTTTATTCTCTGAACTAGGCGCACTTTCTTCTGTTGTTTCTGTTGTATTTTCTACTCCTTCCTCTACGTTAGCTTCCTCTTCGCTAAAAGGTACTACAGCAACATCAGCAATGACATCTGCACCTTTAACCCTCATTAGTTTGACTCCTTGAGTAGCTCTACCCATCAATCTGAGATCACTTACTTGCATTCGAATCACAATACCAGATTTGTTACTGATCATCAAATC
This sequence comes from uncultured Saprospiraceae bacterium, assembly GCA_964508085.1. Taxonomy (GTDB): domain Bacteria; phylum Bacteroidota; class Bacteroidia; order Chitinophagales; family Saprospiraceae; genus CALGLS01. The sequence continues at coordinate 2,064 of CAZDTI010000792.1, read as the reverse complement.
ATCAGTATTATGGACATATTTCAGGGCCATTGTCTTTCCTGTTTTCTCGGTGACATTCATGGTCTTGACCCCTTTTCCACCTCTATTGGTAATTCGGTATTCGCTTAAGCTAGATCGTTTTCCTAATCCTTTTTCAGATACCACTAAGATACTCATCTCCTCATTGTTTGGATCTACACTAATCATACCTACTACGGCATCTTCTGGATCTTCAGAAAGTCTGATTCCTCTGACTCCAGCAGCACTTCGTCCCATTGGACGAGCTTTAGCTTCAGGGAATCGAATCGCACGTCCACTTCTGATGGCCATCATGATTTCATTATTTCCATTAGTCAATCTTGCTTCCAAGAGTTGATCGCCTTCGTTAATGGTAATTGCATTGATACCATTTGTTCGAGGACGAGAGAACAATTCAACAGAAGATTTTTTAACCATTCCTTTTTTAGTACAGAATAATATAAAGTTGTTCTTCAAAAATTCTTCATCTTGTAAATTCTCGATTTTTATGTAAGCTCTGATGCTATCTTCCTTAGGTATGTTGATCAGATTTTGAATGACTCTTCCGCTTGATGCTTTAGATGCTTCAGGAATTTCATAAACCCGTATCCAATGACATCGACCTTGTTGTGTAAACAACAATAAGTAGTTATGGGTACTAGCGACAAACATGTGCTCGATAAAATCTGCTCCTTTCGTCTTACTTCCTCGAGATCCTCGACCTCCTCGGCTTTGAATTCGATATTCAGCAACTTTAGTTCTTTTGATATATCCTAAGTTAGAAATAGTGATCACTACTTCCTCGTCTGCAATCATATCTTCAATGCTGATTTCGCCGTCAGCATAACTGATTTCTGTTCGTCTTTCATCACCGTATCGTTCATTTACTTCATTCAACTCCTCCTTGACGATATCTCTTTGCTTTTGCTCACTATCCAAAATACCTTGTAAGTGAGTGATCAATATTTGCAATTCATCATATTCCGCACGTACTTTATCTCTTTCTAATCCGGTTAACTTCTGTAACCGCATTTCCAAGATGGCTCTGGCCTGAATTTCTGATAATTCAAACTTTTCCATCAAGCCTGTTCTGGCTGCTTCAACTGTTTTCGAAGCTCGAATCAAAGCAATCACCTCATCCAAATGATCCAAAGCGATCAACAAACCTTCTAAAATATGAGCACGCTCTTTGGCTTTGTTCAGATCATAATTGGTTCGTCTAACGATAACCTCCAAGCGGAATTTTACAAATTCCTCAATCATTCGCTTAATGTTCAACATCACTGGACGCCCATTCACCAAAGCGATATTGTTGACACCATAAGAAGTTTGAAGTGGAGAATATTTGTACAATTTACTCAATACAACGTTCGCCATTGCATCTCTTTTGATTTCGATGACAATCCGCAATCCATTCCGATCAGATTCGTCTCTAATATCACTGATGCCTTCCACTTTTTTGGAATTAACTAAGTCGGCAATTTTGATAATTAATTGTGCCTTATTGACTTGGTATGGAATCTCATTGATGATAATCGTTTCCTTACCTGTGCTTGACGATTGAATATCTGCTTTGGCTCTTACAACAACTCTTCCTCGTCCCGTATGAAAAGCTTCTTTTACACCAGACATTCCATAAATAATTCCTCCAGTTGGAAAATCAGGAGCTTTGATATGATTATCGATCAACTCATCAATAGAAATCTCCGGATTGTCTACATAAGCAATAATACCACTTAAGACTTCTGATAAATTATGTGGCAACATATTCGTAGCCATACCAACTGCGATTCCAGACGCTCCATTGACCAAAAGGTTAGGAATCTTAGAAGGCATTACTGTTGGTTCTTTCAAGGTATCATCAAAGTTCAGAGAAAAATCAACCGTATCTTTTCCAAGATCAGATAAAATTTCATCTGTTAATCTACGCATTCTTGCCTCGGTATAACGCATGGCTGCTGGACTATCACCGTCCATAGAACCAAAGTTTCCTTGTCCATCTACCAAAGGATATCTCAATGACCAATCTTGCGCCATTCTCACCATTGCGTCGTATACTGAGGTATC
>CAZDTI010000791.1:0-2549 GCA_964508085.1 uncultured Saprospiraceae bacterium | reverse complement strand
GATAATGCTGTAGTGACCGGTGCAAGTTTGTACATTCTTCGCAGTGGGGAAAATGACAATCCATTTTTTCATAATGATAGAAATCCCGTTCTGGATATTAAGAATGGTTATTTCGGAAATGATGCCTCCTTAGTTTGGACTGATGGAGATTTGAATGCGGCTCCGGCGGACGCCACTGACATCGGTTGTTTTCACGGGCAGGCAGATGAAGACAAATGGGCCATTCGAGTTGATTTGGATGCTCCAGCCTTGGCCCATATTAACCTTACTGGAACGACACAACTTCGGATGTATTTTGATTACGCTGACTTCTCGCCAGAGTATATTAATTTCTACGATGGAGCTGGTGTAGCAGCATTGTTACCACCGGAAGTGGAATCTCGGAATAATCTTACAAAATACAAAACCAGAACAGTCAAGAAAACGATTGGAGTTGATGGATTGGAAAGAGAAGAAGTTATAGAAAGGGGAGCGCCAATAGTTGAGCGGGAAGGTTTTGTCTATCAGGAAAAACTAAAAGAAGTTAGTACTGATGATAACGGAGATGTAGTGTTATCCTTTGTAGTTGTAGTGGCACTAGAGCATCCAGGATTGGCAAAGCATATGAGTGAAACCTATGGAGCTCCAGCAGATGGATATGCTCCTTTTTTAGATGTTACTTACGATCTACCTTTGCCTATTGAATTATTGGACTTTAGAGCAGAAGCAGAGGAGGGCGCAAGTTGGTTAGCATGGCAGACCGCTTCGGAAGCACAAAGTAAAGGTTTTTATATAGCACATTCTACGGATGGTCGAGATTGGAAGGAATTGGGATTTGTGCCCGCTCAAGGACAATCCTCAAGCGTGCAACAATACAAATACATACATGAAAATCCAGTGCCAGGAGATAATTATTACCGGCTTAGAATGGAAGATTTAGATGGTCGTTTTGAATATTCACCTACTCGCTTGGTTCAATTTGAAAAAGAACATTCCTCCTTGGCTGTATATCCAAACCCATTCCTTGATCAACTGAAAATTCGACTAGGAGAGCGCCTTTCAGGAACTGTTTCTGTTCAGTTAACAGACGTATTAGGACGCGTTGTATTTGAACGGTCGTTTGTTGTAGCTTCTGAACTGGAAGAGCTTAGTTTAGATGGGCTGGATAGTCTGAGTAAAGGCGTTTATATTATCCGAATTTCTAATGGAAAAGACACTTTAGCCGAAAAGATATACAAGAAATAGGATTGATTTTAGGTCGATTGTACCCAGTTATTGTACAATACACACCAAATAGAGCCCAAATGCACTTAAATGACGGAATAATCATTTATGTTTGTGGTATGAGACCAAGAGATGATCAAAAAATAGAAGCGATTTTTAATGCAACTTTAAAGCTGAGTGGTAGTTATGGCCTGGCCGGTTTGACTATGAACAAAATAGCAAAGGAAGCAAAAATTGCTCATGGAACTTTATATGTTTATTTTGAAAATAAAGAGGTGTTGCTCAATGAGTTATACAAAAATATTCATAAGCATGGGTCATTTTCCAAGATGGGGGGTATTGCTAATTTGTCCTTGAAAGAACAGCTGCGTTTTTTGTGGGAGTCTTCACTGAAATACCGTTTGAATAACCCCTATATTTTTACTTTTGCCAGCCAGTTTATTATCTCCTCATTTATCTCTCCGGAGAGCCAAAAGTTACAAAACCAATTTGATGGTTATTTTTATAAAACGATAGGCAAGGGAAAGAAGGAAGGTATTTTTAAGCCGGTTAGCGATCAAATCCTGATCGCTATCATATACGGTTTTATCCATGAGCTATCAGTTCAGTTAAGAAGACACAACACAAAACCTACAAAAAAGATAATTGAAGATTCTTTCGCTGTTTGCTGGGATGCAATCTGTATAGCTGCTCCGGCATATGGAAGTAGAGCGACTAGTTGAACCTACTTATTCCATTCGCTTAAAGCGCATCACCGGTTGGTCTTTCGATAATCTAGGATTCGTATTCTTATCCAATTTTAAAATGCCCTCTTCAGCAATACTGTAAGCGTACTCTCGCTTATTGATGATTATTTTATCCAGCTTTATTTCATAAGAATAAACACCTGGTTCAAATCCAAGGTTGTCGATTCTCTCTTTATCTTTCTTAGTCACAGAGACCGTTGATTTCTTAGTGTCGATCGTCCAAACGATATCACCTTCTTCCAAGGTCGGAATATCGGGCAGGAAGGCACTATAAGAAACCATTGTCCAGCTTCCACTCATTTTATCATCAGCCATATTCTGGCCTTTTGTCATTTTCGAATCATTGCAAGTGGCGGCGATACTGAGGATGCAGATTAATAAAAGTAGCTGTTTCATGTAAGTAAATTGTTTTAGTGAAAACTAAAAAGTCCTATCAACTTTCGTATTTGAAAGGGAGGTGATATATCGAAAACTCAAAGGTAAGTTTATTTATTCGTAAAGAAAATAGGTGGTTCTCTAACTAACTAACCACTTTGGGAAAATGTAAAATTAGTCTGTTCAAAGACTTAGACTATTTGAGTCCGGAGAAAGTGAAGAAAT
>CAZDTI010000790.1:0-2554 GCA_964508085.1 uncultured Saprospiraceae bacterium | reverse complement strand
AAAGCTAAGGTCTGCGTATTTTTATGATGTCGCGAAATCTTTGGGATTTCGCTTTTAACAAGAAAAAAAATAAAACAAAACCAAAAGATTGCGCTATGTGCGTAGCGGAAAGCAAACGCTAGTTTGCTCCCGTACCGTTCATAGCTCAGGCGTTAGCCATTATTTTGCAAGATACATTTGCCCAAGATGAAAAAAGTAATTATTCAAGGAAGTTCAAAAAGCAATGGAAACACCAACCAAATTGCAAAACTGATTCAGAAAGAACTGGAATGCGACCTTGTTGACCTTAAAAATTATCAAATCGGACAATTCGATTATGATTTTAAAAATCGACAGGACGATTTTCTTCCGCTAATAAATAAAATTATCACTTACGACCTAATTCTGTTTTTGACACCCGTTTACTGGTATTCAATGTCAGGACTTATGAAGACATTTTTTGACAGAATAACCGATTGCCTTAAAATCGAAAAGGAAACTGGTCGCAGACTTAGGGGAAAATATATGATGGCGATAAGTTGTGGTTCGGAAAGGAAAGCTACAGAAGGATTTTTTGTTCCTTTTGAACTAAGTGCACAATATTTAGGAATGGAGTATTTGGGCGATTTGCATACTTGGATTGAAAAAGATGAACCAAATGAAGAAGTAATCCATAATGTTCAAAGATTTATTCAGCGATTGACAAATTCAATGAAAAATGCTTAAGTCTATATCAATTTTCATCTGTTTAATATTAGTCTTTATAAACTCTTGTTCTGGTCAAAAAGCTGAAGTGATTGAACTACCTTTTGAGCACGATTTATTCCCCGAAGGAATCACCATTAACAGCAAGACAAAAACAGTTTATCTGAACAGTTTGAAAAGCAATAAAATAGTAAGTAGTTCAGTTGATGGCAGCAAGCCCAAAACTTTTCTAGATACAGACAAATACAACTATTTGGCAGGTTTTGGAATGACAATAAAAGGAGACACTTTATATGCTCTTGGCAATAGTTTGACTGCGGACAAAAACAAATCTATTCTTTTGCTATTACAACTTTCATCTGGAGACTTGATTGAGTCATATTCTATGGATATTTCAGAATTCCAGTATTTAAACGATTTAACGGTTAGCTCTAAAAATGAAATTTTCATTACCGATTCTGAAAGTAATAAAAGCTATAAAATTCAAAGACCAAGTAAAACCATCGAAGTTTATTTGGATTCTGAGAACATTCCAAACTCGAATGGAATCACGATTTCAAACAATAATAAATATTTATATTTCGCATCAAACAATGGTATTTGCGTTGTCAAAAAAGATTCAAAAGAAATAATAAATCAACCCAAAGAAGAATATTCGAGCATCGACGGTTTAAAATTCTACCAAAACAATTTATATGGCATTGTGAACGGCTGGGGCGACAATTCAAAAAATGGATTGTTCAAGTTTAAACTTAACAAGGCTGGAACTGAAGTTTTAGGAAAAGAAAGACTAATCGAGTTCACAGATGACTTTAAAATTCCAACTACTTTCGACATCTTAGACGGAAATTTATATTTTGTAATCAATACCCATTTGGACAATTTTGATGGAGAGAAAATTCTTGACTTGAAAAAGTTAGAACCTTATAAAATGCTGAAAATCAGAATGAAATAAAAACAATGGCTAACAATGTATATAGCTCATTGCTAGGTGTTTGCAAAACAAAAGGCTTGTGTATATTTGCTATGAACATCAAATCTTTTGGATTTAGCTGTTAGCGTAAAATGATAAAAACAAAACGCAAAAGATTTGGCTCGTGCCATACGCAAAGGCAAGTACCTTTCTATATGCAACGAGCCATATACGAGACCGTTGGCAACAATATCATAAAAATTTGGATTTGGTTCGTTTTTGGTGTAAATTAGCATCAAAATATATGTCATGGCACGACAGAGCATTTCTTTCACACAACCAAACGACGAATGGTTAAAATCACAAGTTGACAATCAAGAGTACTCTAGCAAAAGTGAGCTAGTAAACGATTTAATCAGACAGGCGAGAAGCCAGCAAGTTCAAATTGACTGGATTAAAGCTAAACTGGAGAAAGCTGAAAATAGCGGATTCACAAGTGATACCAAATCTGAAATCCTAAAGCAGTCTAAAGCCACACTTAATGGCTAAATACAGATTAAGTAATTCAGCAAAAGAAGACCTTATACGAATTCATCATTACGGAGTCAAAAAATTTGGAATGGCTCAAGCGGACAAATATTTTGATTCGTTTTTCAAGTATTTTGACATCATTGCACAAAGACCATTTTCATTTGAATCAGTGGATTTCATAAAAAACGGATATCGAAGATGTGTTTGTGGATCGGACAGCATATACTACCGAGTAAATCAAGATACCGTCGAAATAATGGCGATCATAGGTAGACAAGATTTAAATAGTATAGTTTAGTCTTCTGGACAAAAATACTGTTGCCAACAAAACCTATAAACAATACGGGCTTCGGGCTTAATTGAAAGGTTTGTGTATTTTTATGAAGTCCGCAAAATCTTTGGGATTTCGCTTTGGACAGAAAAAAA
>CAZDTI010000789.1:0-2556 GCA_964508085.1 uncultured Saprospiraceae bacterium | reverse complement strand
TTATTAAATAAATCCTGATATAATTATACAACATTATTTTATAATCCTAAAATGACTGTACAGTCATTTTAGGATTATATTTTTGTTTGTTATATTTTTTCCATCTTTTATGTAATTCTCTACTTTCTAAATGGGCCTGATCTGGTGTTAAATAATCACAGCTGGCATGTGGTCTTATAGAGTTATAACTGTTTATACTTTTTATGATCTGTTGATGTGTTCTCTCAAAACCTAAACCACTAGTATGTAAATCAAATTCTGTTTTTATAATACCATTGACTCTTTCGGCAATAGCATTTTCATAAGGGTCTCCATTTTCGGTCATACTAATGGCTATTTTATTTTTAAGTAGTATCTCAACATAGTGATGTGAACAATATTGAGACCCCCTATCCGAATGGTGAATCATTGCTTGTTTATATACTTTATTGTTTAAAGCCATTTGTAAAGCTTCAATGCAACCTTGGGCTGTTAAGTCCATACGGAAACAAAATCCCATGATCTTTCTAGAATAAGCATCGGTAATTAAACTTAAATAGCCCCATTGATTCGTCATTCTGATATAGGTAATATCACTTACCCAAACTTGTTCGGGTCGGTGAATGGGGATATCCCGGATTAAATTACCATACTTTTTCATCCAATGACGAGAATGGGTTGTGACCACTCTACGTTTACGTTGTCTAATCAGAAGACCATGTTCGAATAACAAGGTAAACAAATAGTCTCTGCCCAGACTTATATGATGAGCCTTCAGCCTGTCTTGTAATAGATAATGTAGTTTACGAGTACCTAATTTGGGTAACTCTTTTCTAATGATCATGACCTGTTCAAGGATGATATGGTCTTTAATTAACTGCTCTTCTTTGCGCCATAAAGCATCGTAGTACGCATGCCTTGTTTTGCCAAACAATTGACACAACAAGCCAATCCCTAGTTTAGGAAAGTCTTGTTTCATTTTTAACACTGTTTGGCACCAGACTTTTTTCTAATAGCAATTTTAAGGCTCTGTTCAGCAACATCGATCATGGTATTCAATGCCTTTATTTGCAACTCTGCCTCTTGAAGTGCTTGTTGTAAATTTTCTGGCTCTGATGCTTTTAAAGTAGATCTCTTATTAGCCATGCAAGTTTGCTTTTCCTGACAAAGATCGATCTTTTCTTCTTTATAGTACAATAACCAATTCCGAATCGTTTTCTCTGTTTTGACCTTGTAAGCTATCTGAGCTTCTTTTATGCTCATCCTACCTTGTGCTATTGCTCTGACAATCGTCCGTTTTTCAAGATGGGTATAGCTCCGCCTTTTTAAGTGTTCATGATAGTGTTCCGATCCATAACGCTTCATCCAACTACATAAGGAACTCTTTCCTAATCCATACTTCTCCCTGGCTAGTTTCCTTGGCAAACCTGCTTCTACTTCTTTGACTATTTTTAAAATTAAACGCTTGTCATAATAACTTCGTTTACTTGTCCTCTTTCCAAATAATTGTGCTTCCATTTTATACACGGTTTGTGTATAGCTATTTCAGGACAAGACAGTGAAACACGGGTGAACCCCCTAATTTCTTATATAATTCTGTGCCGACTATAGCAATGTATTGCCTGTGAGTGTTGTTTGTAGTGAGTGTTGTTTGTAGCTGTTCATCTGAATTGTAAAAAATGATAAGAGTTTTAAACCAATTTACGTATCTGACAGCTATTTCATTATCAATAAACTGTTAATTTTTTAATTTTTTCTTTCATATTACAAATCTGTGTGTATATTTGTCAACTTAAAACCTATTATTCCGATAGGGTAAATGTGTTTTAAATATGATCGTAGAACAAGTACTAGCAAATAAAGTAAATTATAAAGAGGACAGGCTTTCGGAAAAACCGATACGGAGTGTTGTAAAATCGATAAGTTGGCGAATTGTGGGAACTATAGATACCATTCTGATTTCCAGTATTATTACAGGAAGTATAACAACAGCTTTTTCGATTGGGGCCATTGAATTAGGAACAAAAATGCTGCTATATTTTTTTCATGAAAGAATCTGGAACAGCATAAAATGGGGCAAAAAAAGAATGTAAAAACAATGGATATAACAACAATAAACAAAAAATTAAAAGACAAAACACCACAGGAAATAGTACAATGGGCCTTATCCGTTGGAAAAGTGCCGGTGCTAACAACCAATTTCAGGCCTTATGAAAGCGCTATTTTACATTTGGTAACTTCATTAGAGAAAACGATCAAAGTAATTTGGTGTGATACCGGGTATAATACACCTCAAACTTATAGGCATGCAGAGGCATTGATCGGTACACTGAAACTCAATATTCATTTATACGTACCTAGACAAACCGTTGCCCACCGGAATATAACCTTAGGGATGCCTGCCATTGATGATCCGAATCATACACAATTTACGGAGCAGGTAAAATTAGAACCCTTTAAAAGAGCCATGAAAGAGCATCAGCCGGATATCTGGTTCACGAATTTACGGAAAGGACAAACCGCATTTCGGGACAGTATTGATATTGTTTCGAAAAGTAAGGATGGGATCATTAAAGT
>CAZDTI010000788.1:0-2563 GCA_964508085.1 uncultured Saprospiraceae bacterium | reverse complement strand
CATCCCCTTGATTGGCAATACAGCCATCAGCACAGGGGGGACCATGAATAGTCCTCAGTTTGCATTGTATGAAGGCAGTTGTGGAAACCTGACAGATATTGAATGCTCCTCTGATAATTCCAACAGTAACATCACAGAATCTTTTGCTGGCCCCTTAATCATTGGACAAACTTATTACCTTCGGGTAGATGGACGAGATGGAGCCGAAGGGAGTTTCCAAATTTGTCTCAACAATTTCAATCAGGTTCCAGAGCCGGAACAAGATTGTGGAACTTCTGTTATTCTTTGCGACAAATCTCCTTTCACTGTACAAAGTGTCATTGGTTTTGGAACGCAAGAAGTTGATGCATCCACCTGTATGCAGGGGGAAAGCGCTTCTACTTGGTACTCCTGGACTTGCGAAGACTCTGGCACACTTGCTTTCACCTTAACCCCCAACAACCCTTCTGATGATTTAGATTTCATCGTTTACGAATTGCCAAGTGGTGTTACCAATTGTAATGACAAAATATTGTTACGTTGTATGGCTTCCGGTGAAAACGTTGGCCCTGGCCAACCGGACTGGACACCTTGTACAGGAAATACCGGTCTGTCACTATCCTCCACTGATGTAGAAGAAGCTCCGGGTTGTCAATCAGGTGATGATAATTTTGTAGCCGCAATAGATATGGTCGCCGGAACCGCTTATGCCGTAGTGGTTAATAACTTTAGTAACACGGGGAATGGTTTCTCTGTAGAATTCTCAGGAACCGGAACCTTTCAAGGGCCACTTGCAGACTTCAACATCTCCCCTCCAGATGGCATTGCTTGCGATACAGTTAACATTTCTATTACAGATAATTCTACTTACGAATCTGGGAACATCATCAGCTGGTTCTGGAATTTTGGGAGCGGTGCTAATCCGCAAACAGCTGTCGACGAAGGCCCTCACGAAATCATCTATAGTTCTATTGGCACTAAAAGTATTTCATTGGTAGTTGAAACGCAGGAAGGTTGTATCGTTACGAAAGTTGTTGAAGTCGAGGTCAGTTCTTGTTGTGTGGTACCTGATGATTTGGTGGCAGAACTAGTAGATACAGGCGATCCTTTATGTGCTGGTGATTCTACTGGGTTTATCTTCCTTGATGGGGATGGCGGAAATCCGTTTTATGAATATAGCTTGGATGGTGAAAATTTCCAAGGAGGTGGTTCTTTCTACGGTTTACCCGCTGGTGTTTATTCTCCAATCTATGTTCGGGATTCGAAAGGCTGCCTGGATTCTTTGGACACTAGCCTTTTAGATCCACCTCCACTCGGAGTCGATCTCGGTGAAGACCTTACCATCGTGCTAGGTGAGGATACCGATTTGGAAGCTATTGTCAGTCCACCAAGTTCTATTTTGGATACCATTATTTGGTCACCGACCGATTCACTCAGCTGTCTCGACTGCCTTGATCCTAATAGTAATGTTACAAATAACATTAGCTATACCATTACTGTAACCAACTTAGCAGGATGTACTGCTACAGATGACATTAATATAACCGTCAATAAAATTCGGCCGATCTATGTCCCAAATGCCTTCTCCCCTAATGGAGATGGGATCAATGACTTTTTTACACTTTACGGAAATGTGGCCGCGGAGAGCATCCGAGAGTTCCGGGTTTTCAATCGCTGGGGGGCACAGGTTTACGAAGGCCGTGACTTACCACTTGGTGACAATCGAACGGGGTGGAATGGAATTTTTAAAGGAGAGAAATCTCAGACGGGGGTTTATGCTTTTTATGCTATTGTGCGGTTTATTGATGGAGTAGAGATTTTGTATGAGGGGGATGTGACATTGTTTGCGGAGGCGAATTAATTAGCTATAGATGATAAAGTTACCTAAAATCAAAGGAATAATAGATAGGCGAATTTTGATTAATTATAAAATCGAAGTAGAATATTTAATTGATTATTTGCCAAAACCTTTTGAACCAATAGAAATAGAAGGTTACGGAATAGCTGGAATATGTTTAATTCGATTAAAAAATATACGTCCCTCAATGCTACCCTCTTTTGTCGGAATAAATTCAGAGAATGGAGCACACAGAATAGCTGTTAAATGGAAAGAAGGTAATGAATATAAAGAGGGAGTTTATATACCAAGAAGAGATACTTCGTCAAAATTAAACGCGTTAGTAGGCGGGAGAATTTTTCCTGGAGAACATCATTTCAGTCAATTTAATGTAGTGGAAGAAAAAGAAAAGTATGATGTCGAGATAAAAAACGAAGATGGCACATACTTAAGAATCCTTGCTAATAAAACTAATGAATATCCTAAAAGTAGTTTATTTAATAATTTAGAATCAGTATCTGAGTTTTTTGAAAAAGGATCAATTGGATATTCACCAAATAAAAAGAATTATTTTGATTGTTTAGAATTGAAAACCTATTCCTGGAAAGTTCAACCACTCAATGTTATTTCTGTGACATCAAGTTTCTTTGACGATGAAAATATATTCCCAAAAAATAGTGTTAACTTCGATAATGCTTTGTTGATGGAAAACATTGAACATGAATGGAACATGAAAGAGGGAAAAAG
>CAZDTI010000787.1:0-2581 GCA_964508085.1 uncultured Saprospiraceae bacterium | reverse complement strand
GTGAAATGGTTGTTCCTGGTTTGATCGCAGTAATCTCGCCGGTAATCATCGGATTCGGACCAAGATTGTTTGGTTCTGACCAAGGAGCGGAAATGTTAGGTGGATTGTTGGCCGGAGTAACCGTTTGTGGTGTACTAATGGCGATCTTCCAATCTAACGCAGGTGGTGCTTGGGACAATGCGAAGAAAATGTTCGAAGAAGGGGTAAGCATCAAAGGAGAAATGTACTACAAAGGTTCTGAGCCGCACAAGGCGACCGTTGTAGGTGATACCGTTGGTGATCCATTTAAGGATACTTCTGGTCCGTCTTTGAATATCTTATTGAAATTGATGTCTGTGGTGGCTTTGGTTATTGCGCCGTTTTTGTAGTGGACTGATATTTTAGATAAGTATAAAAAATGCCTCGAAGGAGATTCTTTCTCTTTCGGGGCATTTTTATTTAGCAGGAATCAAATTACAATGATGTAGTTACTGCTTAAAGACTTTAACCACTTTTCCTATATTTTCATCAAAAACAAAACTAAGAAAGTACAAGCCAGAAGGAAGTTCGCTCATATCTATAGGGTCGTAAGTGTATTGTTGAATGTTTTTTGCCAAGCGGCCGTCTGGATAGGAAATTTGTACGTTAACTTCATTAGGAAGGGTTGTTGTGAGAAGATTCAAATGAAGTTTTCCAGTCGTTGGATTTGGAAAAACGGTTAAAGGAATTTCATCCCCAGCATCTTCAGTACTCGTAGGGGTACTGTTTCCTATGGCAACAAACTCTTCCCCTATCGCCCAGACACTTCCATCATTCGCAACGAATACATCAACTAGATTTCCAGATTGTAATCCATGCGTTTGATCGTAAAAAGTATTTACCCCATTTTGGCGGTGGGCAAGGCCCTTTCCAGTGAAATTGGTTGCAATCCAAATATCATCAGAAACACCATCGGAGTGAATGCCGTAAAGGGAAGTCCCTAATCCCATCCCCCAGTCTCCAAGGTCAGCACCACTGGTAAAAGTGGTTCCATCATAACGGCAAGCAGCTCCATTAGGACCGTAAAACCATAGTTTTCCAGTACCGGTGAGATGCATTTCGTACAGATAGTTGAAGCAAATATCAGAATTATCAGCTGTAAATTCCTCCCAGGTGTTTCCATTTAAGCGGAAGCTTGGAAAACCATTAGCAAAGGAGATCCAGAGCTGACCATTTCCGTCTTCGGAAAGACGGGAGATCCATTGGCCACCTTGTATTTCTTCGTATGTCCAAGAGGAACCGTCGTAGGTCATTACCCCATCAAAAACCGAAAAATACATTTTGTTATTAAAATAAATAGCGTCATAAGCATAACCATAGTCATAAGGTAGGCCATTCGAATTGGTATAGGTTGTCCAACTATTATTATGAAAACAGGCAATGCCTCCTCCACTGGAAACCCAGATACGGCCTTGTGGGTCTTCATAAATGTCATTGATAAATTCAAAACCGTTGGAAAAATTCAATGTCGAATTGTCAATAACCGTCCAGTTGGTTCCATCGTATTTAAGGAGGGTGCTACTGCTGCATCCAATCCAAATATTGTTCTGGCTATCCTGAAAGAGATTTGCAAAGATGACATCCTCTGATAAAATATCCGTTTTAGGAGTAGAAACCCATTGGTACTGTGCTGTTAAAGCGATGGTAAGCGATGCGAAAAAGAAGGAGAGTAATAATTTTTTCATGTTTTAGTTTTTGTTTAAATAAAAAGCAAATCTAATAAAACAACTAGTTTAAATGTCTTAGATCCCAATATTTCGACCAAAAGAGTAGGCTTTTCAGCATAAAAAAATAGCGGCACATATCAGAAGTACGAAATATTTCGTTATTAAACCGTTAAAAACAATTCATGGCAAGGTTATAGCCGAACATTTTAATATGAAAATGACTATATTTAGCCATGTGAAGAATATAATATTGCCATAAACCCTATTGGCGTTTTTTTCGTTTAGATAGGAGACCAGAGATCATAGTACCGATTACTGGACCGAATTAACCCTATTGACTAACTTTTTATCCCATTATAAAAAAAGAGAAATATGAAATTTAGAGGATCCATTTACTTTTCCATCGCCTTTTTGGCCATTCTCCTCGCTGGTTTTTATTACCCAGCCACCTCCAACGCAGAAAAAGAAGCTATTCTAATACAGCGATTGCTTGGTGGCTTGAAACAACTTCATTACGCCCCAGTTGAAATCAACGACGAATTTTCAGAAAAAGCCTATGACCTCTATATGGAACGGCTCGATGGCGGTAAAAGGTGGTTGACTGAAGAAGATGTAGCTAAGCTGGAAAAATATAGAACCTCTATTGACGACGAAGCTTTAGGAGGTACCTTCGAGTTTTTCGACCTTTCTATCGAATTATTGAATAATAGTATTGATAAGACAAGAGCTTACTACAAGGAATTTGTAGATGCCCCAGTAGATTTGAATAATGCTGGCAATATCGAATTAGACGGCGAGAAAAAAGAATACGCCAAAAACGATGAAGAGCTAAAGGCTTATTGGAAGGAAATGACGACCTATGAGATTATGACGGAGATGGCTACTAAGATCAAAAA
>CAZDTI010000786.1:0-2589 GCA_964508085.1 uncultured Saprospiraceae bacterium | reverse complement strand
TTATATCCCTCTTTTGTGGGTATTGACTGTCGCATTTAAAGACTTAAGAAATAAAGACTATTCAAAAGCTATAATTGCACTTTGGATTCTAATCCCGTACTTATTCTTCTCAATCGCCGTTACAAAAATGCAAGGGTATGTTTTGTTTTGTTCTGCTGCTATATTCATAATGACTGCAATGTTTTTCTACGAACTGAACTCATATGATACCCCATACGGTAAACTCAAAAAAATAATCCTCCTTCTATTAATCCTCCTTCCAATTAGATATTCAATTGAGCGAATAAAACCATTTTCAATTCGTGAAAGAAGTCCGAAATGGATAACTGAAATGAAAAAAATTGATTCAATAAGCGGAAAAAATAAAGCGGTAATTTTTAACTGCAAATATCCAATTAAAACGATGTTTCACACTAATATCATTGCATACGAAAGAATTCCTGGACCGATTGACTTAGAAACGATAAGATCAATGGGGTACAAAATTTATTTTGATAATCACAAGGAAATAAAAAAAGAATTGGCAAATATAGATTTTGTAAATTACATAGAAATAACTGGAGGTAGCAAGCGATGAGGATGGTCATAAGCCATGTTGGCCACAGCGGAAGAGGTGGCTATATTCCTTAGGGCATTGAACGATGGATCATTGTTTGAAGAGGGAGAGCAGGAAATATATTCCTCTATTTATAAGCATGAACACGCGGGTTGGGTTCCGGGATACCAGAGCTTCGCAAAATACCACAAAGATATTGATACTGTTGTTATTGAATTCTACAATACAACTGATCCTAAGTTATACAATTGGAATTTGTCAGAAATCATAAATAATAGAATTGTTAAAATAATTAAAAAGCAAAAGAGGTTATAACAATTTAATTATGTGGTGTCTAACTTGGATAATAATTGATTAACAATACAAATACAATCAAATGAGTACATATGTCAAAATGTCAATAGTCGGCTCCTGCATTTCTATGGCTTTTATTAGTGCTACAGGTGTTAGAGTCCCTTCTTTCTTTTTTATGTTTATAGTAGGAGGTCTGTATTTTATGAATAAAAGAGAATAAGATCGGTCTTATACAAAGACAAAATCACCTTGTTCACGTTTGAGGGAACAATCCTTAATCCTTAATCCTTAATTTTAACATCCTTAATCCTTAATCCTCTTATCTATTATCCTACTCAACTTACCTCCTTGACTTCGAGGAATGGTATCCGGACTTTTTAAATTGACATCCATGGAAAGTCCTATTGTATTTTTGATCTTAGCCATCAATTGTTCTTTAAAAGAAAGACTATTAATGTCAACACCCCGGACCGTTTCTACATCAACGGTAACCGAATCCATCGTTCCTTTGCGTTCTACAATCAATTGATAATTTGGACTTAAGAATGGTAGTTCATGAATCACTTCTTCTACTTGGGTATGAAATAAATTAACACCCCGAATAATTAACATATCATCTGAACGCCCTTTAATCGAAGACATTTTGATATGGGTTCTTTTGGCGTTCGTGTCATAATTTATAGAACAAATATCATTCGTCCAATACCGCAAAACAGGAAAGGCTTCCTTCGTTAAAGTCGTGAATACCAGTACCCCTTCTTGGCCATAAGGCAGTGGTTCTCCTGTATCCTTATCAACAACCTCTGGAAAAAAGTGATCCTCCCAAACGTAACTGCCCGTTCCTTTCTCCTCAAAATCTTCTTGCGAAACACCAGGTCCAATTATTTCACTCAAGCCATAAATATTGGTCGCCGTAACATTCAATCCTTTTTCTACTTGTGTCCTTATGGCTTCAGTCCAGGGTTCTGCCCCTAAGATTGCATACTTAACGGCTAAGGAATTGGTATCAATTCCTCGTTTCTCAAATGCTTCCGATAAGGTCTGCGCATAGGAAGGAGTGCAACAGATGACCTCCGGTTTGAAATCTTGAAGAATCGTCAATTGCCGTTCTGTCATTCCACCGGAAACGGGAATAACGGCCATGCCTAACTTAGTAGCACCACCATGCATTCCTAAGCCTCCGGTGAACAATCCATAGCCGTAAGCATTGTGCAGTTTCATTCCTGGTTGAGCGCCTGCACAAACCAATGACCTGGCCACAACTTCATCAAACACATCCAAATCTTTTTTAGTATAGCCAACTACAGTAGGCTTGCCAGTGGTACCACTCGATGCATGAATTCGGCTGATTTCCTGCATGGGTTTGGCAAACATTTGATAAGGATAATTATCCCTTAAATCTGTTTTTTTAGTAAATGGTAATTTAGACAAGTCTTCTACCGTCTTAATATCCTCTGGATGAATACCATTGTCATCGAACTGCTTTTTATAAAAGGGAACAGTTTGATATACTCGTTTTACCAAAGAAGAAAGACGAGCATTTTGCAATGCTCGTAATTGCTCTAAAGGCATTTTTTCTAATACTGTATTGTACATTTTTAAATGGTTATATAAGTATTTAGGGTACTCCGTCATTCATAGTGGATTTGATATTTAGAGGGTAGATGGGTGATAGGTAGGTGGGCTTCCCTCAAACGTAAATAACTGCGAAAGAAGGAAAACCTATCTACCTATCTACC
>CAZDTI010000785.1:0-2592 GCA_964508085.1 uncultured Saprospiraceae bacterium | reverse complement strand
TATCCTACATAATATCGGCACAAAATACCGGATTAATTTTAACTAGGTGCTTAAGTATTACTTCTACTCTTATCATGATTCTGTTCGCAGCTTTAACTTACCTATTCGTTAAAGAGGATTACAAAATTCATAAAATGAATGTCAGCTATAAAAATCTGTCTTCAGAAAACTTAATGGATTTAACTTCCAAGCTCAAACAGAACAGAGCAATGTTTTTTCTAGAGTATATTGCTATATTTTTTTCTACTATATATTTTCTTGGGATATTAGTCGATAATTTTGATATCGAAATACCAATCGTCATTTTTTGTACGATATTTCTAGCAATGATGTTAATGATGATTTTCAGGTTGAAAACAAGAATTAGAAAAGAAATTCACCTTTTTCAGAACGTAGAGAGAACCCCTGAGAAAGACTAGGGATTCTTTTTCAGCTAGAATGTAAGTTTATTTTTCTACCATTCCAATCTATTCGATCAAAAGACATCTAATCAAAGTCTTATTCAGCTAAATATAAAAAGCTACATTCTACCTAATAACAATAAATATACAATGCCCTCTAAACAACTTAGAGGGCATTAAATCTTTGACGCTATATATACCCCAGCTTCACTAAAAATGCTTCCGTCATTTCTTTTACGGTCTTGCTCGCCGCAGGATCATTAAAGAAATGCCCAACGTCCTCAAATATTTTATATTCATAGTCATTACCAAGCGCATCCATTTTGTCTCTAAATTCTGTGAACTCACTAATCGGGGCTAAATGATCATTCGTTCCATGAAAAAAGATAGAAGGAACAAGGTTTTTATCTAGGTTATGAAATGTAGAAATGGACTTTGGATTTTGCGCTGATTGTCTTGCGAACCAATCACCTTTCAGCGTATTGTAAGAGGCAGAATGTACAATAATAGCATTGGGTTTAGAACTCAATCCCGAATGGTCTGTTTCTTCAAACTCATTTAAAATTGCCGTACAGGCGGCTAAATGTCCACCTGCTGAAAACCCTGCAGCAGCTATTTTATTTGGATCTATACCCAGCGATTCTGCTTGTTGTCGTGTCCACAGAATTGCAGACTTCGCATCTCTTACGCAATCTAAGATATTAGACTTGTGAATGTCTATCAACCTATACTCAAAGGAAATGGCGACCATTCCTTTGGAGCTGTATTTTTCACAATTACTATATCCCCATTCAGGTATACCTATGGCCCAACCACCGCCATGAAAAAACAAATACGCAGCTCTTTGATCTCCTTCTTTAAAATCCTCTGGATAAAAGATATGCGCTTCCAATTCGATATTCCCTATTTTCTTGTACACTTTAATTGTACTTGGTTTTTTTCTTCTTTCCATCCCCTTTTGAAAACGATCTTCAATTTGTTTAACCAGCGCAGGGTTTTTACAATCTTTTCTGAATGCTGGCATTAAGTCTTCCAGGTATGCAACACCATAATTATCCATACTTTTATTCAGATGTTCATGAAATATATAATCCTTAATTTCTTGATGTGCTTCTAGCTGTTGTATTTGCGCATACTTCGGATGTATTCTTTCTATTGGCGCCTCATAGTAAGTATCATATTTGTATTTACCAGCTGATTGTGCATTCAAATAATCATTCAAAAACAATACATAGTCGATTGATTTTAATAGCTCAGGGTTATTGAAACTTCCTTCCGCAACATCTTCGTAATAGGTGTTTTTTACAGGAAGTTTTTTATTGGTTTTTTGTTTAAATATAGCCGGATGAACTATTTTATAGAGTTTATTTCTATAGCTTATATCTGCTAATATTTTTTGTTCAAAAATCTCATTTCCAGTATTCTGCTCCTTAAATTTATGGTGTGTATTTATGTAAACCATTTCTAAGGAATCCAATATAAGATTGATGGAATCAGGTGAGCGGGTAAAAAAGTCAATTCCATTAATATACTTTCTGTTCGCATTAATCATATCCCTTAAAGATTTCAAATGCTTGTTGATTTTTTCCCCTTTGCCGGAAACTACCGTTTCGGAGTTAAAGTCAATATTAAGGGAATCATTAGGAGAAATGAATAACTCAACTTCATTTGATTCGTGAGAGAGGATATAAAAATCGGCCTTTTCAATCGGTAGTTTTATTTTGAAGGTACCATCAGCCTCCAGATTGATGATGGAATCTCCTAAGCTAAGTCTTTTTATCCAGGGATCTATTAAGGAAATCGGCCCGTTTGATAGTTTCATCGTATTCGACCAGTTGACATCAACTTTTCCAGTTATTATTGCCGAATCCGTTTTTGGTTTGCTTGTAAATGAAAATAATGTTAAGCAGAGTCCAAATAGTAAGTAGGTTATTTGAGTATTCATTTTATTAAGTTTTTTTTAAGGACAACACTTATGATAAAGAGTTGCACTCCCTAAAAAGAATCAAATAACTTTTATTCTGGATGGGTAATAATGTATCAGAACGGATTGTGATGTCTGATGTGCCCAAAAGGGAATGGTGGGGCGGGAAGTAAGGTTGTAAGCAGGTAGGAATGGAGCTCCTTGCTTACCGATCTTTATCGCTGAAACCGAATCTCGAACCTCTTTATCGAAAGGGCTCTTTCGACC
>CAZDTI010000784.1:0-2592 GCA_964508085.1 uncultured Saprospiraceae bacterium | reverse complement strand
TTTTCTAATCCAGTAATTTGTAAATCTATTGTTTCATTTTCTTCTTCAACAACTACGGTTTCTGAAACAGTGCAACCATTAGGTGATGTCGCAGTCAAGGTATAAGTACCAGCAATTGAGGCGGTGGATACTTGGCTTGGATCATTTAGACTCGGGCCAGTCCAGAGATAAGTAGCAGTTAGTAAATCTGCTTGCCCGAATAAGTCTACCACTGTTGTTTCACAGCCAAGGGTTTCAGTGGGGAAAATGGTTATATTTCCTGGCACTTCAAATTCTTCTGGGCTTACTACAATTTCGGAAGTACCTGGGCAACCGGTCTCATCCGATATAGCAGAAAAAGTGTAGGTTCCCGGTTGATTGACAATTAGTATTTCCTGATCAAAGAATCCTACTCCTGGTCCATCCCAAAGAATTGATAAATTGCTTGGAATAGAAAGACCAAATAATTCTATTTCTCCCGTGCTACAATCTAACCCATTCAACATATTCGTCTCCACAAAAGGTGTTGAAAGATCCTCAAATACTTCAACTGTTGTGGTATTTGTACAACCGATGCTAGAAGAAACCGTAAAAGTATAATTGCCAGGACCTTGTGCGAAGGCTGTTGTACTGGGTTCATTTAATCCAGGACCCTCCCAGAGGTAAGTCAAATTTGAACCATTGCCTGATCCAAACAACAATGTAAATGTATCGATACAATTTAAAACCTCTGGAATTTGAGCAGAAGCTTCTGGGTAGAAAAAATATTCTGGTGGCACTTCTAGCTCTTCTTCTGTTGTACAGCCGTTAGCACCCGTAACCATCAAAGTATAAATACCAGGAGCCGTTGCCTGAAAAGGAGAACCTGCTCCTGAGCCTGCAGGGCCATTCCAGACAAAAGTCGCACCCGGCGTTTCAGAACTCCCAGTCAATTCAATAAAAGGTGTAATGCAATCCCAGTCTGGAAGGACCTCTAGTTCCATTTCTGGTTCTTCCAAATCGGCAAGTACTAACAAAGAATCAAAATCGGAACAGCCATTTCCATTTTGAATAGAAAAATAATACATTCCGGGATCACTAACGTTTACTATCGCTGAAGGTTGAGAAAAGGAATTGGGGCCCGTCCAAGAATAATTTCCAGTAAGCCCCATTGATCCAGAGGCATCAAGTGTTACGATAGGTGTATTGCAATCGATAACACCAGAAGGAGCCTCAAGGCTGATGGAAGGAGATACATCCAAAGTCAAATTAAGAATAATCTCAGTAGCCCCTTGACAGCTAGGGATGGAAACTTCATAACTGCCAGCATCACAGAATTGATCTTGATTAAAAAAGTAGCAAGTCCCTTCACAAACACTGACATCTAATTCGAGATTATCCGTTAAATCTATAACAGATACATTTTCAACATAGTAATAAGTACTGAGTCCACTTGAGCTTGGTGGTTCTTGTATAAATTCTCCAAAAGGAAAGAAATTTCCGATGGTAATATTGCTTTCGCCTCCTGCTGCTGTGAATATACCAGCAATTTGAGTCCAGTTAAGATCATCTGAGATTACTTGTTCCGTAAATACTTGTGGTTCAACATCAAATATACCTGTTCCGTCCGTATCGTTTGGTACATCTGAAGAAAGGTACATTCCTAAGTGGCTAATCGCGCTAGAAGATTGGTCCGACAAGCTAACATACATTTCTGCATAGTAGCAGTGACCGGCCTCCAGTGGCGACAATAAAGGGGCGGAAATATATTCATTCCACAACGGAATACCCATGCCTGGATTGACACAATAAATTCCTGAATAGGCATTACCTGTAAGTGGATCTTGGTTACCTACAAAGTTATTAGGAACTCCTGCTCCACCAGAACCACAGACATCAAAAAGATCTGGGGAGGATACACTCGAAGCGTTGATCCAAGGAGTAGCTAATTGTATTTGGCTAATCAGGTCAGGACAATTCGCATGCTCTTCGAAGCTGTAATTCGGAACAAGATTTTGTGCGGATAGCTGCAGGAAAAATAAGCTAAAAGAAAGGAGTAAGAGTTGCTTTTTCATCGGAATGGTTTTTAGTTCAGTTCGTAATCATCACCAAAAGGACATTGGGTGAAAGTTGATCGAACTGATCCAAAACCTACCAATAAGTTTCACAAATCATTCAAATGCATTTCCATTTAGGCAAGAGAGGAGCCAATTCGAGCAAAATCTCGAATGTTTGATTGGCTTAGGAATGGTTCAAAAATAACCTTAGGTCCTAAAGCTTCTCCTGCTACTAACCTACCTTGTCAAAATACGCATTATGCTAAAGCATAACTCCACTTTTGACCTCTTGATTAGAAACAAAACAACCTAATTTAGAATGCTAATTTTATTCATGTACAATTCCTTAGAATTATAGAAAATATAATTGCTAAATATTTTTCTCTGATCGGAGGTGGATAATATGCTAAATAATTTATATCTCAAAACTAGCGATTTGGATCCGGTTTACCAAAAAATGTGAGAAAGAATTGTAATATGAAATTTTGAAAGTAAATATGGAGCATGCCATAAAGTATTAAATATTTAAAAAATAGCTAGGTCAAAATTAGAACAGGCCCTATTCAGAATTACTGAA
>CAZDTI010000783.1:0-2625 GCA_964508085.1 uncultured Saprospiraceae bacterium | reverse complement strand
AGAAAAAAAACACAATGTCAAATAACACAACAAAAACAGACGTCAACGAACTAGGAGAATTCGGCCTCATCGAACACCTGACCAAGAACTTTACGAACAACCGTAAAAGTACTGTTAAGGGCGTTGGTGATGATGCTGCGGTTTTGCAAAATGGCGATAAACTAACAGTGGTTTCTACAGATATGCTCGTGGAAGGCATCCACTTTGATTTGGCTTACACGCCACTTAAGCACCTCGGTTATAAAGCTGCGGTGGTCAACATCTCCGACATCTGTGCGATGAATGCTACGGCGGAGCAAATCACGGTTTCCATTGCCATCTCCAATCGTTTTACGGTAGAAGCCTTGGATGAATTGTACGCTGGAATAAAAGCGGCTTGTAATTTTTACAATGTCGATTTGGTGGGTGGTGATATGACTTCTTCCAACAAAGGTTTGATCATCAGCGTCACGGCTATTGGAACGGTTACCTCGGATAAAGTGGTGTATCGAAGTGGCGCGAAAGAAGGGGATTTATTGTGCGTTAGCGGAAACTTAGGAGCGGCTTATTTGGGGCTTCAAATCCTGGAAAGAGAGAAACAAATTTTCCAATCTAATCCTGGCGTACAACCGGATTTGGAAAACCAAGCTTACCTCGTCGGTCGCCAACTCAAGCCGGGTGCGCGTACCGATATGGTTGAGTTTTTTGAAAAAAACAAACTGGTCCCAACTTCCATGATTGACATATCGGATGGTTTGGCTTCTGAGATTTTTCACCTTTGTAAACAATCTAATGTGGGTGCTTTTGTGGAGGAATCTGGTGTACCGATTCATCCGGATGCAGAGCAGATGGCTTTGAAATTTAAGCTGGATCCAATCACTTGTGCATTAAGTGGTGGAGAGGATTATGAATTGCTTTTTACCGTTGATCCAAATGACATTGAGAAGGTGAAATACTTGCCGGATATTTACATCATGGGGGAAATGGTGAACAAGGAGCAGGGGGTTAATTTGCATACGAAGGGTGGGAATATCCATGCGATTAAGGCGCAGGGGTGGAAGCATTTTTAGGGCATTTGTTTTATTTTATAATGTAAAGGAAGCCACTATCTACAATCGGAGTAGGTAGTGGCTTTTTGCATGGAGAGTCAATGTCTTGCATTTTTTTTGGCAAGAGCTGAAAAAGCCTAGACGTTAAGTATCGTACCAATATGCGATTTGCTCACACAGAGTTCACAGAGGCCACAGAGCAAACGCGCGAAAAATTACGTTAGCCCGTCTGGCGCCCGACAGGCCCGCCCGTTCCGGTACGGACTGGCTCTGTGAACTCTGTGGCCTCTGTGTGAGAAAAAAAACGTTAGGTGAAAATCCTCCATTAGCTCTGCGGCCTCTCCTCTACGTGATTAAACAACGAGATATTACGCTACTTCTCCATAGCTAAAAAAATATTCTTGAAAAAAAACAAGCTCTTTTGTAATTTTTCCCACCTTTCCAATACTAACGAAGTAACAATTAAGAAAAACCTCTTCCTCATCAAAGAAGAGCAATGATGAAAAACCATAATTAATGTCAAAACAAAGGCAAGAGGAATATATGGAACTCATACAAAAACATGAGAAAATCATCCACAAGGTGATTGGGCTTTATGTGGATGTAGCTGAAGATCGAAGAGATCTATATCAGGAAATATTATTACAGAGTTGGCGATCATTCTCGAATTTTAAAGGAGCTTCTGCCTTCAGTACTTGGCTATACAAAGTGGCTTTGAATACAGTACTGACTTTTAACAAAAAAAGAAAAATTCCTTTAGATCATCTACCTACTCCAGTGACAACAACGACCACTAACAAAGACGACTCTGAAGTTTTGTACGAAGTAATAAAGTCATTAGCGGAAGTAGATCGAATGTTGATTTCCTTGCATCTCGACGGATATAAAAACAAAGAGATAGCAGCCATTACGGGGATGACTCAAAACCACATCAATGTAAAAATTCATCGGATAAAAGCATTGATCATTGAAAAATTTAAAAAACTAAACCATGGCTAACAAAGAATATAAAGACTCAGATATTGCCCAGGCCTGGCAAAAGTTGGCCACAGAAAAATTTGCTCATTCAACCATTAAAAAAGAAGACATCATGACTGCTATTAAAAAAGAATCAAACTCAGGTATCGCGAAATTGAAAAAAAGTTTAAAGGGTAAACTGTATTGGACAGTTGGCATTACCTCAGGACTCATCATTGCCTTAATCGCTTGTTCCGGAAATCCAGACTTGGCTATTTTGTTAAGCATTGCAGTGGCCGCATACGTTATTGGTTTCCTCCTAATGTACTTCAAATACCGCGAAATCGAAGACGGCATCCTGGAATCTACCGATATTCTAGCTGCTATGAAATCGAATGCTGGCCTTATTAAATCTGTTTTGAAACGAGAGCAAATCTGGGGACTGATTACTTTTGTCCCTGCAGTAATGATGGGCGTATTAATCGGTGAAATTCTAGATGGAAACACTTTAATTGGTTGCTTCCAAGATTCGAAGACAATAATGAAAATGATTATCGTCATCTTAGTTTTCGTTCCTATTATGCTCTGGACTGGTGACAAAATGAATAAAAAGGCTTTTGGAAATGACTTAAAAACGCTT
>CAZDTI010000782.1:0-2632 GCA_964508085.1 uncultured Saprospiraceae bacterium | reverse complement strand
TGATGGTTGGATTGTTGGAAAAAAAGTAGTCCTTCATTAGGTCTTTTTCCTTAGCGGTAAAACCAATTTTACCTTTGTCTAAAAAAGCAGTAAATGATTTATGATCTGCTAGTTGTAATACCTCTAGCTCCACGAGTTCTTTTTCAAACACCGTGATTTCATCTACGATTACCCCTTTTGCACCAACCCCTCTCCAACGCGCTCCAATTTGTAATCCGGGTTCAGGATCACCATTTGCAAAATGAAATAAAATATCTTTAAATAAATGATCTGTTTTTATTTCCAGGTTAAGCCGTTTTCCATTCAGGTAAAGCTGGAGGCCTTTGGCTTTACTCGAACCATCATAGGTCATCATAAGGTGAACCCATTCGTCACGAGGCGGATTTTCAGCATATTGAACAATGGCATTATAGGGAGCCGTATGCGCCATCAATATTTCCAGGCGATTCTCTTTTAAGGCCAAATGGTAGCCTCTAAAATTATGTAAAGCTGCGCCTTGTCCTTTATGAAACAAGACCCCGTTTTCTAATTCTTTTGGAATATTCACCCACAAGCCAATTGAAAATGGCGTCGCTTTATCATATAGTCCCACTTCTCCAAAATCAACCCAGGCATCTCCATCTAAGCGCAAGCCATTCCCGTTTTTACCTTTTACAAAATCAGCTTTCAAGTTTTCAGCTTTGGCAAACATTTGTTTGAGTTCGCCTTTTTGAGTTGGATTTTTTGTATTTACAAAACTATTGTTAGAAAAATCAAAGCGAGCAACTTCCTTATCTGGAGAAACAACGGAGGCTAATTCGGATAGCATTTTTTCATCATTGACCCAAGTCTTAAAAGCGCCCTCTTCCTGAGTTTTTAAACTTTCCTGTATCGTGGTTTGCGCCTCTATTTCTTTATCTAAAAATTCAACAATGGCTTCTACTTCAGCAGAAGGCAGCATTAAAGTAGGCCCCGGAGTGGCATTATTCCAAGCGATCTGCCCTGCCTCATTAACATTATTGAAGAAACTAAATAATTCAAAATATTCTTTCTGAGAAATAGGATCATATTTGTGGTCATGACATCGGGCGCATTCAACCGTCAATCCGAGGTAAGCAGGGCCCAAAGTATTAAGTCGATCCGAAACGTACTCTACTCTGTATTCTTCTTCAACGATCCCCCCTTCCATATTTTGTTGATGATTGCGATTAAATCCTGTTGCCAGAATTTGATCTTTTGTGGCGTCGGGAAGGAGGTCGCCCGCCAATTGCCAAATGGAAAACGTATCATAGCGCATATTCTCCTGATAGGCTTTGATGACCCAATCTCTCCAAGGAGACATGTCTCTAAATCGGTCAACGGTATATCCATGGGTATCCGCAAATCGAGCAAGGTCCATCCAAATACCAGCCATACGCTCTGCATAGGCAGGACGTTGTAACAATCTGTTTACTACATTTTCATAAGCATCTGCGGAGTCGTCTTGGAGGAAGTCTTCGATCTCATTCAGCGTAGGAGGAAGTCCGGTCAGGTCAAAAGTGACTCTACGTAATAAAGTTTCTTTATCTGCTTTTTCTGAAGGTTGCCAACTTTTATCTTCCAGTTTTTTCAATACAAATTGGTCAATCGCGTTGTTCACCCAATCCTTCTGTTTTACGGTAGGAGGTTTTTGTTTTTCTGGTTTGAGAAATGCCCAATGCGGTTTATAGGCTGCACCATCTTCTATCCATTTAATCAATACCGCTTTTTCGTAATCCGTTAAAACCAAGTTAGATTCTGGTGGAGGCATCACTAAATTATCATCCGCTGTGAGTAGTCTGTGAAAAGCTTCACTCTTATTCAGGTTGCCTGCCACAATAGCGAATTTTCCGGGAGATTCAGGCAATTCGGCAGTGGCATTTTCAAAACTATGGAGCTGTAATCCTGCTTCTATTTTATTTTTATCATTTCCATGACAAGCAAAACATCGATCAGATAAAATGGGTTTTACATGGATGTTGTAATCAAGTTTACGCGGTAATTTTTCATAGGCTTCCGCAATAGGTTCAGGAAGGTCTGGACCACAGGAGCTTATAACTGTAGTTAAAAATAGTAAGTAAATAATAGACTTTATTCTAGATAGTTTTGCGTCGCCTAAAATTGATCTTTCACGCTCAGTCTTCGTCACATATTCCCCTTCATAGCTAAAGCTGCGAGGTTCCGCGTGTTCCTTAATTGTAATCAAAATCTCTAATTCTTGACTCATAAAACTATTTTTGAATAAAGCCTACTATTTTTATCCATTATTAAATCATTCTTTATGTATCGTACCCTAGTTAGGCTTTCTAGCATAAATACTACAGCTTTATTCTATAAAGCTTGCTTCTATTATTTTTTCTAAATGCGGATATTGTTCATCGGTTTCATTCAGGTTTTCTCTGGTGGCTTTCAATCGTTTTTTTAGATCGGCAATAATTCCGCTGTATTGAGGGTCATCCACTTTATTTTTCACCTCTTCCGGATCATTTTTCAAATCATAAAACTCCCAGGCTTTAGGTGTTGACTCTATTTTATACGAACCATCTTTCAGCCACCACATTGTTCCCGTTCCATTTTTACTTTCCTCATAATGTTCTCCGTAATAATAAATCAATTTATAATCTTTGGTTCGGAT
>CAZDTI010000781.1:0-2635 GCA_964508085.1 uncultured Saprospiraceae bacterium | reverse complement strand
CTCATTCCAAAATAGGAATTTGAACATTAAAAGATTGTAACACATCATTTACATCTTTAACATCCGCCGCACAAAGCAAAGCAATCGGCTTTCCATTTTCTAAAAAAACTTGAGGCCGTTCTAAATGATCAACTGCTTGTACTTTGCCACTTGCCCAATGGATTTCTAACTTGGAAACCAAAGGATTTTTCGATAATTTCCAATCAAAACCATCCGCTGATTCAAATAAAACCAATGATCGTCCATACTCCGTAAAAGCACCATGCATATCTTTTACAATTGCCCGATACTTTCCATCTTGATACCAAATAGATGGATCTTCCGCCGGGAAATCATCGCCCTCTGCTTTGAAAATTTCCTGACCATATTTTTTGAACGGGCCAGTGGGGGAGTCGGAAGTAGCGACACCATGCACCACAGGGCCTCCCCAAATGCCAGCTTTCTTTTTTCCAACCGCTTTGTAAACCATTAGATATTTACCATCAGGGCCTTGAGTGATAGAAGGGTTGCTCACCATCAAAGCATCCAACGCATCTTCATCGGGACTTACATCTAATATGGGGTGATCCAGTCTTTTCCATGGGCCGTTCGGATCATCTGCAACCGCAACTCCGATTCTTTGATTATTTCGATGTATTGGATTTAAGATTGCTTTTCCTGGAGAACTGGTGGTTTTTCCATCTCCGGTATTTCCCATATAATACAAATAATATTTTCCATCAAATTCATGAACCGTTGGATTGTGCGTACATAAGCCATCCCAATATTCAGAACCTCTTGGCGGCAATGTAACGTCTTTAAACTCAAATGGTCCGAATGGGCTTTTTGAAATGGCATGCGCAATCTCAGAATCCGTCACCCAAGCCCATCCCAATCTTTTTTCCCACCGAGAATAAAATAAATGGTACCATCCATCTGTGCCCTTTATCATCGAACCACCCCAAACACTCCAGTCTTTTTCTTCAAACTTTGAATGAATGACCGGCTTTCCAAGCTTCAATTTAAAATTTTCATCAATAGCATTAACCACCTCTTTTTTAGCAGCCGTATCGTTTGGGCTGGTTCGCTTACATCCTTGTAAAAAAAGAAAAGCAATTAATAGTAGTGTGAAATTACTATACACTTTTTGCCATCGCAACCCCCAGCCCCTAAAGGGGAGCATCCACCCGCTTAACATCTCGGTAGAATTAAATCTTGTTCTTGAAAAGTCTATAGAAGGCTGAATTAATATAAATTTTTTCATGATGAAATATTCTTTTGGAAAATCAAACTCGTTTGTCGCCCGGTTGCTTCATCATCTCTTTTAATTGATCCAAATGTTTTTCGTAAACGCCTCTGGGAGTCGTGCTTTTTTGAATGCAAAGGGCAGCAGCTTTTCCTACGATTTCTCCCATCATCCCGCAGGTCTTCATCACACGTACAGGGCCAAGTCCTTCTCGGCTAACACTGATATTACGTCCTGCCATAAAAAGGTTAGAAATATTCCGACTGTAAAGCGTTCGATACGGTGCCCAATAAGGGCCTTTGTAATCATATCCTTTGCCCGTTGTTGCAAAAGAAATAAATTCTTCCCCTTCTAATTCTTTACTATAATTTTCATGTGGGCTATGAACATCTATTCCCCAAGTACAAGGAAAAACACCATCGAGGAATTCAACTTCATCTCTAAAGTCTTCGTCCGTTAATTGCACATCGCCCATCAATCTTCTGGATTCTCTTTTGCCTGAAATATAGGCCGACCATCCCAGTCGATGATTAGGATATAATTTATCTACATTTTTTAAAGCATCCCAAGCGCCGTACATCGCTCTAAGATTGAGGTCCCGGATTTTTTCAACATCTGTGATGGGGTCTTTGTCAAAACCACTTTCCCAAAACCAACCGCCTAGATTTCCCAGTGGATCTTCTGAACCCCATTGCGCCTTATAATTTGCTCTGCCGGGGAAAGGCTTATCGCTCAAATCTATCGCCCAGGGGCATCGGGGAAACGGTTGTTCGACTTCTCCAATTTCGCAAGACATGGTCAAGGCTGCCTTATCTTTACACTCACATTGAAGGACTTCTTTTTCATTGGCCGCATCTAAGACATTCCACATATTGGAAAATCCCATGATGCCCGAACTGGATATTTCGTAATTTGCTCCTGCCAAAAAACCGACTGTAGCATCACCGGTACAGTCTGCAAAAAATGGAGCATAGTATTTTTTTCTAATGGAGGTTCTTGTGTTTTGTGAAATGACGGCACTGATTTTATTGTTCTCGTGTTCGACAGCGATGACCCGCTCTCCCAACAATAATGTGATTCGAGGTTCTGCTTCTACAACAATAGTTTTACGTTCGTCATTGTAGATGCTGCCCAATCGTGCATTTCGAGTGCCATACTTTCCTCGGTCAACTTCATCCGGTGCTATTTCTTCTGCAATATCTCCTACATGTTGGAAGGGTTCAAAACGGGTACGTCCTTCTGGCCAGACCCGAACTTCCGAACTTCCATTGCCTCCCAGCACCGGACGGTCTTGGATAAGCGCTACTTGTAATCCATTTCTGGCAGCCGATAAAGCCGCACAGGTTCCCGCAAATCCACCACCTACAACAACGAGATCAAAACGTCCTCCGTCTTCAGCTTCGTCGGGAA
>CAZDTI010000780.1:0-2649 GCA_964508085.1 uncultured Saprospiraceae bacterium | reverse complement strand
TGAGCAAATGTTTTTTTCAATGAAATTTTAATTTTTACTAATATTTTATGGAGTAAATTTATCATTCCATTTTTTCTTTTTCTTTTTGGTGGTGAGGAACACAAAGGCGTGTTAATGCCGTCCGGAGGTGGCATCAACACACCAGTTGAACGAAATACGGGTATCCTTAGCATATTGCTATTTCGAAAAAAAACAGAAAATGTATTGTTATAAAAGAAGAATTAATTTTTCGAAAGAGTGATTGCCAAGAGTGCTCGCTTTGCACAGAAAAGATACACTTATTTTATTTTTTCACCAAATGTTTAATGCAACGTATTTTTAATATTTATCCTTTTGTAGATGTTTTGTTTTTTTATGGCATAACGGTAGCCTTTAAAATGATTTCATTTTATGCCGACTGGGAGGTTGTTGTAGGAATTGTAATGAGTGGAGGTGCTCGATTTGGAATATTCAATCCTTCGCTGTTTTTTGTTAGCCACTGACGAGAACTGGGCAGGATAAATGTCACAAGATCTTTCGCTCCACAATTGGGACACTCATCAATCGGATGCCCCAACATTGTTTCTACTATGGTTTTTGTGCTTCGCTTTGGTGGTGGGTTCACCCCTAGTTGTTGTTGCAAGCTAGCCAACTTTTTTCTCCATACTACCGAGAGGATTCCGTAGTAGCGAACTTTCATAAACCCACTCGGTAAAACATGTTGTAAAAAGCAACGCATAAATTCCATCACGGGCAAAGTCATCGATTCTACTACTGGTTTGCCCTGCCCATCCTCTTTGCGATAGTCTTTATAATCAAAGGTAATTTCATCGTTTTGAAGAGCCGTAATTCGACTATCCGCTATCGCTACCCGATGAACATAACGAGCTAAATAGGTTTGTATTTGCGCTACTCCTTTCGCTGGAGCTTCATTCCATACTACCCATTTTTTATCAATGATTTTCCAAAACAACGCTCGTAAATTTTCTACGTGCTCATATTGTTTTGCTTTTCCATGAAATTCTAATCGCTCTTCTTCATAGGCGGTAGTTAACAGGCGCAAGAAATATTTTTTAAACCTGCTATGCAATAATCGGGGTCGAATTAAATACCTCCTATCTTTTCCTTCCACCCAATCACCCGTAGATAAATCTATCCCTCCGTTGGGAATTAAAAAATGAACATGAGGATGAAAAGAAAGATTTTGTCCCCAGGTGTGGAGCACGCCCAACAGGCCTGGTAATAAGTTTAATTTTTCTCCACAAAGATCTTTCACTGCTTGAGCCGCCGCTTGAAAAAGAATAGTATAACAAACCTTTTGGTTGCTCCGAATCAAATCATTCAATTCATGAGGCAAGGTAAATACCGTATGAAAATGGGTGACAGGCAGATTCAACTGTACTATTTTATCCAACCAAATTTCCTTCTTAATATTTTGACATAGGGGACAATTGCGATTGCCACAGGATTTGAAGATAAATCGAAAATCATTACACCCACTACAATGAATTAACTTCCCGCCCAACGCTGGAGTACGGCAAACCCGTATCGAACGAATCGCTTTTATTTGAGTTCGGTCGGGACGGAATCGGTGGATAAATTGCTCTCCGTATTGTCGGAAGAGGTTTCCCAAATGGTATCTTTTAGGCAAAAAACTAATTGATTAAAGGGATGATTAATTCTTGTAAATAACTTGTTACAAAGATGAATATAGCGGGCGGTAGTGCGGAGGTTTTTATGCCCCATCTGCCGTTGGAGAGACATCAAGTCGGTACCGTTTTCCAAATGATGGGTCGCATAACAATGTCGCAAAGTGTGTGCCGTAACGCTTTGATGAATTTTGGCTTTCCGACGAGCTTGAATAATGGCTTCTTGTGCCGAGCGAATGCTCCATACACTCCCTCGTACTTTGCCATTAAAAACATAAAGGTGAGGATGATAATAGGCGAAATATTTTTCCAAAACAGGAAGGAGTGAATTGGGAAAAGCAACATAGCGGTCTTTATGACCTTTGCCACGGCGTACTCGAATTTGCAATCGTTTGCGGTCTATATCTTCAAATTTGAGATGCAAGGCCTCGCTGAGTCGTAGGCCTGTGGCATAAATCAAAAGAAAGAAAACCTGATGTTTAAAAATAGAGGCATGGTCAATTAATTTGGAAATGTCTTGTTGAGAAATAATTAAAGGAAACGCTTTTTCCTTCCGTGGGCGAGGTAGTTTTTTTTCATCCCAAGGACGATCCAATATTTTGGTATATAACATTCGGATGGCAGAATAATCGCCATTGACCGTTTGCCATGCCAATCCTTTTTTATGCCGATGCACCAAATATGACCGATGAGCATTGGCTTTAATAAAATCAGGATTATCCTGTTGTGCTTCGCACCATTGGTAAAAATTTTTGACAGCTGAAAGGTAACTTTTACGGGTCGCACGGGAGTAGTTTTTGAGGATCATATAGTCCTCTAATTCTTGTATTAATTTTCTCATGATTACTGCGCTTTTAAGTTTTACAAAAAAAATAATGTAAAACAAAATTGCAACAATCATCATTCGTAATCAACTGATTGTCAGATATTTAAGTGACGTAGTAAGGTGTACACGGAGGAGTGTTTTTGTTCAACGTAATCAATTCCACGTTCTTCTAATCCTTTGAACCATTGGAAGCCA
>CAZDTI010000779.1:0-2661 GCA_964508085.1 uncultured Saprospiraceae bacterium | reverse complement strand
TTAATTGCTTCTAAAATTTATTCAAATGAAAAAGACAAACTTACTTTTATTTCTGGTTCTGCTCTTATTATCTACTTGTAAATCAGATGAAGAGGAACAAGTCGATATGATGGATCCGAACCCGGGAGGAAACACGACCGCAACGGACTTCGAGGTAAGTACCATTACTCCCAATGGCGATGAAGCCTATATCTCTGGCGATTCTGACTATATTTTTGATCAGGAAAAACTACATACTTTTGAGCTGAACATCCCACTGGAAGACTATATAAAAATCAATGAAGATCCGGCAGCCGAAGAATATGTAGAAGGCAATTTGGTTTTTGAAGGAGATACCATAAGTCCTGTTGGAATTAGATACAAAGGATCAATTGGTGCTTTTGTTGGATGCTTATCTGGTGGAGATTGGGCCAACCCCTCTGGTCATAAAACCTGTACAAAGCTTTCTATGAAAATAAAAATCAACTGGGAAGGTCGTGAAGAAAAATTCTATGGCCTTAAGAAGCTACAGTTTCATTCTATGAATAATGACAAATCGCAAATGCGGGAGCGATTGGGCTATTGGTTGTTTCGGGAAATGAATGTGCCGGCTCCTCGATGTGTTCATGCTCGACTTGTTATTAATGGAAACTTCATTGGCGTTTTTGCTTTGGTAGAACAAATAGATGGCCGTTTTGCCCGATATAATTTTGAAGATGGTGATGGAAATGTATATAAAGAAATATGGCCGCTTCATTCCAATGGTCAGCCATTTCCAGCATCTCGATATTTGGAACACTTGAAAACGAACGAGGATGAAAACCCCAGTGTTGACATGATCAGAACTTTTGCACAAGCCATCTCAGAGGCCGAAGAAGCAGAACGTAAAACTATTGTTGAACAATGGATGAATTTAGACGAAATTATTTCCTACGCAGCAGTAGATCGAACGATCCGAAATGATGATGGTGCTTTTCATTGGTATTGTAATGGAAGCACCTGCTCGCCACATAATTTTTATTGGTATGAAGAGCCAAGCGCAGAAACGCTACATCTCATTCCCTGGGACTTGGATCATGCCTTTGAGAACATCATTTCCAATGTAAATCCAGTTGTTCCCATCGCAGACGACTGGGGCGAAACATCCTCAGATTGCCAACCGTTTAGCTTTGGTAGCTTTGGTTTTACACAACGTTCTGCTGCTTGTGATAAACTAATTGGTACCTGGGCAAGTTATACGGATGAATACAATGAAAAGCTAACCGCCTTTAAAGAAGGCCCATTGTCTATCGGGAATGCAAATGTAATGTTGGATAAATGGGAGGCACAAATTAGAGCTGCTGTAGAAGAGGCAGATAATGAGCATACCGATGCCGTTTCCATAAGCAATTGGGAAACACAAATGTCACGATTGAAAGACCGATTGGAGTTCGCTAGAAATAACTAGAATACAATGTCAATAAACATAAGTAAATGCGCTGCTTGTCAAGCGACTCAATTTCGCGAGTTGATAAAGACCAAAGCACAAATGCATCCTTCTGATGAAACCTTTACTTTTCAGCAATGCGAAAATTGTAATTTGGTTTTTCTAAACCCAAGAGTTCCATTAGACCAACTCAAAGAATATTACACGGATTTCTATCTTCCATACAGAGGTGCAGATGCTTGGGGTAAATACAAAAAACGTGTCGATTCGAGCCAAAAGCAGCTGGATAAAAAACGGGCGGATTGGATTGGCGATTATCAGCGCATTACCAAAGATTCTGTCGTTTTAGATGTCGGCTGTGGAAAACCAACCTTTCTTGAAGCTTGCACCAAACAATACAATTGCAAAACAATCGGTCTGGATTTTACAGATGAAGGCTGGAAAGAAAACCCGGAGCGCTATAAAAACCTTGACCTCCGAGTCGGAGAAGTCGAAAGCCTAACAAAAGAAATACAACCCGATGTCATCACCATGTGGCATTACCTGGAACACGATTATGACCCAGTAAAAACATTAAAACAATTAAAAACGATTGCACACAAGGACACGATACTACTCATAGAGGTCCCCAATTTCGATTCGGACAGTCGGAAAAAATACGGCGCAAATTGGGCGGGTTACCATACACCTCGTCATACCTTTTTGTTCTCTCCTGATAACCTCTCGTTACTTTTAGAACGATCCGGCTGGATGCCAAAACAAATAAATACTTACGGCACTTTAGATCCTTACGTATTATATTGGATGAGTGAGATGGAAAAGAAAAACATCAAATGGGATAAGAATATGGAGACGGAGTTTTTTAATTACGTTTTGGGCATGATGGCCTTTTTGCCAAAGCGAATTAATGCGAAGAAAAGGTCATTGGGGATTATGACGGGGATTGCGGGAATATAGCGTTTTTAGTGTGTTTTTTCACGCAGAGGCCGCAGAGGCCGCAGAGTGCGCAGAGCAAAATGTAGTTTAACGCGTTTCCTTTTTAGAGTATTTTCTCACACAGAGGGCACAGAGAACACAGAGCGAACGCGCGAAAATTACTACCCTCTGTGAACTCTGTGGCCTCCTTCCATACTGGGCGGACAAGTCTGTGTGATTAAAAAAAAAGTTAGATGGAAATTACACGTTAGCCCGCCCGTCTGACGACCTTTGGTTAGCACACATTTATCCTGACATTTCAAACCCTATCATAATGGCAT
>CAZDTI010000778.1:0-2667 GCA_964508085.1 uncultured Saprospiraceae bacterium | reverse complement strand
ATGATCGAAATTATAATATTTCTTAACCTTAGTTTGGAAAAACCATAGAAAACGCTGAGCCAGTCCGTACCGGAACGGGCGGGCCAGTCCGACTGTCGTTAGACGGGCGGGCTAACGTATTTTTCGCGTATCGCCCGTCTGGCACCGGACAGGCTCTGCAGCCTCTGCGGCCTCTGCGTGAGTATTCACTCTTATTGGTACGTGTACATCCTACTTTTTGGATGACTCATGTTTTAAAATATAAAACTACTTTTTTTCATTTAATGATCACTAAAGGTTTTGACAATAAACCACCTTCGGTCAACAACCTAATCTTATAAGTCCCAACAGGAAGTGCACCTGCGCTCAGCTCCACCTTATGG
This sequence comes from uncultured Saprospiraceae bacterium, assembly GCA_964508085.1. Lineage (GTDB taxonomy): Bacteria > Bacteroidota > Bacteroidia > Chitinophagales > Saprospiraceae > CALGLS01. The sequence continues at coordinate 2,305 of CAZDTI010000778.1, read as the reverse complement.
TCTCCCTCAAGATGAGCAACATTTTTAATTATCGTCTTGACAAGACGCCCTTTTATATCAAATAATTCGATGCTGATGTTTTGTTTTTTGTTTAGATAGTAATTAATGGTAACAGCACCGTCGCTAGGGTTAGGAAATGGCGCTTCCAATCTGTTCAGGTCATTTTTTGTGATTAAATCAATAGACGATGTAGTCATTTCTCCGATAACAATATCTTCATCTCCTTCTTGATAAGGAACAAAATTCATCCCGACCAAGTACATTTCATCTGTGGTTCCTTCTCCCCAACTGGAAAGCACTGGAGGGTTACTGGGGTTGAAAGGGTTACTTGTGGTGTTGTCGTAACTTGCATTGATATGTAAGATGGAACCTGCTGGTATTTTTTTCATCCGATCGAAAGTATAAGCACCTTGCCAATTAAAATCCCATTCTTCAATTTGAATGACATTGATGGTGTCACCAGAAGGAGCTACTGCAAACATTTCCCAGTTTTGACCTAAATAATGACAATGCGGATATACAGAAAGCAAACTAATATCTTCCTCAATTTCTTTAGTGCCTTCAAAAGCTTTTGTTTCATTTGGAGGAATAAAGAAACTAAAAAAACCACCGTCTAAATCAAGGGGTGTCGCCGGATTTCTGTCAATTTCTCTAAAGATTGGATCAGTTGGTTCCTTATAAAATATGTTAACGGAAGACCTGTCCGTCTCATCCGTTGGAAGAGGAGCATAATGTACTTGTATTAATAAATCAGCTCCCGCTGGCAAAGTTGTTCCAATTCCGGGAGGAAAAAAAACGGTAGAAATGCCAGGGGTGTATCCTATAAAGTTTCCTTGAGTTGGAACGCCAAATCCTCCAAATTCTTCATATCCATAACCGGGTGTTGCGGCATCTAAAGCAGCAGCTTCCCCATTAATTTCATAAGCCATCAATGCATGGTGAACAGCTTTTGTATTCCCTGGCCTAAACTCTACTGCAGCAATTTCTTTATCCTCAGTAAGTCCAGTAGGAATAACAAAAACTCGATAATCATCTTGATTATTTCCTTCAATAGGATAGTCTTCCGCCATTTCCAGAACCAAGTCAGGTGTACCTAATTGAGATCCTGTTGGAAAATTCGGTAAAGCTGGTTCAAGGTTGGGGTCACCTTGGGGAGAACCGAGTGAGACCCATTCCGCGATCAACTGAATCTCCTCATCCGTCAGCCCTCTTTCTCCAACAAAACTGCTGTATTCTTTATTCGGTTTCCAAGGAGGCATGTAATTGATTTCGGTGACATATTGAATCATTCCAGCCCAGCTTGCCACCTCTTCATAATTGGTGAATGACATTGGCCCAATTTCATTCGGCCGATGACAGGAGGTACAGTTGTCATAAATGATCGGTGCAATGTCTTCACTAAAATTGACTTGCCCGATTGATAAGTTGACACTAAAGATTAAGAAAACGATAGGAGTAATTATTTTTTTCATTTTTCAATTTTTAAAGCAATTTCAATGTATTATTTAATGGTTTGATTTGATCTTTACATTAGGAGTCAGGTGTCAGCTCCTCCTACCTTAGGGGACTGACACCTATGACCTACTATGTTCAACAACATTAATTTGAGTTACGCATGCTAATATAACAGCCAACAGAAGTGGTTTCCGTTACTTCAATAGGAAGGTTGTTAGAGATAGCCATCAAAGCGTCTTTCAATTCTGAAGTTGTTGTTACTTGTTTTCTTTTGCCAACTCTTGCATAGGCATCATCAATTCTTCCCTTGTATAGTACTTTATTTTGAGTTTCATTAAAGACGAACACTTCAGGAGTAAGTGTTGCTCCAAACTGTTCGGTTTTTATTCTATCATAATCCGTTTCCAGTTTAAATGGAATCTTATACTTCTCTTTAAATTCCTTTATCTTTTCAAGCTTGGAAGAAGTGTTTGGGAACAAGCCGATGAATTGGATATTTTTATTGGAGAACTCATTGCTCAATTCTCGTAAGTTTAAGGTATAATATTGACTGATGAGACAAGATTCATGAAGGAAAACATAAACCGTCACGCTGTCATTTTCAATGCCTATGCCCTTTCCATCCGCCAATGCGGTGTTTTGGAGCATAAAATAAATTGTGCATAATAAACTTAATCGGAGTACCATATTAGTAAGGGTTTGGTTTAAATGAATCTTGTGTAATTTCTAATGCTACAATTTATAGCGAGCCAATTTTTGGAAAAACCCAAACGTAACTTTCTTACCATTATGCGGATTGCTCACACAGGCTTGTACTGAGCTTGTCGAATGTAGCACAGAGGCCACAGAG